>DATJAE010000118.1:0-6543 GCA_035516595.1 Kofleriaceae bacterium | reverse complement strand
ATCGCGACCGACGCCGACGTGCTCGACGCGCTCGGCACCGGCGTGTCGGTGCGCGGCGACGCCGACGAGCTCGCCGGGCGCGGCATCGGCCTCGACGTCGTGCGCCAGACCATCGCCAGGCTCGGCGGCGAGGTCAAGGTGGCGTCGGCGCCGGGCCGCGGCACGACGTTCACGCTGCGCCTGCCGCTGTCGACCTCGCTCGCCCAGGCGATGCTGTTCAAGGTCGGCGGCCAGGTCTACGCGATCCCCGCGGTGCACGTCGTCGACACCACGCTGGTCGAGCCGGGCGCGCAGGTCGTGGCGGTCCGCCACGAGCAGGTCCCGGTGCTCCGGCTCGAGAGCCTGCTCGGCCACGGCGGGTCGGGCGATCGCCGGCCCGCGGTGATCGTGGCGTTCGCCGGCAAGAGCCTGGTGTGCACGGTCGACAAGATCGTCGGGCCGCGCGAGATCATCATCAAGCCGCTCGGCCCGCTGCTCGCACCGCTCACGCTCTACGCCGCCGCGACGATCAGCGGCTCGGGCAAGGTCCAGCTGATCCTCGATCCGGCGCAGCTCGTCCGCCGCGTCTATCCCGACGCGCCGAGCGAGCCGCTCGCCGACGCGAGCTCCGCGCCGATGGTGCTGGCCGGCCGCGCGCTGGTGGTCGACGACTCGCGCGCGATCCGCGAGGCGATGACGTCGATGCTCGGCCGCGAGGGCTGGATCGTCGATGTCGCGGAGGACGGTGCGCGCGCGCTCCAGCTGACGCGCCAGCTCCGCTACGACCTCGTGGTGACGGATCTCGAGATGCCCGAGCTCGGCGGCTTCGATCTGATCGCGCACCTGCGCAAGGACGAGCGGTTCAAGTCGACGCCGATCGTGATCATCACGTCGCGCGCCAGCCCCGAGCATCGCCGGCGCGCGCGCGACCTCGGCGTCCGGGCGCTGGTCGCCAAGCCGATCACCCGCCGCAAGCTGCTCGAGGCGCTGTCGGCGCGATAGTGGCCGCGCTTACCCCCGCAACGGGCAGGCAACCCGATCAGCCGGCAAGAGCTCTGACACCCATGGCACCAGTTGCCGGGAGATCCGACAGGGGGTGGTGCGCTTCGCCGCGAATTCACTCGAAACTTGACGCGGCACGGCCATTGCTGCACGAAGGTCCCGTGCGCCTCTCGTGGATCCTCGCAGTCGCGGCCTGGGCGGCGACCGCCCATGCCTCGCCGGGGGTCACGGTCTACCAGAGCCCGACGAATCCCGCGATAACTGAAGGCGAAACGGTCGTCGACGGCGACCCCGCGAGCATCTATCAGGTCGTGCTCGACTACCCGCGCTGGGTCGAGGTGTTCCCCGATATCGCCAAGGTGATCGTGAAATCCCAGCACGGGGTCGAGGCGCTGGTGACACTGGTGCACCCCGACGGCAACCGCGACAATTTGCGCTTCAAGAATCAGCCCGCGGCGCGCATGGTGTACTTCGAGGACACCGGCAACAAGCACGCCGAGGTGTGGGGCGAGATCGTGTTCGTGCCCGGCGACCAGCCCGGCACCACGCGCGTGCACACCCGGCTCTACGCCGACGTCCACGGCCTCGCGACCCTGGTGGTGAGCGACCGCGACGTCCGCCGGATGCGCGAGACCAAGATCGCGCGCGACCTCGAGCACGTCCGCATGTACTTCCACCGCATGAGCTCGCGCTGAGCTCGTAGGCGGGAAGATCGCGGCGCGCTCGCGTTCGTGGGGCATGACGAAATTCATGCTCTTCACCGGCATCCTGTCCCTCGCCGCGTGTGCCACCGACGGCGCGCAATCGCCCTCGGCGCCGGCCCAGCCGGTCGCGTCGTACGTGTCGCGCACCGGGACGACGATCGAGATGTACGCCGAGGGCGACGCGGCGTTCTCGGTCGCCGAGCGCGGCGACCCGGCGCACGCGCAGCCCGCGATCGCCGGCGACGACGCCAAGACGCTGTCGCCGACCCAGCTCTACCTCGAGAGCGCGAGCGATCAGGTCGTGCCGCAGGCGATCGCCGATCTCACCGCCGAGCTGGTCGCCGCGGGCCGCACGTTTCCCGCCGCGACCCCGCCCCACCGGATCGCGCCGGCGGTGTTCGATGGCTGCGAGGCGTCGTCGTTCTCGGCGACGTGGTGCCACCTCGACGACGGCGATCCGATCACGTGGTGCCTGCTCGGCGAGACCGCCGGGCTCGAGAAGCACCTGTCCTCGCTGAGCAGCACCGAGGCGGCGATCTGCATCAAGAGCGGCAAGGCCGACTACCACGTCACCAACGAGGCCGGCGGCGATCACGAGTGGACGCTGAGCGCGGGCGGGTTCATCAAGTACTCGTTCAACTCGGCGATCTTCTCGTACAACTGGGTGCACTACGACATCTCGGGCGTGACGGGCACCTACCAGTTCGCCGGCGAGGCCGACGATTGATCAGCGCTTCTTGCCGCGCGGCTTGTTTGCGAGGCCGCGATGCGACACGCCGAGCCGGAGCTTGCCGCCCGATCCGGTGCGTCGCGTCGCGGCCCCGCGCTCGACGTGACCGAGCTGCGCGCGCTCGAGCTCGCGCCCGAGCTTCTTCTTGGCGGGCAGGCTCGCGCGCGGCGACAGCTCGAGCTTCGGCTTGTGGCGCTCCGTGCCGCCCTCGATCAGCGTGAAGTCGATCCGGCGGCGCAGCACCGACACGTTGTTGATCTCGACGGTCACCCGGTCGCCGAGCTCGATCGACTTGCCGGTCCGGCGTCCGGACAGCCGCATCCGCGCCTCGTCGTAGTCGAACGGCTCGCCCAGCGAGTCGAGCTTGATCAGACCCTCGACGAACGGCTCCTCGATCTCGACGAACGCCCCGAAGCTGGTCACGGCCGACACGGTGCCCGCGAAGCGCTGGCCGACCTGATCGCGCATGAGGTACGCGCGGTACATCGCGACCGCCTCGCGCTCGGCCTCCATCGCGCGACGCTCGTGCGCGCTCGACGCGGCGGCGAGCTCGGCGAGCCGGTCGGGCCCGGGCGGCGGCTTGGCGTACCCGCCGCCCGACGCGTTGCCGTCGCGGTGGAGGTGATGCTTGAGCAGGCGATGCACGAGCAGATCCGGGTAGCGCCGGATCGGCGACGTGAAGTGGAGGTAGTCGCCCGACGCCAGGCCGAAGTGGCCGATCGGCACGGTGTCCCACACCGCCTGGGTCAGCGTGCGGAGCAGCAGGAACGACAGCGCCTGCGCGCCCGGCTTCTTCGCGATCTCGTCGAGCACGTGCTTCATGCCGAGCGGGGTCTGCGCGGCCTCGATGTCGACGTGGATGCCGAACGCCACGAGCAGCTCGGCGAGCTGGGCCACGCGATCGCCGACCGGCGGCGCGTGGACGCGCCACACGGTCGGCGCGCCGCGCTTGCGGAAGAACGTGCCGACCGCCTCGTTCGCGGCGATCATGAACTCCTCGACCAGCTGGTAGGCCTGCTTGACCGCGGGGTCGCCCTTGGCCTTGACCACGTCGCGCACCAGGCGCGGATCGTCGGCGTCGAGCACGACCTTGGGCTCGGCGATCTCGAGATCGAGCGCGCCGCGGGCCTGGCGGCGCGCGCGCAGCCGCTGCGCCAGCGCGTGCAGCCGCGCCAGCTCGCCCTGCCAGGTCCGGTACTCCTCGCGCCGGCCGCGGAAGTCGCCCTCGAGCGCGGCGGCGACGCCCGGGTAGTCGAGCCGGCCCTTGCTGCGGATCACCGCGGCGGCGTGGCCGACATCGACCAGCGCGCCGTCGTCCTGGAAGTCGAGCCGCACGACCATCGCGCAGCGATCGACCAGCGGGTTGAGCGAGCAGATCCCGGCCGACAGCTGGTGCGGCAGCATCGGGATCACGCGATCCGGCAGGTAGACCGACACGCCGCGGATCGCGGCCTCGCGATCGAGCGGATCGTTCCACCGCACGTAGTGCGACACGTCGGCGACCGCGACCCACACGCGCGGGCCGCCGTGCGGGCCGTCCTCGATGCACAGCGCGTCGTCGAAGTCGCGCGCGGTCTCGGGATCGATCGTGCAGAACCGGCGATCGCGCAGGTCGATCCGATCGGCGAGGTCGGCCGGGCCGACCTCCTGCGGCGTGATCTGCGCCTGTGCGACGACGTCCTCGGGGAACTCGAGCGGGATCGCGTCGCAGGCGAGGATCTTCTCGATCTCGGTGCGCGGATCGTCGGGGTCGCCGAGCACCTTGAGCACCTTGCCGGCGAGCTCGCGGCGCGCCGCGTCGGGATAGCGCGTGATCTCGACGACCACCGCGTCGCCGTCCTTGCCGACCGGCGCGCTGTCGACGCCGACCCGGCCGTAGTCGGCCGCGATCCGCGGATCGTCGGGCTCGAGGTAGACGGCGCGGCCGACCCGGCGCAGCACGCCGGTCAGCCGGGCGCGGCCGCGCGCGAGCACCTCGGTGACGCGGCCCTCGGTGCCGCGCACGCCGGGCCAGGTGTCGACCTGCACGCGGTCGCCGTCGAGCGACGTGCCGCGGTACTTGGCGGGCACGAACACGGTCTCGCCGTCGTCGGTCGCGACGAAGCCGTAGCCCGCCGGGTGCACCGTGATCCGGCCGACCGTGCCGGGCGGCGGCGCCGCGGGGCGCGGCGCGACCGTCGCGGCGTCGGGGTCGTAGGCCTCGCCCGCCGGCTTCCACGGCAGCGTGGTGCGCTTCAGCCGCGACGTCGTTCCCGGCTTGCCCGGCTTGGGCAGCCTGGACAGCTTGGGCGCGGGCGGCGGCGGCGGTGGCACCGGCGTCGCCTTGGGATCGGCGGGCCGCCCCATCGGCGCGAGCGCGAACGCGCCGCCGGGCAAGACCTGGACGATGCCCTCCTCGACGAGCTCGAGGATGAGCGCGCGCAGCGCGGCGTAGTCTTGCTTGCGCGCGCCGAGCTCGTCGGCGAGCGCGGTGAGCTTGATGCCCGGTGTGACCAGGCGGGACAGGCAGTCGATGATGGCCTGTCGATCGAACGTGGACATGAGTTCCTTATCTCGTTATCGAAATGCGTGGAGGTGCCCGTCGTCGCCGGCGACATACATCGTGCCGTCGCGCGCGATCGCGGGCGTGGTGTCGACGTCGCCGCCGAGCTGGACGAGCCAGCGCAGCGTGCCGTCGGGTGAAACTGCGTAGACGTGCTCGTCCTGGGCGCCGAACACGATGGTGCCGTCGGTCGCGATGCCCGGGGTCGACGCGATCTTGTCGGCCGCGGCGAGCTTCCACTTGACCTGGCCGGTCGGCGCGACCGCGTAGAGATCTCGATCGAAGCTGCCGACGTAGATCGTGCCGTCGGGCCCGAGCGCCGGGCCAGCGCGCACGTCGGCGGCGGTCAAGACGCGCCACGCGACCTGACCGGCTGGCGTGATCGCGTACAGGCCGTGGTCGTCGCTGCCGACGTAGATCGTGCCGTCGCCGCCGACCGCGGGCGAGCTGTCGACGTCGCCGCCGGTGCGCAGCTCCCACTTCTTGCGGCCGTCGGGCGCGATCGCGTAGAGCGCGTCGTCCTGGCAACCGTCGTACACCGTGCCGTCGGGCGCGAGCGCCGGCGTGCCCGCGCAGTGCTCGGCGGTGGCGAGCTTCCAGCGCAGCGTGCCGTCCGGCCACACCGCGTGGATGCCGTCGCCGCCGACGTAGATCGTGCCGTCCGGGCCGATCGTCGGACCGCCGTCGACGTCGCAGCGCGACGACTCCGGGCCGAAGCCCTTCGGATCGCAGTTGCCCAGCCGCAGCGACCACCTCGCCTTGCCGTCGGGCGCGACCGCGTACAGGTGGTCGTCGTCCGAGCCGACGTAGATCGTGCCGTCCTGCGCGATCGCCGGCGTGCTCCACGACCGGTCCCTGGTCTTGAACGACCAGCGCGGCTTGCCCGCCGGATCGATCGCGTAGAGCGCGCCGTCGTGGGACGCGACGTAGATCGTGCCGTCGGGACCGATCGTCGGCGAGCCCGCGACCACGCCGTGGACGTCGACGCTCCACAGCTCGCTCGGTGCGCGCGCCGGCGCCGGTCCACCGCGCCGCCCGGTGTGGCGGGCATCGCCGCCGAACATCGCGAACGGGGGCGAGCCCTGCGGCGCGGCATCGCGCACGCCGGCATCGCCGGCGGCCGGCAGCGGGCGCGGATCGACGCACGCGCCGCGCTCGCACACGCGCGGATCGCGACAGTCGGTGTCCTTCGTGCACCCGATCTGATGCTGGGCGCCCGAGCACCCGGCAGCCGCGGCGGCAAGCGCCACCGCCCAGAGAACCATCACTCGCTATGCCTATGCTTTCGGAAGATCGTTCGAGAACCGCTCTGCGAGCTTCTCGAAGTAACGCCGGGTCTCTTCTAGCACGACCGGGTCCTGATCGGGATACATGCGGATGCCGTGCGCGCCGAACGGGTCGGTGGTCACGGGCCCCACGGGCAGGCCGCCCACGATGCCGGTCTGCTCGTGATAGAGCAAGGCCAGCACCTCCGAGTGGTTCTCGGGCACCAAAAACGTCCTACGCCCGAGCTCGGGTTTCCCGTCTTTGAAGCCGTCGACCAGCTTGGCCATCTGTGACTGGCAACCAGTCTACCGTCGCGGGTC
>DATJAE010000117.1:0-25330 GCA_035516595.1 Kofleriaceae bacterium | reverse complement strand
GGGCTGCGACCGTCGCGGCGCGGGCGCCTCGCGACGTACCTCCGGTGCTCGCTCGGCACGGGCGGCAAGCCCGCGCCTCGCTGCGCTCCGGGGGTGCGCCGCGATCCGCCTCCCGCCGCTCGGTCTCGCCTCGCGGGGGTTCTTGAGATGCGCACTAGCGCGCATCGCAGCCGAGCCGCCTGCGCGACGCCGCGAGGTCCTCGCTCGAATCGGCGAGCGCGAGCACGAGATCGCCGGCGAGCTGCGCGATCTCGGCGGCGTGCGGCAGGTCGATGCGCGATGCGGTATCGCACGCCTCGTGGTAGCAGCGCGGATCCGGTGTCCAGAAGAACACGTACGGGATGCCGTGCTCGCAGAAGTCGTACTGATCGCCGCGCTCGCTGTGCCCGCCGATCCCGACGTTCAGCGTGCGGTGGTCGCGCGCGAGCCTCGCCAGCATCGTGCGCGCCGGCAGCTTGCCGCTGGCGCCGAACGCGTAGACCGCGCGGCGCGCGTCGTACGACCCGATCATGTCGAGGTTCACCATCTCGACGACGTGATCGATCGGCAGCGCGGCAGGCGGGTGCTCGACCAGGTAGCTCGAGCCGAGCAGGCCGCCCTCCTCGCCGTCGAACAGCACGAACGCGATCGTGCGGCGCGGCTGGCCGTGCTGGCGCACCGCCTGGGCGATCGCGAGCACGCCGGCGACCCCCGACGCGTTGTCGTTGGCGCCGAGCTTGCCGCCGCCGAGGTGATCGAGGTGCGCGCCGACCACGACGATGTCGCCGGGCTCGCTGCCCGCGACGTAGCCGATCACGTTCGCGGCCGGCGTGCCGTCGATCGCGAACGCCTGGGTGAACCCGCCGGCGTCACCGCCCGGCACGAGGCCCAGGCAGCGGAAACGATCGATCACGAACGCGTGCGCGGCGCGGCTGCCCGCGCTGCCCGGCGCCCGGCCGTCGAGCTCGCGCGACGCGAGCAGCGCGATCCGATCGCGCATCGCCGCCCGGTCGTACGGCTTGCCGTCGTCGACGCAGCTCGCCGTCGCGTCGGCGGGGGCAGCCGGTGCGCCGGCCGCGCTGCCACAGCCTGCTGCCACCAGGAGGAGCCACCGCGCGCGGGTCGCCATGACGACGAGACGCACGAGCGGGCACGCCGGTTTCATCCAAGCGCGCGCCCGGCGCCGGTGTCACAGCGAGTCGAGATACGCGATCAGGTCGGAGATCTGCGCCGGCGTGAGCTGCGAGGTGTGGCCGTGCATGTCGCCGCCGGCGGCGGTGAAGCGATCGGCGAGGGTCGTGGCCACGCCGTCGTGCAGGTAGGGTGGGTGCTCGACCAGGCCGAGCAGGCGCGGGACCTGGAACGCGCCGCCGGTGCCGACGTTGACCGTGGCGTTGTTGGTGAGCTTGGCGCCGTTGTGGCAGGTCGTGCAGCCGACGTTGTTGACGTCCTCGAACAGCGCCTTGCCGCGCGCGATCGCGGCGGCGTCACCGGGCGCCTTCGGGATCAGCGGGATGCGGTCGACCCAGTGCTCGAGCGTCGAGACGCCGTCGGACGTGGTCTCGGGACCGCCCATCCGGTCCACGAAGATCTGCTCGAACAGGGTCGGGAAGTCCGGCTCGTCGCCAGCCCAGTGGAACGGCTCGGTGCCGGCGATCCCGCCGCGCAGCGCCTGGGTGCGGCGATTGCCGATGTCGAACGACCACACGCGGCCGTCATCGCCGCCCTCGAAGTGGCACGACGCGCACGCGATCCCGCCGCCCGAGTTGGCGTGGAACATCGCGAGCCCGGTGTCGAGCCGCGAATCCGACGACAGCGCGATCGGCGTGCTGGAACCGGCCACGATCAGCTGCGCGGGCTCGCGGTACTGCACGACCAGCTGGTCGTGCGCGGTGTACGCGATCGCGATCGGCTCGCCCTGGCCCGACAGGACCAGCGGATTGCCGCCGCAGGTCGGGCCGCCGCTCTCGACCGCGCCGCGCGGCATCGTGACGACGACCGGCGCTCCCGGAAGGTACGCGTTGCCGGCCGACAGCACGGCGACCGTGGTGCCGTCGTGGGACAGCGCGAGGTCGACCGGCACGGTCGCGCCGAGCACGACCGGCGCGATCGAGGTCGCCGAGCCGGGCTCGAACACCGTGATCGCGCTGTGCACGATCGAGTCGAAGCAGCCCGTCGGGCCGCCGTAGCCGCCCTGGATCACGGTCCCGACCGTCTGGCTCGAGGCGCGCTGGTGGAGCATGAAGATCTCCGTGCCGCTCGCCACCGTGCGCCACGCGCCATCGGGCTCGAACGACTGGGTCACGACCGGCTGCTGGCGCTCGATCACCGCGCCGGTCGCGTCGAGCGTGAGCAGCTCGGCGGTGCGCAGGCGCGACACCGACAGCTGGTCGTTCGGCAGGATCACGATGTCGCGCAGGTCGCGATCGAGCTGGACCGTGCGGGTCGGCGCGCCGCCGGCCGCGGGGAGGGACACCAGCTCGCCGCCCGAGCACGCGACGTGGATCAGATCGCCGGTCGGATCCCACGCGAGCCCGCGCGGCGCGGGGCACACCGCCTGGCGCGCGGTGATCGTCCAGCTCGACGGATCGATCGTGACCACCGCGCCTCCGGAGCGCAGCGCGACGTGGACGCGGCCGGCGCCGTCCTCGACGATCCGGCCCGGCTCGTCGCCGGCCGCGAGCGCGATGTCTGCGATCTTCTGGCCGAGCAGGAGGTCGACGACATAGACGTGATCGCGATCCGGATCGGACGCGACCACCTTGCCCGAGCTCAGCACCGCGAGCGTGCCGCCCGAGATCGGCGGCGGCGCGACCGCCGCGCTCACCGGGGCCGGGAACACCGGCTGTTCGAACGGCGAGGTGGGCGGGCCGGCATCGTCGCCGAACGGCGGCGTGTCGTCCTCGTAGTACAGCGGATTGCCACATCCAGCCAACGACGCGAGGGTGACGACGAGGCACGCGGTGCGACGCATCGCGGGGCATAGAGCACGGCCGGTGCCATCGGGTTGCCTCGACGATCCGCGCGCTTGCAGTTTGCCGGCCGGTAGTCTTTCGACGCCACCGGGCGAAAATGTCGCGATGTCGGTCAGTCGCGGCGGTACATCGTCATCACGCACGCGCCGCCGAGGCCGAGGTTGTGCTGCAGCGCCACCTTCGCGCCCTCGACCTGGCGGGCTTCGGCCTGGCCGCGCAGCTGCCACACCAGCTCGGTGCACTGCGCCAGGCCGGTCGCCCCGAGCGGATGGCCCTTCGACAGCAGGCCGCCCGACGGATTGGTCACGAATTCGCCGCCGTACGTGTTGTTGCCGTCCCAGATGAACTTCTCGGCCTCGCCCTCCTTGCACAGCCCGAGCGCCTCGTAAGTGAGGATCTCGTTGGCGGTGAAGCAGTCGTGCAGCTCGACCACGTCGACGTCCTCGGGGCCGAGGCCCGACTGCTCGTAGAGCTTGGTCGCGGCGTTCCTGGCCATGTCGTAGCCGACCATCTTGATCATCGAGTGCTCGTCGAAGCTCGACGGATAGTCGGTCGTCATCACCTGGCCCGCGATGTAGACCGGGTTCGCGATGCCGTGCTTCTTCGCGAACTCGTCACTGGCGAGCACGGCCGCCGCGGCGCCGCAGGTCGGCGGGCAGCACTGGTAGCGGGTCAGCGGATCGAACACCTCGGGCGACGCGAGGATCTCCTCGACCGAGTAGGTCTCCTTGAACAGCGCGTACGGGTTCTTCGCCGCGTGCCTGCGCGCCTTCTCCGCGACCTTGGCGAAGGTCTCGCGCCTGGTGCCGTACTTCCAGCGGTACTCGCGGCCCGCGCCGCCGAACATCTGCGCGGCGGGCGGCGCCTGGTTGAAGCCCTGCTCCTCGTTCATCACGTTGACGAACTTGTCGAGCGGGTTGGCGCGATCGGTCCACTTGGCCTGGAGCGCGCCGGCCTCCATCTGCTCGAAGCCGACGACGATGACGCACTCGGCGAGGCCGCCGGCGACCGCCTGCGCGCCGAGCATGAGCGCGGAGCTGCCGGTCGAGCAGTTGTTGTTGACGTTCCACACCGGGATGCCGGTGAGCCCGAGCGTGTAGATCGCGCGCTGGCCGCACGTCGAGTCACCGTAGACGTAGCCGGCGTAGGCCTGCTGGATCTCGTTGTACGGGACCTTCGCGTCGTCGAGCGCGGCCCTGCCGGCCTTGCTCGCCATCACGTGATACTCCTCGGACTTGCCGGGCTTCTGGAACGGAACCATTCCGACGCCGATGACGTTGACCTTGCGGGGCATTAGATGACTCCTTTCAGGAAACCGAGGCGATGCGCGACGGAGACATCTCCGTCGACGCGCAACTTGCCGTGCTGGTAGAGCGACTTGACGTTGCCCGCCGCGAGCGCGGGTAGATCCGCGTCGGCGATCGTGATCGTCGCGGCGGTCGTGCCGCCCAGCTCGTAGGTCCTCGACGAGCCCTCGACCACGAACGTCAGCTTCGCGCGCACCTCGCCGGCGAGGCCCTTGTTGTCGGCGAGCCGCTTGTCGAGCGCGGCGAAGAACCTCGGCGCGTTGGCCTCGCCCGCCGGCTTGGCGGCCGGGGGGGCTGCGGCGGTGGCCGCGGGTGCGGGGGCGCCGCCGCGCCGGGCCATGACGGTCTGGATCGCCTTGCTCGGATCGATCTTGAACAGCGCCTGCAGCTTCTGCGACGCCATCACGTTGCCGCTGATCTTGAGCTTGCCGGTGGTGAACAGCTTCATCGGGTCGGACTTGCCCTGGGTGAGGTCGAGGAAGTCCGACTCGGAGAGCTCGAGCGTGCACTCGGCCGCGCCGTCGTGCTGCGCCACCGACCCGGCGCCGTTCTTGAGATCGATCACGTACGGCGTCTCGCCGACCTTGAACTTGTAGACCACGCCGACCTTCGACGGGATGTCGGGGTTCTGCTTGATCACCTCGGCGAACACCTCGAACGCGTCCGCGACGGTCGGGGTGTACGCAGCAGCCGGCGGCGCCGCCGCCGGCGCGCCGGACGGCCTCACCATGTCGGGCGTGATCTTCTTCAGGAAGCCGAGCTTCTGCGACGCCATCACGTCGCCCGTGATCTTCAGCTTGCCGGTCGAGAACAGCTTCATCGGATCGGCCTCGCCGCGCGACATCGCGAGCAGGTCGGCATCGCTCATCTCGAGCGTGCACGCCGCCTTCGCGGTCAGCCCGGCGACGCAGCTGCCGGGCGGCGTCGACAGATCGAGCGTCCAGTCGCTGCTCGGGCCCGTGATCTTGAACGCGAACACGGTCTTCACCTTCTCGGCGGTCGCCGGGTTGGCCTTGACGAACGTGTCGATCGCGCGGAAGTAGTCCGCGCTCGTCGGACCCGCGCTCGCGGCGGCGGCCGACGGCCTGGGCTTGTCCTTGGGCCTGGGCAGCTCCTTCCACAGCTCGATCGCCGCGTTCGAGATGCAGATCTCGCCCTTCTCCTTCACCTTGCTGCGGAAGATGATCTTGTCGCCGTCCTTCCACATCTCGGTGATCAGGGTCTCGCCGGGCAGCACGGTCGACGCGAACCGCGCCTTGATGCTCCTCACGAACCGCGGATCGCGGTCGGGTGCGAACGAGTTGACGACCGCGCGGGTCGCGAAGCCGAACGAGCACAGGCCGTGCAGGATCGGCCGCGCGAACCCGACCGCCCGGGCGAACGACGGATCGGCGTGCATCGGGTTCCAGTCGCCCGACAGGCGATAGAGCAGCGCCTGGTTCTCGGTCGTCTTCTCCTCGACGACCTTGTCGGGCGCGCGATCGGGCGGGACGTTGACCTCGGCGCTCGGTCCGCGCTCGCCGCCCCAGCCGCCGGCGCCGCGCACGAACGTCGCGATGTCGTTCTTGATCAGCTCGTCGCCGTTCTCGTCGTAGGTGATGAACTCGGTGTTGACCACCGCGCCCTTGCCCTTGTCGTAGATCGACTTGACCGTCGCCCTGGTCGTCAGCTTGCCGTGGGTCGGCAGCGGGCGGCGCAGCTCGGTGTACTGCTCGCCGTGCAACACGCGATCGAGCCCGAACGTCAGGCCGGGCGCGCTGATCCCCTGCTTGGCCTGGGCGAACACCATGTTGATCGCCGGGATCACGCCGAAGCTCGGCAGGACCTTCATGCCCTTGCCGCTCAGCTCGTAGACCAGCGAGAGATCGGCCTCGTCGGTCGGATCGTGCGCGGCGCCGACGCCGAGTGCGTAGAGCGCGACGTCGCGCTCGTCGTAGCTCGACGTCATCTCGGGGTACCTGTAGCCGAGCGCTTGATCGACGTCGATGAACTGGTTGCCGCCCTTGCTCGGGCCGGCCTCGACGTTCTGCATGATCGGCTGCATCGACTCGGCGACCGAGCCGGGATGCGTGGTCTTGTCGAACTGCGTGATGTCCTTCCACGCGGTGTCGACGTCCTCGATCGAGATCGTGCGGCCGAGCCGGAACGTGCGGCCGGTCGAGCGCTCCCAGCGCAGCTTGGCGACGAACCCGCCGCCGACCTCGTACAGGCCGCCGGTGTCCTCGTTCGACTCGTGGGCGAGCCGCGCGACCAGCGGCGAGACGTACTCCGGCTTGAGCGCGTCGAGCAGCTCCTTGGGCAGCACGGTCTCGGTCATCCGCGAGCCCGCGATCGGCGCGATCGTGTTGACCAGGATGTTGCGCTTCTTGCCCTCGGCGGCGAGCGTCTGGGCAAAGCCGTGCAGGCCGAGCTTGGCCATCGCGTAGTTGGCCTGGCCGAAGTTGCCGTAGATCCCGGCGGCCGACGCGGTCATGACGATCCGGCCGTAGCCCGCGTCGCGCATGTACGGCCACGCCGCGTGGGTGCAGCGGAACGCGCCGAGCACGTGGACCTTGTAGACCAGGTCCCAGTCCTGCTGCGTCATCTTCGCGAACGACACGTCGCGCAGGATGCCGGCGTTGTTGACGAGGATGTCGAGCTTGCCGAACGCGTCGATCGCGGTCTTGACGATCTTGTCGCCGTCCTCGACCGAGTCGTGGTTCGCGATTGCCTCGCCGCCGGCGGCCTTGATCTCGGCGACCACCTTGTCGGCCGCCGACGCGCTCTTGCCCTCGCCGGTGAAGCTGCCCCCGAGGTCGTTGACCACGACCTTGGCGCCGCGGGCGGCGAGCAGCAGCGCGTGCGAGCGCCCCAGGCCGCCGCCGGCGCCCGTGACGATCGCGACCTTGCCATCGAAACGCAGTTCTTTGCTCATCGGTTCTCCTCGGATCACCTTCGTCTCGTCCGTCGGTTGGTGCTCTCTGCGAGCACGATCGGAAACAGCGCCTTCCAGTCGTCGATCAGCTCGCGCAGCTGCGGATCCTTGTGGAGCAGCGCGGTCATCGCGGCGCCGATCATCAGCTGGAGCGTGAGGTCGAGCGCGCGCGGCAGGCCCGGGTGCTCGGCGACCTCCTTGCCGAACAGCGTCTTGGCCTGGGCCAGGATGCGGTCGCGCAGCGAGCGCTCGGCCGCGATCAGCACGGGGCGGAGCTCGGCGTCGGTGCGCGCCGCGGTGCGCAGCTCCATCGCGACCTGGAAGAACTCGCCGGAGAAGCACTGCCAGAGCAGCTCGAGCACGGCGTCGGTGCGCGCGCGCCCGGCGCGCTCCTCCGGCAGCTCGCTGGCGAGCGCCTTGAGCTGGATCGCGCGCATGTGAGCGAGGTGATCGACCGCCGCGACCAGCAGCTCGGCCTTCGACGGAAAATGGTGGAGCAGCGCGCCGCGCGAGCAGTCGGCGCGGCGCTGGACCTCGAGCGTCGTGGTGCGCGCGAACCCGACGTCGAGCAGGCTCTCGACCGCCGCGTCGAGCAGCTGGCGCCGGGTCTCGTCGCGGCGCTGCTGCTGCGTGCGGGGCGCGCGGACCGGCTCGGGCATCACCGGCGGTGTACCGCCGTAGAAACAGTCAGTCAAGACTGTTTGTATCTAATCGCACTCGCAGGCGAACGCGTACGGCGTCGCGCACGTCCAGTCGTAGAGCAGGCCGCCCGACATCAGCGCGCAGTTGGCGGAGGTCCCGCCGTTGGGCTGGCCGATCGCCCACGGCAGGTAGGTCGCGGCGCCGCCGAGCACGGTGAGCCAGGTGCCTTCCTGCGCCGCGTCGGTGACGCCGACCCAGAAGTACGGCGAGACCGGATCGACCGGGATCGCGGCGCCGAGCGCCGTGCCTTCGGCGTCGTCGTCGATGATCGCCATGTGCGTGCCGTCGCCCTGGCAGGTCGCGGCCGCCGCGGTCCAGGCCTCGCTCTGATCGCCGATCGCGCGATAGCCGAAGATCTTGTAGCGCGACGGCGCTCCCGCGATGGTCACGTAGCCGGACGGGCACGGGTCCGCGTCGGTCGGCGTATCGATCGACGCGTCGCGCGGCCTGGTGTCCGCGTTCGCCGCGTCGCCGCGCGTGCCGGTGTCGGGCGGTCCGCCGTCGCCCGAGCCGTTGCCGTTGGGCACACCGTGGCTGAACGAACAGCCGCACGCGAGCGCGAGCACCGCGATCCGCACATCGCGATGGTAGCGCGCGCGCGAGCGCACGGCGCGTGATCCACGCGACGCCGCCGTAACGATGACGCTACAGCTAGCGCCACCGGTCACGGCGAGGCATGCTCAGACGCGGTGTACGAGCTGCGCATCGGCTGGCGATACCTCTACGGAGGCAGGCGGGACTCGCTGATGACCACGCTCGCGCTGTGCTGCGCGGGGATCGCGCTCGTCGGGCTCGGCCTTCTGCTCGCGTTCGGCTCGACGTCGATCGGCGTGGCCTGCCTGATCGGCGGGATGGTGCTCGCCGCGGTGTTCGCGCTGCTCGCGGTGTTCAGCGTGTTCACCAGCGTGTCGATCCTCGGGGTGACGTTCGGCGTGGGCGCGCTGACCTTCGTGCTCGCGGTCACCACCGGGTTCCAGCAGCAGTTCCGCGACAAGGTGCTCGGCGTCAACGCGCACGTGATCGTGCTCAAGCAGCAGGCGACGTTCGCCGAGTACCGCGACGTCATGCGCACCGCCAAGGCGATCGATCCCGACGTGCTCGCGGTCCAGCCGTTCATCTTCGCCGAGATGCTGGTGACGCGCGGCAAGGGCGAGCTGTCGGGCGTCGCGATCAAGGGCGTCGATCCCAAGCTGGTCAAGGGCGTGCTCGACCTCGACAAGCACATGGTGCTGGGCTCGGTCGACGCGCTCGCCAAGGAGCCGGCGCCGGGCGAGCCGCCGCCGATCATCATGGGCCAGGAGCTCGCGCGAAAGCTCAAGGCCAAGATGAACGACGACGTCACGGTCGTCGTGCCGCTGTCCAACATCGACTTCGATTCGTTCCGCGCGACCGCGAGCGCGCCGCGCACCCGCAAGTTCCGGGTCAAGGGCATCTTCTACAGCGGGTTCGACGAGTACGACCGCCGGCTGATGTACACCTCGCTCAAGGACACCCAGGATCTGGTCGGCCGCGGCGATCAGGTGATGGGCGTCGAGATGAAGGTCAAGAACGTCGATCGCGCCGAGGCGATCGCCGAGAAGCTCGAGAAGGCGCTCGGCGGGCCGCCGTATCAGGTCCAGGACTGGTACGAGCTCAACCACAACCTGTTCACCGCGCTCAATCTACAGAAGCTCGCGCTGGTCACGATCCTGACGCTGATCATCGTCGTCGCCGCGGTCAACATGATCTCGGCGCTCACCATGGTGGTCACCGACAAGACGCGCGAGATCGCGATCCTGAAGTCGATGGGCGCGAGCTCGGCGAGCGTGGCGCGCGTGTTCCAGGTGCTCGGCGTCGCGATCGGCGGCGTCGGCACGGTGGTCGGCGTCGCGATCGGGCTCGCCGCGTGCTGGGTGGTGGGCACGTACGGCTACCACCTCGATCCCAAGGTCTACCTGATCGATCGCCTGCCGATCGACGTGCGCCCGCTCGAGGTCCTGCTGGTCGCCGGGATCACGATGCTGATCAGCCTCGGCGCGACCTGGGTGCCGGCCCAGGCCGCCGCGTCGCTGCGCCCGGTCGAAGGCCTGCGCTACGACTGACGGCGCAGGCCGAGCCGCTGCGCGAGCTGCTGCGCGGCCGGCAGCGTCGGATCGGCGGCGAGCGCGCCGTGCAGGTGCCAGCGCGCGGCATCGGCGTCGCCGGCCGCGGCGCACAGCATCGCGAGCGCGACCAGCGCGCGCGGCCACGGCTTGCGGCCGAGCAGCAGGTCCTCGACAGCGCGGCGCTCGGCGGTCGCCGCGGCGATCGGCTCCTTGCCGCCCGCGACCTGCACGCGAAACCGCGCCCACCCGAGGTTGGCCTCGTACTCGGGGTGGCCGGGATGGTGGCGGCACGCGGCGGCGAGCTCGCTCATCGCGCGGTGGACATCGCCCGCGCCGAGCGCGCGCTGGCCGCGCGCGAACGCCTCGCTCGCCGCGGCGATCGCCTTGGCGTCGATCGCCCACGTCGTGACCAGCTCGGGCAGGTGCGCGCGCAACCAGTCGGTGTAGCGGCCGCGCGCCGCGTCGTCGACCAGCACGCTGCGCGCCTTCTCGACCAGCTGCCAGGTCGGCGCGGCGATCGCGGCGAGATCGGCGAGGTCGTGACGGCCGAGCACGCGCGGCGCGTAGCGCGTGCCGACCAGCTGGTAGGCGGCCTCGATCTCGGGATAGTCGGCCAGCGGCGTCAGCTCGAGGACGTCGTAGTAGGTCGAGTGCGCGAGCCGATCGGCGCGCGCGCGCAGGTGGCGGCGCAGCTCGTCGAGGGCGCGCCGCGGCGCGGTCGCGACGTCGCGGACCTCGGGCGTGAGCTCGATCGCCTGCATCGACGCGAGCGTCCACAGCAGGCGCGCGGTCTGTGCCGCGTCGAGCGGGCCGAGCGTGATCAGGGTCTGGACGGTGAGGGTGCCGTCGATGTGCGCCGCGGTCTCGAGCTCGGGCACGGTGAGCACGCGCTCGTCGCGTAGCTGATCGAGCAGCGCGGTCGGGGTCGCGTAGCTGCGCGCGTGCCAGCGCAGCGCCGAGCGCGCGATCTCGAGCTCGACGCGGCGCGCGTGGAGCACCGTCGCCGCCCACGTGGCGGGCTCGTTGTCGGCCGGCGGCAGGCCGAGCGCAGCGCGCAGCACCGGCCAGCGCAGCCCGCTGGCGAGCCGCAGCTTCGCCGCGTCCTCGAGCGCGCCGCCGAGCGTGGCGAGCGAGGCGGTCGGTGCGAGCAGGGTGACGCGCGCGGCCGGCGCGTGCTCGCGCGCCGCCGCCGACGCGCCGATCGCGATCACGCCCGGCACCGCGGCGTGCGTGCGCCACGCCTCGGCGACCGCGGCGAGCCGCTTGCCGAGGTGGTCGGCGTCGAGGATGACGACCTCGGGCGCGAAGCTGCCTCCGGCGGGGCCAGCGGCCTGCGCGGCGTCCCACCTGGCCTCGAACCCGGCGCGGTTGAGCGCCTCCTCGAGCTGGACGCCTTGCCCGATCTCGGCGACCGCGACCAGCACGCGCATCAGTGCAGCATCTCGATCACGTCGTCGCAGATCTGGTCGGTCGCGGCGCGCGCGGCGCGCACCGCCCCGGCGAGCGACAGGAAGCCGTGCACCAGCGACGGCGAGCGGCGGTGGCGCACCGTCACGCCGGCGGCGCTCAGCCGCTCGGCCCAGCCGTCGCCCTCGTCGACCAGCGGATCGAACGCCGCGGTCGCGACGATCGCGGGGGCCGCGCCGGCGAGCTCGTGATCCGGCCAGTACCACGGCGAGTCGGTGCGCGGATCGTCGTCGGGCGCGAGGTAGTTGCGCCGGAACCAGTGGATCATCGAGCGGGTCAAGAGGTAGCCGTCGGCGAGCCGATCGATCGACGGCGACGATAGCGTCTGATCGAGCAGCGGATAGATCAGGACCTGGAGGTCGGCGCGCCGGCCGCCGGTCGTGCGCGCGTGGTGCTCGACGTGCGCGGTCAGGAAGCCGCCGAAGCTGTCGCCGCCGATCGCGAGCTTGCCGCCGGCGGGCACGCGCTCGGCGAGCGCGTCGTAGGCCTCGCACGCGTCGTCGATCGCGGCCGGGTTGCGATGCTCGGGCCCGAGCCGGTACTCGACCGATGCGACCGTGCACCGGGTGTGCGCGGCGAGGTAGCGGGTGGCCGGCTCCGACGCGGCGATCGAGCCGATCACGCCGCCGCCGCCGTGGAAGTAGACCAGCCAGTGCGCGCTCGCGTCGGGCGGCACGAAGATCCGCACCGGGATGTCGCCGGCGACGTGGGTGTCGATCACCTCGGCCATCGCGACCGGCTCGAGCTCGAGCGGCGACAGGCCCTGCTCGGCGTAGACCCGCGCGCGCACCGGCTCCATCGAGTCGAGCGTGGGCATCCGCGCGATCCGCTGGAACTCGAGCGCCGCCGCGACCTGGCGATCGAGCGCCGCGTCGTCGCCCGCCTTGCGCTTGCGCCCGACGACGCGAACGAGCCAGCCGCTGCCGAGCGCACCGCGCACCGCCGTGCGCATCAGTCGATCCATCACGCGCGAATCGTAGATCGTCTGCGAGCGCGGCGCTTGCGCGACCCGCGGTTTCGCGCGATGACCCGCCCATGTTGACGATCGATCTCACCGGCAAGCACGCGCTGGTCGCGGGCGTGGCCGACGACGGCGGCTTCGGGTTCGCGATCGCCAAGGCGATGGCCGAGGCTGGCGCGAAGGTCTCGGTCGCGACCTGGCCGCCCGCGCTCGGCATCTTCAAGACCATGCTCGAGCGCGGCAAGCTCGAGGCGTCGCTCCAGCTGCGCGGCGGCGGCAAGCTCGCGTTCGCGAAGATCTATCCGCTCGACGCCGAGTACGACGCGCTCGCCGACGTCCCGGCCGAGCTGCGCGACAACCGGCGCTACCGCGACTGCGGCGACTTCACGATCGGCGGGCTCGCCGCGGCGGTCGCCGCCGACGGCGGGGTCGACATCGTCGTGCACAGCCTGGCCAACGGCTCGGAGGTCAAGAAGCCGCTGCTCGAGACCTCGCGGCGCGGCTACCTCGCGGCGGTCTCGGCGTCGGCGTATTCGATGGTGTCGCTGGTCAGCCACCTCGCCCCGATCATGCGGCCGGGCGGCGCGTTCCTGTCGCTGTCGTACATGGCGAGCGAGCGCGTCGTGCCGGGCTACGGCGGCGGCATGTCGTCGGCCAAGGCCGCGCTCGAGTCCGACACCCGCGTGCTCGCGTACGAGGTCGGCCGCACGTGGAAGCATCGCGTGAACACGATCTCGGCGGGGCCGTACGCCTCGCGCGCGGCGAGCGCGATCGGCTTCATCGATCAGATGATCGACTACACGACGCGCAACGCGCCGCTCACCGACCCGATCACCGCCGACGAGGTCGGCGCGACCGCGGCGTTCCTGTGCAGCCCGCTCGCCAGCGGGATCACCGGGACGTGCGTCTACGTCGACAAGGGCTACGCGGCGATGGGCATCGCGGTCGACCGCGAGAACCCCAAGCCGCGCTGAGGCGGGCACTCGACCGGGGCAGCGCTACGGCTTCTTTCGAGTCAGCTGCCCGGCGGGGACGAGCGCGGGCGGCCTGGGCGAGATCGCGATCGGATCGATCTCGGTCGTGCCGCACAGGAAGCACGCGCCGTTGAGGATGACCTCGTGCAGGCAGTGGCCGCACGCGACGCACACGCCCTCGCGCCGCTCGGCGTGCGGGCAGGTCGGATCGCCGAAGCCGGGCGGCGGGTGGGTCACCTGGCCAGGGTAGCGCGCATCCGCGCACCGAGCCCGGAGTCGCGCAGCGCGCCGCGCTTGCCGCCGGCGAGGAGCGCCTGCTTCGAGCCGCACACCACGACCGAGGTGCGCGCGCGCGTGATCCCGGTGTAGAGCAGCTCGCGTGTGACGAGCGGCAGATCTTCGTCGGGCAAGACGAGCGCGACGGCGTCGAGCTCGCTGCCCTGGCTCTTGTGCACGGTCAGCGCCCACGCCAGCTCGAGATGATCGCGCAGCGCCTCGATCGCGAACGGCACGAGCGCGCCGCCGACCCGGAACACCGCGCGGAAGCGATGGTGGCCGGCGCCCTCGTCGGCGCGCACCACGATGCCCTGATCGCCGTTGAACAGCCCGCGCTGGTAGTCGTTCGCGGTGATCATCACCGGCTCGCCCGGCACGAACTCGGGCCGGCCGGTCACGGTCATGCGATCGAGCGCGAGGCCGTGCAGGTAGGCGTTGATCGCGTGCGCGCCGGTCGCCAGGCCGCGCGTCACCGTGAGGATGCGCGCGCGGCCGACCAGCTGCCACAGCCGCTCGAGCTCGCCGGCCTGCGCGGCGTCGACCGCGCCGCCGTCGAACGCGAACACCGTGTCGTTGGCGGCCTTGTGCGCGCGCGGCCCGTCGAAGTGGTGCCACACCGCCGCGGCGACCGCCTGCGCGACGTCGGCCGGCCGCGCGTTGCCACGCACGGTGTCGACCCACTCGACGCCGGAGAACGCGAGCGTCTGGGGCGAGCGCGGCACGGCGAGCGGCGCGGCGCGCTCGGCGAGGCGGTGCGCGTCGCCGTGATGGACCGCGCGCGCGGCCTCGAACACGGCGCGGCCGCGGGGATCGGCGGCGTCCATCCGGTAGCTGTGATCGAGCACGGCGACGCGGTGCGCGGCGACCCCGCCCGGCGCGGCGAGGTCGGCGAGCAGCTGGCCGGCGTCGATCGCGGGCAGCTGGTGCGCGTCGCCGACGAGCACGAGCGGCGCGTGGTCGGGCAGCGCGTCGAGCAGCGCGTCGGCGAGCTCGAGATCGATCATCGACGCCTCGTCGACGATCACCGCGTCGACCGGCAGCGGGCTGCGGCGGTGGTGCGCGAACCCGCTGCCGCGGTAGCCGAGCAGGCGGTGCAGCGTGACCGCGCGCGGCGGCGCGGCGCACAGCGCGCGATCGAGCTCGCTCGGCCGCGCGATGCCGGCGAGCTGGTGTGCGATCACCTCGGCCATGCGGTTGGCGGCCTTGCCGGTCGGCGCGGCGAGCGCGATGTCGCGCAGGCCGAGCCGCGCGAGCCCGCGCACGATCGCGGACGCGACCAGCGTCTTGCCCGTGCCGGGCCCGCCGGTGACGACCGCGAGCGCGCCGTCGAGGGCGAGCGCCACCGCGCGCGCTTGCCCGGGCGACAGCACCTGCACGCCGGGGCGCGCGGCGAGATCGGCGAGCGCCTCGGCGGTGCCGGCGCGCGGCGGCGCGACCAGCCGCGCCGCGAGCCGCTCGGCAACGCGCTGCTCGAGCCAGCGCGAGCGCTCGCTGTACAGGCAGCCGTCGTCGACGACGAGCGGCAGGCGCGCGTCGCCCACCCCGATCAGCGAGTTGAAGCGCGGCGCGGCGGTGAGCTGCTGGATCTGGCGCACGATCCGCGCGGCGTCACCGTCGAGCGCGGCCACCCGCAGGATGTCGCCGACCAGCGCGCGCAGCCGGCCCTTCGGATCGAGCGGCAGCCGGGTCGAGCCCTGGCGCTGCGCGATCATCAGCGCGAGCACGACGATGCCGAGCGTCTCGGGATCCGAGCCGCCGAACCAGCGATCGGCCGCGACCAGCTCCTCGGCCAGGTACAGCCCCTGATCGCCCAGGTCACAACGCTCGGCGCCGATCCCGAGCCGGCGAAACACCTCGCCCGACGCGGAGCCCTCGATCCGCGCGCGCAGCGTACCCCGCGGGTCGAGCTTCATCGCCGCTCCTCCATCGCGAGCCCGCCGAGCCAGGCGGCCCACTGCGCGAGTCGGTCGTCCGGCGTCCGGACCGCGACCGCGATGCCGTAGCGCACGAACGCGTAGACGAGGCCGCCGAGCCGGCGCGGACCGCGCGCGCGATCGGCGGCGAGCGCGTACAGCCGGGTCTGGATCGCGTAGTGTTCGTGCGCGCGCGCGGTCGCGGCGGCGGCGAGGTCCGGCGGCGCGAGCACGTCGCTCTTGTAGTCGAGCACCCACAGCTCGTCGTCCCACGCGACCAGCACGTCGATGAAGCCCTTGACCAGGCCGCGCGGCTCGCGGCCGAGGGCGTCGATCGGATACGCGAACTCGACCTCGCGCGCGAGCGCCGGCGCCGCGACCAGCGGCGGCAGGGTCTCGCCGGTGACGAGCGCGATCGGCGCGGTCAGCGCGCGGTACACCAGCTGCGCGGCGTGCGGCAGGTACCCCGGCGAGATGCCCCACGCGCGCGCGCGATCGGCGAGCAGCGCCTGGACCTCGGGAGCGCGCGCCCACGTCGCCGCGTCGCCGGCCCGGCGCACGCCGTCGAGCTCGGCGTGCTCGAGCAGGTCGTGGAGCAGGAGGCCGGAGTCCATCCCCGGCGGCAGCTCGCCGGGCCCGACGCGCGCGGCGTCGTCGGGCGCCGCGTCCTCGGCGTCGAACTCGGCGGGATCGATCGCGCTCGGCAGCTCGCCGGGCTCGAGCCTGGCCGCGTCGAGCTCGCGCGCGAGCCGGGTGTACGACAGCACGGCGAGGCCGGCGCGCGCCCCCGGCAGCGGCGCGAGCTCGGCGACCGGCGGCGGCGCGGTGACGTCGAGCCCGGCGAGCGCGTCGGGCGGCGCGGGCGGCGGTGCGGGCGCGCCGACGTCGATCGGCTCGATCTCGAACAGCGGGTGGCCGCGCCGGACGATCGGCTCGAGGCAGCGCTGGACCGGCTGATAGGTCGACATGCTCGCGACCACGTCGTCGCCGTAGTACGGCAGATACAGCCGGAGCTGCGCGCGGGTCAGCGCGACGTACGCGAGCCGCTGGTTCTCGGCGTCGACCTCGGCGTCGTAGCGCTTGCGCAGCGGATCGTCCTTGCCGAACACCAGCGCGCGGCCGGCCCCGTCGTCACCGCGCAGCGCCTCGACCTTGCGGCCGGGCGGCGCGCTGGCCGCGCCGAACACGAACACGTACGGCGCCTCGAGCCCCTTCGCCTTGTGGATCGTGAGCACGCGGATCGCATCGGAGTCGGTCTCGAGGCGCTGGACGTCGCGATCGTCGACGTGATCGCCGAGGTCGGCGATCCACCGCCGCAGCTGGCCGACCAGCTCGTGCAGATCGCAGCGCGATCGCGCGACGTGCTCGAGCAGGAGCTCGAGCACGTGCCAGGTGTTGACGATCGCGCGCTCGCCGCTACCGAGCACGAGCGCGCGCTCGGCGAACCGGCTGTCCTCGACGAGCTGGCGGAACAGCGGCTCGTACGCGCGGCGCGCGGCGAGCGCGGCCCAGTCGTAGAGCCGCGCGACCAGCGGGTGATGGTCCGGCGCATCGACCACGTGCATCAGCTGCGACCACGGCACGTCGAAGAACCGCGTGCGCAGCGCGCGCATCCGCGCCGAGCGATCGCGCGGCGCCGCGATCGCGGCGAGCACGGCCGCGAGATCCGCGGCCTCGCGGGTCTGGAACAGCCGGTCGCCCTCGACCAGCGCGCACGGCAGGCCGCGTGCGCGCAGCGCCGCCGCGATCTGCGCGCTCTCCTTGTTGTTGCGGCTCAGCACCATGATCTGGCCGAACGCGAACGCGGGCGTCGCCCCGCGCCGGCGCCAGCTCGGCGGCGCGTCGCGCAGCCGCTCGATCTCGGCGCCGATCGCGAGCGCGAGCGCCTCGCGGTTGGCCTCGCGCGAGGTGCCGCGCAGCTGGAACACGGTCACCGGCGGCCGCGCGCCATCGTGCGCGAGCTCGCCGCACGCCTCGACCGGGTGGTCGTAGCTGATCGCCTTGTCGAGCAGCGGCTGGAGCGGCGTCGCGTCGAGCAGGAGGTAGTTGACCGCGCGGACCAGCGCGTCGGTCGAGCGCCGGTTGACGTCGAGCGCGACCTCGGTCGCGCCGAGCCGGCGCAGCTCGTCGCGCGCGTCGAGGTAGGTCTTCACGTCGGCGCCGCGGAAGCCGTAGATCGCCTGCTTCGGATCGCCGACGATCGTCACGCCGCGGGCGCCGTCGTGCAGCCACACCGTGCGGAAGATGTCCCACTGGATCGGGTCGGTGTCCTGGAGCTCGTCGATCATCACCCACGGCGTGCGCGTGCGCAGCCGGGCCGCGAGCTCGGCGCCGCGCGGCCCGTGCAGCGCGTCGCGCACCAGCACGAGCATGTCGTCGTAGTCGTACAGGCCCTGCTCGGACTTGTCGGCGGCGACGCGCGCGAGCACGTGCGGCAGCAGCTCGGCCGCGACCGCGAGATCGAGCGGCGGCAGCACGACCGCCTCGCGCAGCGCCGCGATCGCCGGATGCGACGCGCGCGCCGCCCTCGCGAGCAGCTTCATCGCGGGCTCGCGCAACGCGTCGCACGCGACGATCGCGCCGGGCAGGTCGCCGCTGCCGCCGCAGCGCGCGATCGCCTCGCCGATCTTCGCCAGCCAGTCGGGGAACCAGCGCCGTTCGTTGCCGTTGCCGCCGAGCGCGGCGGCGACCCGCGCGCGGCCGGCCTCGTCGCCGAGCTCGCCGCGCAGTGCATCGATCGCGCCGAGCACGCGCGCCGGCTCGAGCCGGCCGTGCGCCCGGGCGCCCGAGCGCGCGCAGCGCAGCAGGAGCTCGCGCAGCTGGTCCACGGTGCTCTCGCGCTCGAGCCAGGCCGCGAGCAGCGCGCGATCGGGATCGGCGAGGGCGAAGCGCTCGCGCAACAGCGCGGTGAACGCGGCGTCGAACGCGACCTCGTCGGCGACCTGGGTCTGCTCGAACAGCCGGCGCGCCGCGAACGCGTCCTCGACCAGCACGCGGTGACAGAACCCGTGGATCGTGAAGATCGGCGCGTGATCGAACGCGGTGATCGCGGCGCGCAGCCTCGCGCGCGCGGCATCGTCGAGCTCCCACGCGGTCTCGGCCGCGCTGCTCTCGCTCGCGCGCGCCATGCGATCGAGGGGGTCCCGGATCCGCATGCGCAGCTCGGCGACCGCCTTCTCGGTGAACGTGACCAGCAGGATGTCGCCGAGCTCGGCGCCCGCGCCGAGGATGAGATCGGCGACGCGGTGCTCGAGGAAGAACGTCTTGCCGGTCCCGGCCGAGGCCTCGACCACGACGAAGCGGTCGCTCGCCGCGGGCAGCGCGGGCGGACGCGGGAAGCGCACGACGCTCACGCGTCGCCTCCCAGGCCGTGCGGACCGCGCATGCGCGACGCCAGCGGGCCGAGCCGGCGCCTCGCGATCGCGGTCGCGTCGCGCGGGATCGCGAGGCCGTCCGGCCGCTCGATCGGGCCGTAGCCGAGCCCGCCGGTCGGGTCCTTGAACCCGGTCGCCACCCTGCCGCCGACGAGCGCGCGCACCAGCGCGTCGAACGGCAACAGGTAGCCGTGCGGCGCGTCGAGCAGCTCGCCGATCAGCACGCCGAGGTAGCCGCGCGCGTCGCGCTCGGTCCACGGCTCGTGATCGATCTGCGCGGTCCTGCCGTCGCCCCCGAGCAGCACGTGCGTGTGGCCCGCGGGCGCGAGCCCGGCCGCGGCGAGCACGACGTGATCGAGGGCGCCGCGCAGGTGATGCCGCGACCGCTTGTCGAGCTCGCCGAGCATCGGGATCACCGAGGTCGCGCGCTCGCCGTCTCGCAGCAGCAGCTCGGTCTGGCCGACCAGGCGAACGGTCCGGCCTCCGGACAGCTCGAGATCGAGCGCGGGGCGCAGCTCGGCGACCGGCGAGCTCGACCGCCCGAACGCGAGCCGGGTCGCGCTGCCGGGGATCGCGGCGAGCGCGGCGCGCCAGCGAGCGAGCGCGCGCAGGTCGATCGCGCGCGCGGCCGCGCCGAACACGCCGACCGGGAACTGACCCCGCAGCTCGAGGTCGCGCACGGTGTGGTCGTAGATCGCCGCGGGATCGCGCGCCGGCTCGCGCAGCTGGGCGGCGAGCACCTCGCGCAGCAGCAGCGCGCGCGCCGGGCGATCGACGTGGAACGGCTCGTCGCCCTGGTCGATCACCTGCTCGTCGGGCAGCTCGTCGAGCCCGAGCACGGCCTGGGCCCAGGCCTGGACCGGCGCCTCGAGGAACGCGCGCAGGTTGGCGAGCGACAGCGGCCGATCGGGCGCGCCCGGCGCGGCGCCGGCCGGCACGTCGACCATGCCGAGCGCCGCGCGCAGCTCGCCCAGGCTCGGGTGGCCGATCAGCGCGAGCATGCCGTCCTCGTCGGGCACGGGCTGGCCGCTCGCGCGTAGCCGGGCGCGGATGGCGTCGCGCACGCGCACCGCCCACTTCTCGCGCGCGATCGCCGGCGGCAGCTCGCCCGCGCCGGTGAACCGGTGGAGCGGCGCGCGCCGCGTGATCTGGTCGAGCGCGGCACGGCTCGACGGCGCGCCGAGGTACGGCGCGAGCGCATCCGCGAGCTCGAGCACGACCGAGCTCGGCCCGAGCGGCTGGCCGCTCTGCGGCTCGACCGCGACGTACGACAGCCACAGCTCGCCGCGCGCACCGAGCAGCACCTCGAGGAACGCGTCGCGATCGCGGTCGCGCGGCGAGACGTCGAGCGCGCGGCTGGCGTGGCGCACGTCGAGCGCGGCCGGCTGATCGGCGGCGGGGAACGCGCCCTCGGCGAGCCCGACCACGAACACGTGGCGGAACGGCAGCGCGCGCATCGCGGCGAGCGGCGCGATCATCACGCCGGCGGCGAGCGGCTCGCCGCGATCGGCGCGCGCGTGGACCAGCCGGCGGATCGCGTGCTCGCGCGCCTCGCGAAACCCGACGCGCCGCCCGTCGAGGTCGACCCGCGCGATGCCGGCGAGCATCGCGCGCACGCGCTCGACGTCGCGCGCGGCCTCGCCGTCGCGCCGCGCCAGGTAGGCGTCGACCAGCCCGACGAACAGGTCGGCCCACTCCGCGAGCGTGGCCTCGTGGCCGGCCAGCCAGGCCGCATCGGCGCACAGCGAGCGCACGAGCAGCGCGTAGGTCGCGGCGCTCGCCTGCTGCTCGGGACGCACCTCCTCGGGCGCGAGCTCGAGCCCGCCGATCGCGACCGGCCCGCGATCGCCGCCGACCATGTACGCGCCGAGCGCGAGCCGCCGCACTCCCTGGTCCCAGTGGAACTTGTTGCGATGGTCGGCCAGGTAGGTCCCGAGGTGCGCGCGCTCGTCGGCACCGTGCACGATGCCGAGCCGCTCGGTCCAGCGCACCCAGTCGTCGGCGTCGACGTGCGGATGCCCGGCGAGCACCGCGGGATGCGTCATCACGCGCAACAGGTCGCTGCGCGTCATCGCGCAGGTCGGCAGCTCGAGCATCGCGAGCACGACCTCGCCGATCCGGCCGCGGTCGTCGATCGGCGCGTCGATCAGGTGGCACGGCACGCCGAGCGCGTCGAACGCCGACGGCGCCTGTGCGAGGTAGCGCTCGTGATCGGACGCGATCCACACCGCGATGTCGTGCGCGCGCAGCGCCGGATCGGCGTCAAGCCGTGCGCGCACCTCGGCCGCGACCAGCTCGATCTCGCGGCGCACGCTCGGGCAGGCGAGCACGGTGACGCCCGCGTCGGCATGCGTCGTCACGCCGGCCGGCCCGCGGCGCTCGAGCACGTCGCCGAGCAGCGCGCGGCGCGCGTCGCGCGGCTCGTCGCGCACGAACGCGCCGTCGACGTCGCCGCCGCTGCGCTCGACCAGCGCGCCGAGCGTGGCCTTGACCGCGCGCCCCCACAGCGCGAGCGGCAGCGGCTCGTCGCTCGTCTGGGCGCGCGCGCGGCCGGGCGCGTCGTCCCACAGCGGCTCGCATGGATCGAGCAGGTACGCCGTGACCGGCGTGGTCGATGCCAGATCGGTGAGCGCCTCGAGCTGGGCGCGCACCAGGTACGACACGCCGAACAGCGACACCGGCCGCGGCAGCGCGGGCGCGGGCAGGCCGGCGCGGCGGCGCAGCCAGGGCAGCAGCGGCACCGGCGCGTGGCGATCGCCGAGCCGCGCGAGCGCCTCGCCGAGCAGCCGGGCCTGCCAGCGCGCGGTGTCGTCGCTGGCGAGCTCGCCCGGGACGTGGCCGGCGATCAGCGCCGGCATCCAGTCGGGCCGCGCGAGCGCGTACTGCCAGACCAGCTCGGCGAGGTGCTCGGCGAGCTGGACGCGGCGCGGTCCGGCGCGATCGCGCGCGCCCGGCGCCGCCGCGAGGTACGCCGCCACCGGTGGCAGCGCGCGCACCGTGCGCTCGTCGGCGAGCACCGACGCGAGCGCCGCCGCGAGCTGGCGGCGATCGAGCGCGACCAGCCCGGCCGCGCGGGCCGCGGGGTCGCACGCCCACGTCGCCTCGACGAAGCGATCGAACGTGACGAGCTCGACGCCGATCGCGATGCCGCGCGCGAACGCGAGCTCGCGGCCGAGCCAGCGCGCGACCAGGTGGCTGCCGACGACGATGGTCGAGGGCGCGAACGGATCCGGCGCGGGCAACGCCTCGATCACGGCCGCGAGCAGCGCCTCGCTGCGGTTGCTGCGGACCACGCGCAGCATCAGCTGCTCGCAGGTGCGCGGGGCACGATCATCGACAGCGCGCCGGCGAGGATCTCGAAGCGCGCCGGCAAGCGGCCCGGGCACTCGCCGTCGACGTCGAGCTCGACCACGGCCTGCGGATCGATCGCCTCGGCCTCGACCACGCGCGCGCGCCGTTCGGTCACCTTGTCCATCGACAGGTGCGTGCCCTTGTACAGCCGGCGCCCGCTCTTGAGCACGTCGCCGAAGCTGAAGTCGCCGAGCGCGATCACGTCGAACAGGCCGTCGTCGACCTCGGCGTTCGGCGCGACCATCATCGCGCCGCCGAAATACCGGCCGTTGGCGATCGCCACCGTGTTGATCGTGGCCTCGACCCGATCGTTCGGATTGTCGTCGAACACGAGCTGCACGCGCTGGTTGCTGTACTTCCACGTCGCGCGCGCGGTGGCGAGCGCGAACGACAGCCGGCCGAGCCGCTTGTTCGACTCGTTGACCAGGCGGTCCACCACCCCCGACACGCCGAACGACGCGATGTTGGCGAACAGCCGGCGCGCGCGCTTGCCGTCGTGGGTGGTCAGCTCGAGCTTGCCGAGATCGATCGTGCGACGATGGTCGACCGCGATCACCGCCGCGGCGTCGACCGTCGCGATCGGAATGTTCATCGTCCGGCGGAAGTCGCCGCCGGTCCCGTAGGGGATCAGGCCGAACGCGGCGCCCGGCTTGAGCGGCGCGCCCGCGTCATCGAAGAAGCCGTTCACCACCTCGTTGATCGTGCCGTCGCCGCCGATCGCCACGACGCGCTCGGCGCCGCCGCGGAGCGCCTCGCGCGCCAGCCGCGTCGCGTCGCCCGGCCCCCTGGTCATCACGGCATCGAACGGGAATGCGCGCCCGATCGTGTCGGCGAGCTCCGGCCATCGCTTGCCGAGCTTTCCGCTCTGCGACTTGGGATTCACGACGATCACCGTCCGGGGCGCCACCATGCGCGGTCAGTATACGCGGCCGGTGCGACGCATCACGTGGGGTGGCAGGAACAACACTCCGTAGATCCGGCAGGTTACGTCGATCGACGATCTCGTGTCACATCGACCCCGCAGGCCGACGCAACCTGCGCGATGAGGCCTTCGTTCACCGCGCTCACGGGGACCGCGCTGAGCTTCGATCGCGCCGGCCGCCACCTCGTGGTGGTCGAGCCGGACGCCGTCTCGGTCGTGGAGGTCACACGCGCCCACACGCGCCGTCTCGATCAGCGCGACACGCGCTCGGTCGCCGCGTTCGACGACCAGATCTGGCTCGTCACGCACGATGACCAGCTCGTTCGTCTCGATCACCACGGCCGGCAGCTCGGCACGCCTGGCCAGCTCCCGTTCGCCGCGCCGGGCATCCTGGTTCCCGCGCCGTGCGGCGCCGCGGCCGCGCTGTGGTCGTCTACCCCGGCGATCTCGATCGTGGACGATTTCGGCCAGCTCGCGATCGCCGAGCTGCCGGACGCCGACGTGATCCTCCCGCTCACCGGCCGTCGCCACGTCGTGGCGCGCGGCGCGCGGCTCACGCTTCCGTCCGGCATCGTCGCCCAGCTCGCGCCCGGCTCGCTCGTGCTCGGCGGTGCGGTGATGGCCGATGGCAAGGCGGTTACGCTGCTCGTCGCACACGCCGGCAGCCGCCAGCTCGTGATCGTGGCGCTCGGCACCGGACAGATCGTCCAGCGCTGCGCGCTGCCCGCTGCCGCGATCCGGCTCGCGACCCGCCGTCGCGTCGTGATCGCGCTGGTCGATCCGCGCGTGCTGTGGGCGTTCGATCTGCACGGCGGCCGAGAGCTCGGCACGATCCAGCTCGATCGCGACGTCCAGGATCTCGCGATCGATCCCGATGGCGCACGCGTCGCGCTTCGCGCGGAGGACGGCACGGTCGAGCTCCATCTGCTCGCCGAGCTTGTTGGCAACAAGCCAGTACCGGACGTCCGAGCGGCGGACGCCGGAGAACCGGACGTGCGGGACCCGGACGTCCGAGGCTCGGACGCCGCCTGCACTGCTGCCGTCGAGGCTTCCGTCGAGGCTGCCGTCGAAGCGGTCATGCCGGCCTCGCCCGCGGAGAGTGTCCGGCACCCGGACGGCCGGGAAGCGGACGGCCGGGAAGCGGACGGCGGACGGATGGCGTTCAGCTGTCCGACGCTGTACGCGCTCGAGCCCAAGCAGCCGGCTCCCGTCGTGGCGCAGGCCGATGCGCTGGCGCAGCTCGAGCACGAGCTGAAGTCGGTCGCGCTGTGGACGCTGCGCGCGATCGCCGGAGCGTGGGATAGCCGGCGGGTCGGCTATGGCAACGAGGGGCAGCATCCGTTCGAGCTCGAGGTCGCGGCGATCCTCGGGTTCAACCGCGGGCACGCGACCGACTACGTCGAGGCGGCCCGCGATCGGCTCGCCGAGCACGAGGCCGGGCTCGCGAACGATCCGCTGTGGCGCGCGCCCGGGACGCCGGTCGGCGCGCTGATCGCGGAGCTCGGGTTGTCGCACCGCGCGGCCGACGTCATGATGGTGATCGCGGCGGCGGCGCTGTGGGGCGAGACCGCGCGGCTGTACGGGATCCTCGCGAACGATCCGGGCCGACCGCACGTCGACGAGCTGACCGTGCAGCAGGTCCTGGCCGGTCGCCACGGCCGGCACGACGTCGCGGCCGAGCTCGACCCGCGCGCGCCGCTGGTCCGGCTCGGCATCGTCCACGCCGCGGGCAAGCGCGCGCGGCCGTTCGACGAGCTCGCGATCGATCCGGTGGTGCTCGACCGGCTGCGCGCGTGGCCGCCCGCGCTCGGCGACGCGATGGCGGTGCGCACGCCGGTGCGCCCGCTCGACGCGCTCGACGTGCCCGCGGAGGTGCGGGCGGCGGCGATCGCGGCGCTCGCGCGTCCGGTACCTGGAGCGTTACGGCTGGTGGTGCGGGGCCGCGAGGGCAGTGGGCGCAAGACGTTGCTCGCTGCCCTCGCGGCGGAGGCGGGGCGGCAGGTCGTCGTGATCGACGCCAACGCGCTGCCGCGCACCGCGGAGGTGTTCGTCGCCGAGCTGCGGCGAGCGCTGGGTCGGGCCCAGCTGGTGGGCCTGCTGCCGTGCATCGTGCATCTCGACGACGTCACGT
>DATJAE010000116.1:0-53636 GCA_035516595.1 Kofleriaceae bacterium | reverse complement strand
CGGTGCTGACCGGAATCGCGTCCATGCTATCGGCGGCCGCGCGATCGAGATCGAGCATCTTCGCGGAGCCCACGTAGTCGGTGGTCTCGTACTTCGTGATGCGCCCGATCTTCTTGACGATGCCGGCCATGCGCTCGGCCTCCGACAGGATCACGCCGACCGCGCGCAGGTGCGCCGCTTCCTTCTCGCTCTGGCGCTCGATCAGCTGCGCGTACGCGATGATGGAGGTCAGCGGCTGGTTGAGCTCGTGCGCGGCCGCGCCGGCGAGCTCGGCGACCAGCGCCTGCTTCTCGGACAGCTGCAGCTTCTGCTGGGCGTCGAGCAGGCGCTGCTCCATGCGGATGCGCTCGCGCAGGTCGGTGAGGATGCCGACCGTCGCGACCTCGCGCTCGCCCTCGTACACCACCGAGGCGGTCATGCTGACCGGCACGACCTCGCCGCTGGCGATCCGGACCTCGCGCCGGGTCTGCTCGAGCCGGCCGACCCCGCCGTACGAGGTCGAGCGCAGCATCCGCATGATCTGGCGCGCGCCGCCGGTCTCGTAGAGCTCCCACACCGGCTTCTTGCCGATCACGTCGCGCGCCTTGTAGCCGAACAGCCGCTCGGCGCCCTGGTTGAACAGGATGATCTGGCCCTTGAAGTCGGCCGCGATGATCGCGTCGACGGTCGAGTCGATCAGCCGCTCGAGGAACTCCTTGGTCGAGCGCAGCTCGTTCTCGAGCGCGCGCTCCGCGGTGACGTCCCGGAACGACAGGATCACCGCGCCGGTCCCGGCGAGCACGGTCGAGGTCGACACGCTCGCCCACACCGGCGAGCCCGACGTGGTCGAGATCTCGAGATCGAACGACTCGACGTTGACCCCGGCGAGCACGCGCGCGATCGCGTCGGTGACGAGCGCGCGCTGATCGACCGGGACGAGGTCCACCAGCTCGCTGCCGACCAGACCGTCGCGCGCGAACCCGGTGATCCGCTCGGCCGCGCGGTTGACGAACAGGATGCGCCCGCCGTCGTCGAGCACGACCACGCCGTCGGCGCCGGCCTCGAAGTGCTCCTTCAGCGAGTCGATGCCGCGCAGCCGGCGCTCGGCCTCGTAGCGGGCGCGAGAGATCCGGTGGGTCTGATCGCGCAGGCTCTCGAGCACCGCGCCGTGCCGCAGGTGCGCGGCGGTGATGCTCGCGATCAGCTTGCCGAGCTCGATCCCGCGCGGGCCGAGGTGGCCGACCCCGAGCGTGCGCTTGCGCATCAGGATCGCGCCGAGCGACCGGCCGCGCCACTGCACCGGGAACACCGCGATGCCGCGCACGCGGCGCGACGCCAGCATGTCGGCGAGGTGCGCGGTGAGCGGATGCGACACCACGTCGTCGATCAGCACCGGCTGGCCGCTGCGGATCGCCTCGGCGACCTCGGGGTACTCGGCGATCGCGAGCGTGAACCGCGACAGCGGCTCGGCGTCGCTCGCCGCGATCACGAACGCGTGGTCCGAGCCCTCGATGTGTGCGATCAGCGACGCGCGATCGAAGCCGAGCACGCTCGCGGTGATGTGGAGCACCGCGACCAGCGCCTCGGCGTCGTCGCCGTCGGCGGTGAGCACGTCGTTGATCCGGGCGAGCGCCTGCGCGCCGGCGGCGTCCTTGCGCGACAGCTTCGCGAGCAGCCGGCAGCGCGCGACCAGCAGCGCCGGCGGCACCGGATGGCACATCACGTCGGTCGCGCCCGCGGCGAGCGCCTGCGCGACGTGGCTCGGCGGGATCGCCGGCACGAGGGCGAGCATCGGCACGTCGGCGAGCGCCGGCACCTCGCGCACCGCGCCGACCAGCTCGACCGCCGAGTCGCCGGTGAGCACGACCAGCCCGGGCGGCGGCTCGTCGGGACCGGGCGCGTTCGGCCGCAACGCGCCCGCGACCACCAGCCCGCTGGCGGCCAGCGGCTCGAGGATCGAGCCGCGCTCGGCGTCGCTACCACCGAGCACGAGGATCGGAGGGCTGTCCACGGACGCCCCACCGTACCATGTTCACGTCGAGGCTTCGTACGCCGCGAGCGCGGCGGCGTAGACGACCTTCACGGGGACGCCGTGCGCGCGCGCGGCCGCGGCGCAGGCCTCGTACTCGGGCGCGGCGTTGCGCACGATGTCGCCGTCGGCCGCGACCTTGATCGGGATCCTGCCGAACTTGGTCGCGACCTCGACCGTGCGGCGCTCGAGCATCGTGCGCTCGTACGGCGCGTACCGTACCCCGATCGTCGTGGTCTCGCGCAGCATCGCCGCGACCACGGCGTCGCGCTTGGCGTCGGCCGCCAGCGCCGACAGCACGAGCGCCGGCCGGCCCTTCTTCATCGTGATCGCGGTCCACCACACGTCGACCGCGCCGGCGGCGAACACCGCCTCGGCCGCGGGGCCGCACAGCTCGGGGCTCATGTCGTCGATGTTGGCCTCGATCTGCCACACGCCGGTCGGGCGCTCGCCCGGCGGCGCGAGCGCGACGACGCGCACGACGTTCGCGCGATCCGGCAGGTCGGCGTCGCCCGCGCCCCAGCCGATCGCGACCGGCCGGCCGGGCGGCGCGGGCTGCCACGCGGTGACGGTCGCGGCGAGGATCGCGGCGCCGGTCGGCGTGCACAGCTCGCGCGCGGCGCCGCCGTCGATCATCACGCCGCCGGCCTCGCGCAGCACCTCGAGCGCGGCCGGCGCCGGCACCGGCAGGACGCCGTGCGCGCAGGTCAGCGTGCCGTGGCCCATCGCGACGCCGGTGCAGGTCACCGCGACGGGTGCCAGCCAGTCGAGCGCGGCGGCGGTGCCGACCACGTCGACGATCGAGTCGATCGCGCCGACCTCGTGGAACTCGACCTCGTCGACCGTCGTGCCGTGCAGCTTGGCCTCGGCGCGCGCGATCCGCTCGAAGATGTCGAGCGCGCGGTCGCGCACGCCGTCGCCGAGCTTGGCGACCTCGAGCCGCTTCTTGATCTCGGCGTACGGATGGTGCGCGTGGTGCTTGGAGTGGAGCGTCTGGCTGTGCTTGCGCTTGTCGGCCTTGTGGATGACCTCCGACTTGTCGCCGTGCTCGTCGATGTGGATGTGGCGCTCGTGGCTGTCGGCGCGGAACTTGACGGTCGCGAACGCGCCGGACGGGGTCGACTTGCGCAGCTCGCGCAGATCGTGCAGCTTGCCGCCGGTCGCGACCTCGAGGTCGACCGCCGAGATCCCGTGCTTGACGACCTTGGACACCACGATGCGATCGCGGCCGGCGCCGACCGCGTCGAGCGCCTCGCCCACCACCTGGCGCGGCACGCCGAGATCGAGCAGCGCGCCGAGCAGCATGTCGCCGGCCGCGCCGCTCGCGCAGTCGACGTGGAGGTGGAGGCGGCGCAGCTCGTCGTTCACGGCGCCCTCGCGGCGAGCCGCGCGATCCGCACCGCGGCTACCGCGCCTCCGCAGCCGTTGTCGATGTTGACGATCGAGATGCCCGGCGCGCACGCCGACAGCAGCGCGCCGAGCGCGACCAGGCCATCGATCGACACGCCGTAGCCGACGCTGGTCGGCACCGCGATCAGCGGGCGATCGACCAGACCGCCGAGCACCGACGGCAGCGCGGCCTCCATCCCGGCGACCGCGACGATCACCTCGGCGCGGCGGATGTCGGGCAGGCGCGCGAGCAGGCGGTGCAGCCCGGCGACGCCGACGTCCGACACCAGCTGGGTCGGCGCGCCGAGGAAGTTGGCGACCGCGGCGACCTCGGCCGCGACCGGCAGGTCGGACGTGCCGGCGCACACGATCGCGATCGGCGCGCACGGCGGGCGGTCGGGCGGCACGCCGAGCCGCACGGTCTGGGCGGTCGCGTCGTACGCGATCTCGGGGACGAGCCGGCTCACCGCCTCGGCCTTCACCGGGTCGACCCGGGTCGCGAGCGCGCCGCCGGAGCGCGCGAGCTCGCGCAGCGCGACCGCGATCTGCTCGGCCGTCTTGGCCGCGCCGTAGACGATCTCGGGCACGCCGGTGCGCAGCTCGCGGTGGTGATCGATCACGGTCTGGGCGTCGACCGCCTCGGACGCGGGCAGCGCGGCGAGCCGGTCGGCCGCATCGGCCGGCGAGATCGCGCCGGACCGGACGTCGCTGAGCAGGCGCACCAGCTGCGTGCGATCCACCTGCTACAGGTAGCACGGACGGGGCGCTATCGCTTCTTCTTGACGATGCGCACCGCCTCGACCGCGCGGTCGGTGGCGGCGATGACCTCGACGGTGACGCCGCCGACGCTCAGGGTCTCGCCCTTGTCCGGGATCTTGCGGAACCGCTCGATCAACAGCCCGGCGATCGTCTCGTAGTCGTCGCTCTCGGGCAGCCCGAGGTCGAGCTCGGCGTTGAGCCGCGCGACCGCGGTGCGGGCCTCGACCCGCCACACGCCCGGCCGCTCGGCGCGGATCGGCGACGGCTCGGTGTCGTACTCGTCCTCGATGTCGCCGACGATGATCTCGAGCAGATCCTCGATCGTGACGATGCCGACCGCGCCGCCGTACTCGTCGACCACGATCGCCAGGTGCTGGCGCTCGGCCTGGAGCTCGACCAGCAGGTCGCTCGCCTTGATCGTCTCGGGCACGTAGAGCGGCGGATGGGCGAGCTCGGCGACCGTCTTGGTCGCCGCGTCGGGCTTGCCCGCGGTCTGCAGGATGTCGAACACGTGGACCACGCCGACCACGTCGTCGACCCGCGACCGGTAGATCGGCATGCGCGAGTGCTGCTTGTCGGCGATCTCGAGCGCGGCCTCGCGCAGCGGCGTGTCCTCGGGCAGCGCGGTGACCTCGGACAGCGGCACCATCAGCTCGCCGACCTTGTACTCGGAGAGCTCGAACACGTTCGCGATCATCTCGCGCTCGTCGGCGCTGATCTCGGGCTTGTCGGTCTGCGGCTCGCTCTCGATCAGCAGCGCGAGCTCGTCGCGGGTGACGAACGCCTTCTCGCGATCGGTGCGTGCGAGCCGGGTCATCGCCGCCGCGAACCCGCCGACCCCGGCCACCAGCGGGCGCAGCACGAACGTCGCGAGCCGCAGCGGGTTCGCGATCGCGTCGACCACGCGATCGGCGTGGGCCTGCACGATCGCCTTGGGCACGAGGTGGCCGAGCACGAGCAGCGGCGGCACCGCGATCACGAGCGCCCACAGCGGCGAGGCCCCGCGCAGCGCGAGCTGTGCGGCGAGCGCGACGACCGCGACCAGCCCCGCGAGGTTCGCGCCGACCAGCGTGGTCGCGAGCGTGACCTGCGGCACCGCGAGCATGCGCTCGGCGCGCGCCGCCCGCACGCCGCTCTGCGCGCGCGCCCGCAGCGCGCCGCGATCGCACGCCGACAGCGCGACCTCGGCCGCGACGAAGAACGCCTGCGCGATCAGGCACAGCACGAGCAGCGCGACCAGGCTCGGCGTCTCGATCACGACAGCTTGTCCTGCTGGCGGCGGAGCTCCTCGATGTCGACCGCGACCGGCGTGATCTCGTCGGCGCTCGACGGCGGGCGCGGCGGATCGAGCACGTTGCCGGCGTCGCTGTCGGGCCGGGTCGGCCCCGACTCGCGCTGCACCGGGCCGCTGTCGTCCTTGATCGGCACGCCGGCCGCGGGCGTGCGCGTGCGCGGCAGCTTGATCCCGGGCATCGACGCCTGGAGGTCGGCGCGCTCGTCGCGCAGCACGCCGAAGATCTGCGCGAGCAGATCGTCCATCGTCACCAGGCCGAGCACCTTGCCGTACTCGCTGACGACGATCGCCATGTGCACCTTCTTCTGCTTGAACGTGAGGAACAGCCGCTTGACCGGCGTGGTGCGCGGCACGAACAGCGGCTCGTGGAGCAGCTCGCCGAGCGGCTTGCCGGTGACGCCCGACGTGGCGGCGCGCACGAGGTCCTTGGCGTGGACGATGCCGCGCACGTTGTCGAGCGACTTCTGGTAGATCGGCACGCGCGAGAACCCGCGCGCCGCGACCTCGCGGACCAGGCGCTGCATCGGCAGATCGTAGGACAGCGCGAACATGCGCTCGCGCGGCGTCATCACCTGGCCGACGTCCTTGTCGGAGAACTCGAACACGCGGTGGATCAGCCGGCGCTCGCGCGCGTCGACCTGGCCCGACGCCGAGCCGACGTCGACCAGCGAGCGGAACTCCTGCTCCGACAGGTCGCGGGCGGGCCGCACGCGACCGGTCACGCCGAGCGGCCGCACCAGGATCTCGCACGTGACCTGGACGATCAGGCGGAGCGGCGTCACCGCGATCGCGAACGCGGCGAGCGGGATCGCGCAGGCGCGCGCCCACGCGAGCGGCGCCTTGGCGGCGAGCGTCTTCGCGGTGACCTGCGCGACCAGCACGACGAGCGGCAGCGCGATCGCGAGCGCGACGCCCTCGATCGCCCAGCTCGAGGCGTGCCAGCGCCGCGCGAGCGCGCACAGCGCGATCACCGCGAGCAGCGCGGCGCACGCCTCGTTGCCGATCAGGACGGTCGCGATCAGCCGGCGCGGCCGCTCGAGCAGCGCCATGATCCGGCGATCGAGCAGCGCCTCGCTGTGCCCGAGCTGCTCGCGATCGACCCGGCGCAGCGAGAACAGCGCGACCTCGCTGCCCGAGCAGAACCCCGAGACCAGCACGCACAGCGCGGCCAGCGGGATCGCGAGCGAGAGCTCGCCGAGCGCGATCACGGGCTGCGCTCCCGCAGCGGGAACGTCGCGACGAACGTCGAGCCCTGGCCGGGCGTGGTGTCGACCCAGATCCGGCCGCCGTGCGCCTCGACGTACGCCTTGGCGAGCGTCAGCCCGAGCCCGGTGCCGCCGAACGCGCGGGTCGACGACGAGTCGACCTGGAAGAACGGCTCGAAGATCTTCGACACCTGATCGCGCGAGATCCCGATCCCGGAGTCGGTCACGACCAGCTGCACCGCGCGCACCTGGGACGCGTCGTTGGGCGACAGCGGGCCGGGGCGCACCGCGACGCCGACCTTGCCGCGATCCGGCGTGAACTTCACCGCGTTCGACAGCAGGCTCGACACGATCTGGCGGATCTTCTTGCGATCGCCGATCACCGTGCACTCGGGATGCGCCTCGAGCTGGATCGCGATGCCGCGCCGGCCGGCCTGCGGGGTGAACGTCGCGACCTCGCTCGCGACCAGCTCGCCGAGCGACAGCGCCGAGCGATCGAGCGCGAGCGGACCCGACTCGAGCGACGCGACGTCGAGCACCGCCGTGATCAGGCCGAGCAGCTGGTCGGCCTTGCCGAGGATGGTCGCGAGGTAGTCGCGCTGCTCGCCGGTGACCGGACCGGCCAGCCCTTCGGCCATCATCTCGGTGTAGCCGATCACCGAGGTCAGCGGCGTGCGCAGCTCGTGCGACATCGTCGCGAGGAAGTTCGACTTCAGGCGATCGAGCTCCTCGAGCCGCGCCACCGCCTTCTGCAGGCGCTGGTTGTGCTCGGTGAGCTCGGCGAACGTCATCCGCATCGCCTCGTCGTGCGTGGCCGCCGCGAGCTCGCGCGCGTACGCGTGGTGCGCGAGCAGGTCGAGCGTGTCGGCGAGCAGGTCGAGCGCGAGCTCGGCGGTCGGACCTCGGGCCGCGAGCTGGGCGAGTGGCTCGCCGTCGTGCGCGACCGCGCGCACCGGCGGTCCGGCGGCCTTGGAGCCCGCGAGCCGGGCACCGCGCGCGTCGAAGATCGCGAGCTCGGCGCCGGTGGCCCGCCGCACCGCAGCGATCAACTCGTCGAGCTCGCCGGGACGGACCAGGCGAGCCAGCTCGATGGGGGCATCGAGCGGGCCTCCGCTCACCGAGTCATTGTAGCATCGATGCCCACCCCCACGTGCTCGGCGAGAGACCGCCGAAACGCCTGGGAATCGATGCCGAGCTTGCTGCCGAGCTGGAGATCGCGATCGAGGTGATCCCACGCGTCGCCGACCAGCGCGAAGAACGTCGCCACCACGCCATCGCCGCGCTTGGCGATCGCCTCGAACACCGGCCGGTCCGGCTCGCCGAACCGATCGACCTCGGCGATCGGCACGCCGTCGGGCAGATCGCGCTTGTTGTACTGCACGACGATCGGCACCTGGTCGAGCGCGAACGCGTGGAGGTTGCCGACCAGGTTGTGCCAGGCGGCGCGGTTGGCCTCGCGCGCGGCCGGGCTCGAGTCGGCGACGAACACCACGCCGTCGGCGCCGGCCAGCACGATCTTGCGCGTGGCCTCGTGGGTCGGCTGCCCCGGCACGGTGTAGACCTTGATCCGGAACGAGAAGCTCGACGTGCGAAAGAAGATCGGCAGCAGGTCGAAGAACAGCGTGCGATCGTCGCGGGTGTCGAGCGTCATCAGCCGCCCGCGGTTGAGCTTGTCGACGTTGTCGTGCAGCGCGCGCAGGTTCGAGGTCTTCCCCGACAGCGGCGGGCCGTAGTAGACGAGCTTGAGCGTGAGCTGACGCTCGAGGAAGTCCACCTGGGCCACGCTAGGAGCGTAACCTAGTGCGGCGCCAGCGTGGGGGAAGGCTGGGGTGCACGCTGGTGGACGACCGCGTACGCGAGGCTGATCATCGCTGCCACGAGCAGGCAGGTGACCAGCGCCATCGTCATCTGATAAGGCTTGCCACGCCGGGTCTTGCGCACGGTCGCGGTCGCCAGCATCGTCACGGTCGCGGCCTGGCGCAGCTTGGCGAGCTGGCGCTCGGCGATCGGATCGCCGTCGCGCTCGCGGTAGCGCGCCGCGGCCCAGGTGAAGCACGCGTGCTGCGCGATCAGCCCGAGCAGCAGCTCGTGGCGCGCGGGGTCGTCCCAGTTCTCGGTCGCGACCTGCCAGGCCGCGAGCACCGGCTCGGGAATTCCTGCATCGCGATCGCCCTGCACGATCCCAGTTTACAGCACCTGGCGAAAAGGCACGGGAGTCGCGATCAGCGCGAACACGACGAGCATGCCGAGCGCGAGCCTGCGGCGCAGCGGATCGAGCGGGATGTCGTCGACCGGCGGATGGTACTCGCCGGCCTGGCGGCGCATGAACGCGAGCAGCAGCCACCACACCAGCCATGGCACGACGCCGTCCTTGGCGTAGTCGAGCGCGCCGATCAGGCCGCGTCCGGCGTGCAGCGCGATCGCGAGCATGACCGCGCCGGTCAGCCCGCCGATCGCGGGCAGCGCGACGTGCAGCCGCGCGCTCATCCGCTCGTGGCGATCGCCGAGCGCGGCGCGCGCGACGTGGCCGCCGTCGAGCTGGCCGATCGGCATCAGGTTGATCATCGTGACCAGGATGCCGACCCACGCCGCGAGCGCCATCGGATGGAGCACGACGTCGACCCCGCCGCCGGGCAGCCAGCGGTGGAACACGGCGTACTTGAGCGCGGCGTAGAGCAGCGAGTTGCCCTCCTGGCTGCCGCCCGGCGTGATCGGCGCGAGCGGCGAGATCGAGAGGCCGACGACCAGCAGCGGGATCGCGACGACGAGGCCGGCGATCGGGCCGGATGCGCCGACGTCGAACAGCGCGCCGCGATCGGAGATCTGCTCGCGCATGCGGATCACCGCGCCGAGCGTGCCGAGCGTGGGCGGCGGCAGCGGGATGAAGTACGGCAGCGAGACGTCGACCCCGCGGCGCCGCGCGACCACGTAGTGGCCGAGCTCGTGGCAGGTCAGGATCGCCATCAGCGTGCCGCCGAACGCCAGGCCCGCGGCCAGGCTGTGCGGGCTGGCGCCGAGGTAGCCGACCAGCGTCGTGGTCACGCAGCACGCGACGAACAGGCCACCGTGCACGGCGAGCTTGCGCAGCACCGCTCGACTGTACGTCATGGCGCGACGATCAGCTCGTCGCCCGACACCTGGAGCACGCTGGGCTCGTGCGCGAGCTCGCCCGCGGGATCGATCGTCGCGGGGCCGCACGCGCCGTCGTCCAGCCGCGCGTGGGCGAGCGCGAGCCGCATCGCACCGCGCGGATCGGGCGAGCCGGCCGCGGCGGCGCGCGCGCGCTGGACCAGCAGCGCGGCGTCGTAGGCCTCGGCCGCCGGCGGCGACGGCAGCCGGCCGGTCCTGGCCTGGTAGTCGGCGGCGAGCTGGCCCGCCACGTCGCCCCCGGTCTCGGGCGCGCACGGGTCGACGATCAGCGCGCCCTGCACCGGCGTGCCGCCGCGGATCGCGAAGTCGGGCTCGTGCCAGCCCGGGCCGCCGATCAGCTGCACGACCTGCGGCATGCGGCCGCCGTGCTTGCGCGCGAGCATCGCCGGGTCGGGGAAGTCGGTGGTGCGCAGCTCGACGTTGAAGTACGGCAGGTACGCGGCGACCAGCGCGGCGCGATCGCCGCGATCCGGGATGTAGAGCAGCGAGAACGCGACGTCGGGCTCGAACGTCTGCCAGCCCTTCTTCGGGTGCCTCGCGAGGTGCTCGGCCAGCCGGGGGTTGCGCGCCGGCACGAGGTCGAGGAAGTCCTTGACGTCGGGCTCGAGCGTGCCCCCGGTCGGATCGTAGGTGCCGCGCGCGGTGACCTGCAGGCCGAGCCGCGCGGCCTCGGCCGCGAACGCATCGGCGGCCTCGCTGCCGACGTCGTCGCGCGGCGCGAGCACCGCGACGGTCGGGAAGCCATCGCTCGCGGCGACCCGCGCGACCGCGCGGCCCTCGTCGCCGGGCGAGTCGACCAGGCGGAACACGCCGGCGTCGGGGTCGGCGCCGTCGGCGGGCGCGAGCAGCGCGATCGGGATCTGGCGCAGCGACGCCGCGCGGGCCGCGGCCAGCGCCTCGCGCGTGCCGACCGGGCCGAGGATCGCGATCGCGCCGCGCGCGCGGGCGAGCTCGACCGCGGCGGCCGCGCCGTCGGGCTCGCCGCGGGTGTCGAGGAACAGCCAGCGCGTGCCGTCGCCCGGTGCGAGCGCGATCGCGGCGCGCAGCTCGCCGCCGATCGCGGCGTACTTGCCCGACAGCGGCAGCAGCACGGCGACCACCGCGGGATCGACCGGCGGCGCGGCGAGCTCGGCGGCGAGCGCGGCGAGCGCGGCGTGCGCGGCCGGCGCGTCGGCGGCCGACGCGGCGCGCGCGACCATCGCGCGGGCCTCGGCGTCGTCGCCGCGGTGGTGCGCCAGGCGCGCGGCGCGCAGCGCGATCGCCGCGGCGGGGGCGCGGTCGCCGAGCCGGTCGAGCGCGGCGCGGCAGGCGGCGTCGTCGAGCGTGTCGGGATCGACGTGCGCGTCGTCGATCGCCGCCGGTGCCTGGCGCGTGTCGTGGCGCTCGATCGCGGGGCCGGCCGGCGGCGGCGCCGTCGCGCCGCACGCCGCGAGCGCGACCAGCGCGGCCCTCATTCGTCGAGCAGCGAGCGCACGCGATCGATCAGCCGCTTGCGCTGCGGCTGACCGGCGGTCAGCTCCTGGCCGGTGGTCCGCGCCAGCTCCTCGATCAGCTCGCGCTGGCGCGCGGTCAGCTCGGTCGGCACCTCGACCTGGACGTGCACCAGGTGATCGCCGCGCGGCGCGTTCTTGCCCGGCCCCTGCGGGATGCCCTTGCCGCGCACGCGGAACGTGCGGCCGGGCTGCGTGCCCTCGGGGATGCGCATCTTGACCGGGCCGTCGAGCGTCGGCAGATCGACCACCGCGCCGAGCGCGGCCTGCGCGAACGTGATCGCGTGGTCGCTGTGGACGTCGAGCCCGTCGCGGCGGAACCGCGCGTGCTCGGCGACCCGCACGATGACGTGGAGATCGCCGGCCGGCGCGCCGCCCTTGCCGGGCTCGCCCTCGCCCTTGAGCACCTTGACCGCGCCGTCGGCGGTGGCCGGCGCGAGCACGACCGTGAAGTCGCGCAGCGCACCGGCCGCGTCGGGCACCTTGATCGTCTTCTCGCAGCCGAACGCCGCCTCCTCGAACGTCAGCTCGAGCGTGTAGCGCAGGTCGCGCCCCTTCTGGCGGTTGCGGCGCCGGCGCAGCACGTCGTTGATCATCTCCTGCGCCGCGTCCACCACCGCGCCGAGGCCGCTCGGCTCGTCGGGGTGGCCCCAGCGGTCGTAGCGCGCGCGCGCGTCCTTGTCGGACAGCACCGCATAGGCCTCGTTGATCTCGCGGAACGCCTCGCCGCCGTCGTCGGGGTTGACGTCGGGGTGATGCTTTCGCGCCAGCTCGCGAAACGCGCGCTTGATGTCGGCGTCGCTCGCGTCCTTGCCCACGCCGAGCACCGCGTAGTAGTCGCGCTTGCGCCGCGCCAAGGCTACATCCCGCCTTCGCCGGTACCGCCGCCGTCCTCGACCGCGGCGTAGATCGCCTCGCCGATGCGCTGGGCCGCGACCTCGAGCCGCGCGACCGAGTCCTCGACCAGCGCGAGGTCGTCGCCGGCGATGCCCTGGCGGCACTCCTCGAGCTCGGTGAGCAGCAGCTCGCGTTCGTCGGCGGAGAGCATCGCGCCGAACTCTGCCATGGCCTTGTCGGAGGAGTAGAACAATCCTTCGGCCTTGAGCCGGGCCTCGGCGAGCAGGCGGCGCACCGCGTCGTCGTCCTGCATCTGGTTCGATTCCTCGATCAAGCGCTCGATATCGGATTCGGTGAGGCCGGTGGTCGGGGTGACCACGACCTTCTGCGCGCGCTTGGTGCCGTGGTCGAACGCCGACACGCTGAGCACGCCGTCGGCGTCGATGTCGAACGACACCTCGATCTTCGGCACGCCGCGCGGCGCCGGCGGGATGCCGGTCAGCTCGAAGTGCGCGAGCGACTTGTTGTCCTCGGCCATCTCGCGCTCGCCCTGCAGGACGTGGACGTTCACGAACGGCTGGTTGTCGATCGTGGTCGAGAAGATCTCGGTGGCGCGCGCCGGCAACGACGTGTTGCGCGGGATGAGCCGGGTGAACACGCCGCCCGCGGTCTCGACGCCGAGCGACAGCGGCGTGACGTCGAGCAGCAGCACCTCCTGGACCTCGCCGGTGAGCACGCCGGCCTGCACCGCCGCGCCGACCGCGACGACCTCGTCGGGGTTGACCCGGCGGCTCGGCTCGCGGCCGAACATCTCGGCGACCACCTGATGCACGCGCGGCATCCGGGTCTGGCCGCCGACCAGGATCACCGTGTCGATGTCGCCCTCGCCGAGCTCGGCATCGGCGAGCGCGCGCCGGCACGGCTCGAGCGTCTGCTGGACCAGCGGCTCGACCAGGCTCTCGAGCCCGCCGCGATCGAGCGTCATGATCAGGTGGCGCGGCTGGCCGTCGTCCCCCGCCGACAGGAACGGCAGGTTGATCTCGGTGCGCGGCACGCTCGACAGCTCGATCTTCGCGCGCTCGGCTGCTTCCTTGAGCCGCTGCAGCGCGCCGCGATCGCCGCGCAGATCCATCCCGCCGTTCTGGCTCGCGAAGGTCTCGAGCATGTGCTCGACGATCGCGTTGTCGAAGTCCTCGCCGCCGAGGAACGTGTCGCCGGCGGTCGAGCGCACGCGGAACACGCCGTCGGCGAGCTCGAGGATCGAGATGTCGAACGTGCCGCCGCCGAGATCGTAGACCGCGACGCGCGCGGCGCCCTCGGTCTCGAGCCCGTAGGCGAGCGCGGCCGCGGTCGGCTCGTTGACGATGCGCAGCACGTCGAGCCCGGCGATCCGGCCGGCGTCCTTGGTCGCCTGGCGCTGGGCGTCGTCGAAGTACGCCGGCACGGTGATCACCGCCTCGGTGACCTGCTCGCCGAGCCAGTCCTCGGCGGTCTGCCGCATCTTCTGCAGCACGATCGCCGAGATCTCGGGCGGCGAGTAGTCGCGCCCGCGCACGCGCACGTGCGCGTCGCCGTTGGGCGCCGCGATCACCTCGTACGGGCAGGTCAAGAGGTGGCGCTGGACCTCGGGATCGTCGAACTTGCGGCCCATCAGGCGCTTGACCGCATAGATCGTGCTCTCCGGGTTGGTCATCGCCTGGCGGCGCGCGGTCTGACCGACCAGGCGCTCGCCGCTCGCGGCGAAGCCCACGACCGACGGCGTGGTGCGGGTGCCTTCGGCGTTGGCGATGACGATCGACTGCTCGCCGTCCATCACCGCGACGCACGAGTTGGTGGTCCCGAGGTCGATGCCGACGACGCGGCTCAAGTCGATCCTTCGGCGGCCGGCCTGGCCTTGGCGACCACGACCAGCGCGGGGCGCAGCAGGCGATCGCCGGCGCGGTAGCCGCGCTGCAGGACCTGGATGATCGTGCCGGGCGGCTGGTCGCTCTCGATCTGCGAGATCGCCTCGTGCAGGTTGGGATCGAACGGCTGGCCGATCGCCTCGATCGCGGTGACGTCGAGCCGCTCGAACGCGGTCTGGAACTGGCGGAGCACGAGCTGCACGCCCTCGACGATCGCCGCCTTGTCGCCCTCGCCGCCCGCGTGCTCGATCGCGCGCTCGAGGTTGTCGACCACCGGCAGCATCTCCTTGAGCACCTTGTTCTTGGTGTCGAACCGCGCGTCGTCGAGCTCGCGCTTGGTGCGCTTGCGCGCGTTCTCGAGATCGGCCGCCGCCCGCAGGTAGCGATCCCAGTTGTCCTTCTTTTCCTTCTCGAGGCTGGCGATCTTGGCCTCGAGCGCCGCGATCGGGTCGACCGCCGGCTCGGCCCCCGGATCGCTGGGAGGCTCGATCTCGACCGGGATCGTCGCCGACTCCTCGGGCCCTGGCTCACCGTCGGCGTTGTCTGGGGTCGGGTCTCCGCTCATCGTCAGCAAGATATCCACGATCGCGACGTCGATCAAAACCCTGCCGGGCTTTCTAGCTGCGCCCGAGCTCGGCGAGTAGCTGGCTGACCGTGTCGGCGGTAAAGTCCACCACCGACATCACCTTGCCGTAGTTCATCCGCATCGGGCCGATCACCGCGAGCGCCCCGATCGGCTGCTCCTCCGGACCGTACGACATCGCGACCACCGAGCTGCCGGTCAGCGCCTGCATCGCGGTCTCGGCGCCGAGGAACACCTGGATGCCGTCCGCGAGCCGGGTGCGATCGAGCAGCCTCACCAGGGTGGCCTTGTCCTCGAGCGTGCGCAGCAGATCGCGCAGGCGGTCGCGCGGCACCTCGTCGAGCAGGTTGGCCTGGCCGGCGACCACGACCTCGGCCGAGCGCTCGGGCTGCGACACGAACACCGCGTGGCCGAGCCGCAGCGCCGCGGCCACCGCCTCGTCGTAGCGGTTCTTGTCCTCGCCGAGCTCGCGGATCACGCGATCGCGCACCTCGTCGAGCGTCATCCCGGAGAGCAGCTGGTTCAGGTAGTTGTGGATGCGCTCGAGCCGGGTCGCGTCGACCTCGTCGACCACCAGCCGGTTCTCGATCCGGCCGTCGGTCGTGACCAGCACCGCGATCAGCTTGCCGTCGCGCAGCGGCACGAACTCGATGCGCTCGAGCCGCAGGTGCTGCGGGTCGGGCGCGATGATCACCGCGGCGTGGTGGGTGAGGTCGCTGAGCAGGCGCGATGCGCGCTGCACGACCTCGTCGGGGCTCGGCGCGGTCACGCGCTCGCGGATCTCGTCCTTCTCGCGCTGCGACAGCCCGCGCACCTTGAGCAGGCTGTCGATGAAGAAGCGCAGGCCCGACGCGGTCGGCACCCGGCCGGCCGAGGTGTGGCGCTGCTCGAGCAGGCCGAGCTCCTCCAGATCCGCCATGACGTTGCGCACCGTCGCCGGCGACAGCCCGAGATCGTGGCGGCGCGTCACCGTGCGCGAGCCGACCGCATCCCCGCCCGTGAGGTACTCGGTGACGACCGCGTGCAGGATCTTCTGCGCGCGTCGGGGGAGATCGCTTCCAGCCATGGCGATTCGATCGAGCTTACCTCGACGCGACGATCCGCGCCGCGATCCGATCCGCCATGAGAAAGCCACGCAGAGTCGGGGAGATCCGGCCGGAGCGGATCTCGGCGAGCGCTTCGTCGACGAGCCAGCGCGCGATCTCGGGCGAGACCGCGGCCTCCGGCACGCCGTCGCAGGTGCGCAGCCCGAGCCAGGCGCGATCGGCGGCCATCTCGGCGGGCGCGACCGCCGTGACCTCGGCCGGCGCCCCGGGATCGGCGAGGTAATCGGCCGCGCGGCGCGGGTTGGTGCGCCGCTCGGCCGAGCCATCGCCGAACACCGCGAGCGAGGCGGCCGACGCACCGAGCCCGAGGTACGGCGCGCCCTGCCAGTACAGCGAGTTGTGCACCGCGCGCCCGCCGGGCCGCGCGTACGAGCTGATCTCGTAGTGCTCGAAGCCGCGCGCGCACAGCGCGTGGTGGGTCGCGACGTACAGCTCGTACAGCGCGTCTTCGCCCAGCGGGACCAGCCTCCCCGCGCGGACGCGCGCGCCGAACGCGGTGCGCTCCTCGATCGTCAGCTCGTAGACCGAGAGGTGATCGACCGCGCTCGCGCACACCGGCTCGATCCAGCCCGGCGCGGCCGGCGCACGGCCGACCGGCGTGCCGAGGATGAAGTCGCACGACGCGGTGAACCCGCCGTGCGCGAGCACGCGGGCGAGCGCGGCCGGACCGTCGCCGAACCGGTGATCGCGGCCGAGCACGACCAGCTCGTCGGCCGCGAGCGACTGCACGCCGATCGAGACGCGATTCACGCCGGCCGCGTGCCACGCCGCGAGCGCCGCGGCCGTGCAATCGACCGGGTTGGCCTCGAGCGTGACCTCGCGCGGCGCGCCGAACCGGGCGCGCACCGCCGCGATCGCGCGCGCGACGCAGTCCGGGCGCCACAGCGACGGCGTACCGCCGCCGAAATAGATCGAGGCGAGCGCCCCCGCGAAGCCGCCGGCGCGCGCGTCGAGCTCCCGCACGATCGCGGCGAGGTACGCCTCGTGCGGCACCTCGCCGACCTCGACCGCGAAGTCGCAGTACGGGCAGACTTTGCGGCACCACGGGAAATGGATATAGATGCCGAGGTCCGAGATGCCGGCAATCTACCTCGACAACGCCGCGTCGACCCGGGTCGCCGACGACGTGCTCGCGCTGATGACCGAGGTCATGCGGACCGCGTGGGGCAACCCGAGCGCGCAGCACCCGCAGGGCGCGGCGGCGCGCGGCCACCTCGCCACCGCGCGCGCCCGCCTGCTCGCCGCGCTGGGCGATCGCGACGGCGTGCGCTCCGAGATCATCTGGACCAGCGGGTGCAGCGAGGCCAACGCGCTCGCCGTGCTCGGCGCGGCGCGCACCCACCCCGGCGCGATCGTGACCTCGACGCTCGAGCACCCGGCGATCGCGACGCTGGTCGACCGGCTCGCGGCGGAGGGCCGGCCGGTCGCGCGGGTCGCGCCCGATCGCGGAGGCGTGCTCGATCCCGACCAGCTCGCGGACGCCGCGCGGGACGCGGGCGTGGTCTCGCTGATCGCGGTGCAGAACGAGATCGGGGTGGTCCAGCCGATCGCGGCGCTCGCCCACGCGGTGCGCGCGGTCGCGCCCGGCTGCCACATCCACGTCGACGCGGCGCAGGCGGTCGGCAAGGTCGCGATCGACTTCGCGACGCTCGGCGTCGACTCGATCTCGGTCGCCGGCCACAAGCTGCACGCGCCCAAGGGCGTCGGCGCGCTCCAGCTGCGCACCGGCACGCCGATCGAGCCGCTGTGGGTCGGCGGCGGCCAGCAGCACGGCCTGCGCGGCGGCACGCAGGACGCGCCGGGCGCCGCGGCGCTCGGCCTGGCCGCCGAGCGCGCGGTCGCCGCGCTCGCCACCGCGCGCACGCGCTGGCTGGAGCTCGCGGCGCGCGCGATGGCGAGGCTCGGCGAGCGCGCGCCGCAGGTGCGCCAGCTCGTGCCCGACCACCGCCGCGCCCCGCACATCCTCGCGCTCGCGGTGCCCGGCGTGCCGGCGGCGGCGCTGCGCAACGTGCTCGCGAGCCGCGGGGTCTACGTGTCGACCGGTGCGTCGTGCGCCGACGGCGCGGGCGGCAAGGCCTCGGCGGCGCTCGAGACGATCGGGCTGCCGAAGGATCAGGGGATGGTCCGGCTGTCGTTCGGGCACGACACGACCGCCGAGGAGGTGGAGACCGCGGCGGGGATCCTCGCGGAGGTCGCGAACGAGCTGAGGACGTAGCGCGAGGTCGGGAGCGCGATCGCGAGCGGGAGCGCGATCGCGAGCGGGATCGGGATCGCGAGCGGGATGTCGACCGCGGCCCTCGGGTAGCAACGCCGCCGGCAACCTGGCCGAGGGGCAGCGCCGACAGGCGGGCAACAAGCGCCGCGCCTACGAGATCGCGCACGGCGAGGCGAGCGAGGTGAAGGGCTGGCTCGACATCGCGAGCGCGTGGGGCTGGACGCTCGACGACGCCCGCGCGCGCGAGCTCGTCGATCGCCTGCTAGGGCTTTGCTGGGGCCTGACGCACGGCCGTAAGGCCCCACAGCAGCGCGAGTAGGCGGTTCACCATCGCGCGCAGCGGTTTCGGGTCCGCGATCCATCCCCACGCCTCGGCGACATCGAGGCAGGCGCGCACCTCGTTCGCGCTGCCGTGCGCGATCTCGTAGTGCTTGCGCTGGTTGCCGGCGGTGCGTCGCTGGCCCTCGGCGAGGTTCAGGGCGCTCGTCGCGGCGCGATGGATCTGATCCGCGAGATCCGGATCGTGCTTCTTGATCTGCGGGACCAGCTCTCGCAGCTCGCGGATCAGCTGGACGGCCACCTCGTAACTGACAAACGTGCTCACGATCTTCTCCCTCCGGCGGGCGCTCTCTCGCCCTCCCGCGCGAAAGCGCGCGAGGGGCGTGACGAGCGCTCTCGCATTGCGCTCACCCCTCCCCCCCACCACCGCTCGTCTTCGCGGCGGTGGTGCTCAGGGGCTCGACGCTCGGGCGCTCGGCGCGCTCCTCGCGCGCTTAGCGCGAGGGCGAGAGCGCCCGCCGGAGGGCCGCCTCGCCCCTCGAACCTCGCCCCTCGAACCTCGCCCGTCGAACCTCGCCCCTCGAACCTGGATCAGCCGCTCGAGAACGCCAGCGTGATCTTGAACACCCCGCCCGCCGACGACTGGCGGAACTTCCACCCCTTGATCCGCGCCGCGAGGCACTTGCCGAAGCTGTCGCCACCGTGATCCGACAGCTGGACCTCGTTGACCGCGCCTTCCTTGTCGATGTTGAGCGTCACGGCGATCTTGCGGACGTCGGCGATCTCGATCCCCAGCGCGCCGTGCATCGCGCGGGCGTAGCAGAAGTTGGTCGCCTCGCTCTGCTTGTTCGCCATGTCCTCGACCTCGCCCGGATCGAGCTGGCGCTTGGTCGGATCCGACGGCGTCTCGTCGCCCGTCCCGCCCCCGGTCCGGATCTGCCCTCCTCCGCCGTGATGGATCGGGGGACGAACGGTCGGCGTCGCCGACCCCGATCCGGTTCCCTGCGTGACGATCCGGCGGATGATGTCCTCCGGCCGCGACGTATCGATCTGCGACGTCCTGCCCAGCCCGGTCTGGATGTCGTCGCTGCTCGACGACACGATCCAGATCACCGCCCCCACCACGCCGAGCAGCAGCACGCCAGCGACCGCGAGCAGCATGATCATCCCCCGCCGCTGGACCTGCACCGGCGCCGCCGCAGCCGCATCGGCAGCCGCCGCCGGTGCGGGCTCGCCGCCCGCCATCTCCGGCACCGCCGCCAGCCCGACCTCCGCGGCCGACAGCTTCGGCGTCGATCCGGTCGCGCGCAGCGAGCCGGTGGTGCGCGCGAGCGGCGGACGCGAGGTCTTGCGCTCGCGCTGCGAGCTCATCTTCGCGAGGTCGGCGAGCTTGACCACGCGCGACACCTCGCCGATCTCGAGCCCCTCGTCCTCGTTGCCGGGCTCGGGCTCGCCCCTGGCGGTCTCGCTCCGGTCCTGCGCGAGGCGCGCGGCGATCGACTCGGCGGCGGCTCCGAGCTCGTCGCCGAACGGCGGCGGCTCCACCGCGGTCATCGAGTCGCCCGCATCGCCGGTGTCGAACGCGGCGGCCAGCGCCTGCGCTCCTGCGCTCGGCGCCCCGCCGACGCCCTGCGCGGTCGCGGTGCGGTTCGGTCCCGAGCCGGCCGGCACGCCCGGCGCCGGAATCTTGACGCCGGGCATCCCCGCCGCCGGTGACTGCACGCCGGCCGCCGGCGACTTCACGCCCGGCATCGCCGGCTGAGGCACCGGCGTGGGACGCGCCGGCTTCGCGGTCACCGCCGACGAACCGTTGGTCTTCGCGATCGCCGGCACCGCCGGCATCCCCTTCGCGGTCTGCGCGCTCGTGATCGAGGGCAAGCCCAGCCCGCGATCCGACGCGCCGGCCGCGACGCCCGCGCTCTTCTCGAGCGTCGCCATGGTCGCCGCGAACAGCGGCTTGGGCTCGTCGTCGGTCGCGGTCGAGCCGAGCCGCGGCGCGGCGCGCGGCAGCGGCGGCGGTGCCGGCGCCGGCGCCGGCCGCTTGCGCAGCCCGCGGAAGTGGCTGACCTTGTCGACCGGCAGCCAGTCGTCGAAGCCCTCGCTCCAGCAGTGCAGCTCGGCATCGAACGGCTTGGCCGCGACCCAGCGCTGCGCCTCGGCGAGCGAGTACGGTCCGGCCTGGTCGCCGTCGATCGAGACGTACCACTCCTCCTCGAGCGCGGGCGGCGGCTTGGTCTGCGAGGCGGCACCGTTGGCCGGCGCGGTGTGCGACGCGTTCGGGGCCTGCGTGGTCGGCCGGCCGCGCCGCGCCGACTCGTCGGCCGCGGGCTCGCCCATGCCCTCGCGCACGGTGATCACGTTCGCGCAGTTCTTACAGCGGATCTTCAGGATCTTGCCGCGCACCCGTTCGTCGCCGATCGAGTAGCGGGTCTTGCAGCGATCGCACAGGAACTTCACGCCCACGCTCCTTGGCGTCGGTCGTCACCTGGGCGGCCCGAGACGCTGCGTGACACGAGGCTTCATTGTGCCGAAAAAATCCATGACCGCAAAGGGCTTGGGCCCTGTAGCCGTCATGGATGCCCGTCGTTCACAGAACCCGCGTCGCTCGCCTCAGGTGGCGCGGACTTAGCGCGCCGGCGCGCGACCGTCGTCGGCGAAATCACGACGATGTCGCGCAGCTTGAGCGCGCTGGGGTGATCGGCGTCGCCGGGCCGCGACGTGAGGAGACCTCCGACCTCGATCGCCTCGGGCCGGCTGATCAGCTCGAGGTACAGATCGAGATCTTTCAGCTCGGCGCCGATCCAGCGCGCTCCCGTCGCCGACAGCACGTACACCGTCTGCTCCATCGTCTTCACCAGGTGGTTGCCCTCGAGGTGGAACGCGACCAGCGACCACGTCCGCGCGGCGGTGTCGTCGGTGCGCGCGATCGCGACCAGCTCGTCGCGGCCGTCGACCGGGCTCTGCAGCGGCGCCGCGAACACCAGGCCCGACACCCGGACCGCCGCGATCGGCTTCTCCCCATCCGGAGCGCGCACCGCGATGTCGTCACCGTCGATCGCGATGATCTCGCCGCCGGCGGACAGGCACGCGCCGAGCTTCTTGCCATCGGGCGAGCCGGCCGGCCGCGTACAGTCCGAGCTGCCCGCGCGCGGCGCCTCGTCGTCCGCGGTGATCACGATCGCCGCGACGCGATCGCCGTCGAGCAGGATCCGCGCGCCCGGCATCGCCTGCGGAACGACCACCCGCGGATCGCGCGCGCGCAGCGGATCGTCCTGGAGCGGCCCGATGTCGGCGCGGGTCGAGCCGACGTGCAAGCCCGACTCGGTGCGCGCGACCTCGCCGCCGACCACCGCGACGAAGCTGGCGCGCCCGAGCGGCTCGCCGCCGATCAGGATCGCGTCGTCCTCGGCGCGCAGCATGCTGCGGTGCACGACGCCCGGGATGTCGAGCGTCGCGATGCGCGGGCCCGACGGCAGCTGGTCGAGCAGGTCGGCGAGCGGCGCGCCGAGCCGGTACGGCCCGACGCCATCGGCGCGGATCGCGTGCGGCGGCAGCGGGCGGACGCGGCCCGACGGCGGCTCGATCACGCGGTGCTGGCGCTCGGGATCGGGCGACGGCGCGGGGCGATCGTGGTGGCCGCACGCCGCGAGCGAGACCAGCGCCAGGACGAGGGCTCTCACCGACGATCCGCTCGCTTGCCTCGCTTGCGTCACCGCAAGACGATATACGCCACCAGCCCGAGCGCGACCACCGCCACGATCGCGAGCGCCAGCCACAGCCGTGATGATCCCGACTTGCGCTCGAGGAACGCCGCGCCGATCGCGGGCGCGGGCCGGTCCGCGGCCGCGCGGCGCACCGCCTGGGCGGGCGCGGCCACCGGCCGGGCCCCGGAGCCGTCCTCGGTGTCGTCGTAGATCTCCTCGGTGCGCATGCGCGGCAGCGGGTTGGTCGCCGGCGCCTCGTCCTCGACCATCCCGGGCATCGCACCGTCGCCGCGCACCGGCGCCATCCCCGACGGGCGGGTCGGCACCGGCGTGCGCAGCGCGCGCAGCTCGGCGAGCTCGAGGTGCAGCGCGGCCGCGATGTCGGCCTCGGGCTGGTCGACGTCCTCCCACGCCGCAGCCTCGTCCGGCCCGGGCGCGCCCTCGGCCGGCGCGAAGCCGTCGAACACCTGGCTGTCGAAATCGAGCTCCTCGCCGCGCTCGCGCCGCGCCTCGGCCTCCGAGATCAGCTCGGGCCGGCGCGTGCCGCCCTGCGCGATCTCGAGCATGTCGAGGTAGCGCGCGATCCGCACCGGCCCGGAGTGCAGCTTCTCGTCGCGCAGGAAGCTCTCGAGATCGTCGGCGAGGTCGTACGCGGTCTGGTAGCGATCGTCGGGGTGCTTCTCGAGCGCGCGCATCACGATCGACTCGAGCGGCGGCGGAAAGTTGCGGCGCACGAAGGTCGGCGGCTCGATCTGGCCGCCGACCAGCTTCTTGACGACCTCGTTCGCCGGCCCGCGGAACAGCCGCTTGCCGACCGTGATCTCGTACAGCACGATGCCGAGCGAGAACACGTCCGAGCGGTGATCGACCGCCTCGCGCGAGGCCTGCTCGGGCGACATGTAGCTGAGCTTGCCGGGCAGGACGTCGGTGCGCTGGTCCTGGCCGCGCGCGCGCGCGATCCCGAAGTCGATGATCTTCATGAAGCCGTCCTGCGTGACCAGCAGGTTGGACGGCGAGATGTCGAGGTGGACGATGTCGAGCGGCTCGCCGGCGTGTTGCGTACCCGAGCCGGAACCGGTCGACCGCTTGGCGTGGAAGTAGCCCATGCCGGCCGCGGCCTGACGCACCAGCTCGACCGCATGCTCGAGCGGCAGGAACCGATCGTGCGCGATGCCGCGGCGGCACAGCTCGTTGAGCTCCTCGCCGATGATGTACTCCATCGCGATGTACGGGATGCCGCCGTGCTCGTCGACGTCGTAGACGTGGACGATGTTCGGGTGGTTGAGCTGCGCGCCGATCTTGGCCTCGTCGAGGAACATCTCGACCACCCGCGGATCGTCGGCCAGCTCGGTGCGGAGGCGCTTGATCACGACCTCCTTCTCGAACCCGGCCATCGCGGCCTGGCGCGCCAGGTAGATCTCGGCCATGCCGCCGATCGCGAGCCGGCGGATGAGCGTGTAGCGCCCGCCGAACGCGGTGGGCTCGAGATCGGCGGTGCGGTGCCTCATGCGGCGGCCTCCGCGGGCGGGATCGCGACGCCCGCGGCGGCGTGCGCGGCGAGCGTCCCGTCGATCGCGGCGCGCGCGAGCCGATCGCCGGGCGGCAGCGGCGCGATCGGCGCGGCGTCGGGCGTCGCGCCGGTCAGCGCGTCGAGCGTCGCGGTCATCCCGCCGCCGAGCCCGTCGAGGTCGTAGCCGCCCTCGAGCACCGCGACGATCCGGCCGCCCGCCCAGCGATCGGCGGCGCGGCGCAGCCGGCGCGCCATCGCGGCGAACCCGGCGTGGCTGACCCGCATGCCGGCGAGCGGATCGTGCTGGTAGGCGTCGAACCCGGCCGAGATCAGGATCAGATCCGGCGCGAAGCGATGCAGCGCGGGCAGGAACACGTGATCGATCACCGCGAGGTAGTCGGCGTCGCTCGAGCCGCCGGGCAGCCCGACGTTGATCGTCGCGCCCCGCGCGCGCTCGCCGCCGAGCTCGGTCGGCGCGCCGGTGCCCGGGTAGTACGGGAACTGGTGCACCGACAGGTACAGCACGCTCGGATCATCCCAGAAGATCTCCTGCGTGCCGTTGCCGTGGTGGACGTCCCAGTCGACGATCGCGACCTTCGCGGCGCCGGCCGCGCGCGCCGCGGCCGCCGCGGCCGCGACGTTGTTGAACAGGCAGAACCCCATCGCGCGATCGCGCGTCGCGTGGTGGCCGGGCGGGCGCACCACCGCGATGCCGCGGCCGAGCTCGCCGGCGATCACGCGGGTCGCGAGCTCGCATGCCGAGCCCGCCGCGGTGCGCGCGACGTCCCAGCTGTGCGGCGAGTAATAGGTGTCGGCGTCGAGCCAGCCCGACTTGCCGGGCAGCAGCCGCGCGAGCTGGTCGAGGTAGCCGGCGGCGTGCACGCGCACCAGCTCGTCGTCGCTCGCCGGCCGCACCGCGATCTGCGTGCCGCGCGACGCGACGCCGGCGGCGCGCAGCGCGTCGCGGATCGCCTCGACCCGCGCCGGGCGCTCCGGATGCCCCGACGGCGCGCGGTGCTGCACGAAGATCTCGTCGAGCACGTAGCCGAGCGTCACTCGCGCTCCGAGCGCGCCGGCCGCGACAGCAGCGTCGTGATCGCGTCGCGCACCGGGATGCCGTCGTGGATGATCCCGTACATCGCGTCGATGATCGGCGACTCGACGCCGAGCTTGGCGGCGAGCTCCTTGGCGACCTTGGCGGTCTTGACGCCCTCGGCGACCTGGCGCATCTCGGCGAGGATGTCGGCCATCTTCTGGCCCTGGCCGAGCGCGAGCCCGACCCGGCGGTTGCGCGAGGCGTCGCCCGAGCAGGTGAGGACGAGATCGCCCATCCCCGACAGCCCGGCGAACGTCAACGGATTGGCGCCGAGCGCGACGCCGATCCGGGTGATCTCGGCCAGCCCGCGCGTCATCAGCGCGACCCGCGTGTTCGAGCCGAAGCCGAGGCCGTCGGATACGCCCGCGCCGATCGCGATCACGTTCTTGAGCGCGCCGCCGACCAGGACGCCGACCACGTCCTCGGTCGTGTAGATCCGGAAGTGCAGCGTGCGCAGCGCCTCCTGCGCCGCGATCGTGGTCGCGGGATCGCGGCCGGCGAGCACGATCGCGGCCGGCAGGCCCGCGGCGATCTCGGCGGCGAACGTCGGGCCCGACAGGAACGTCGCGCGCGCGGCGATCAGCGGCGGAAAGATCTCCGCGTAGATCCGATCGATCGTCGAGTGCGAGCCCTCGTCGAGTCCCTTGCTCGCGTTGATCACGATCGCGTCGGGCTCCATCCACGCCGCGGCGCGGCCGAGCGCGTCGCGGATGCCGTGCGACGGCGTCACGCCGACCACGAACCGCTTGCCGCGCACCGCGGCCTCGAGATCGTGCGTGCACTGGATCCCCGGTGGCAGCTCGTAGCCCGGCAGGTAGGTCGCGTTGGCGCGCGAGCTCTCCATCTGCGCGGCGGTGTCGGCGCTGCGGCACCACAAGCTCACGCGATGACCGGCGCGGCCGAACAGCATCGCGAGGCACGTGCCGTAGCTGCCTGCGCCGATGACGGCGATGTCGCTCATCGCGCCGAGACCGTATCATGTCAGCCGACCGGCGGCATCGCGGTCAAGGCCTCGGTCGCGAGCACGACGCGGTTGCGGCCGGCGCGCTTGGCCGTGTACAGCGCAGCGTCGGACGAACGGACCAGCGCCTCGGCGTCGCTCCCGTCGTCCGGGAAGGTCGCGACCCCGATCGACACCGTGATCGGGCCGGCCTTGACCGCGGCCTCCTTGAAGTCGTGCGCCGCGACGCGCTCGCGCACGCGCTCGGCAACCTTGGCCGCGGTGAACTTCGCGGTATCGACCAGGATCACCGCGAACTCCTCGCCGCCGTAGCGGGCGACCACGTCGTTGGCGCGCCGGGTGTCGGCGAGCACGCGCGCGAGCTGGCGCAGCACCTCGTCGCCCGCGGGGTGGCCGAACGCGTCGTTGAACAGCTTGAAGTGATCGACGTCGAGCATGAGCAGCGACAGCGGCAGCCCGCTGCGCTGGCTGCGCTCGACCTCGAGCGCGATCCGCTCGTGGAAGTGGCGGTGGTTGTACAGACCGGTGAGCCCGTCGGTGACCGCGAGCTGGGCGAGCCGCGCGTTGGCCTCGGCGAGCTCGTGGGTGCGCTCGTGGATCTTGGCCTCGAGCTCGCGGTTCATCTCGAGCAGCGCCTGGTTCTTGGCGGACAGCGACGCGATCAGCTGCTGGTTCTCGTGCGCGAGCCGGTACTGGCGCAGCAGGTTCTCGACGCCGAGCAGCAGCTGGGTCTCGTCCCACGGCTTGCCGATGTACTGGTTCAGGTGCGCGCGGTTGATCGCGTCGATCACCGCGTCGAGGCCGGCCTGGCCGGTGAGCAGGATCTTGGTGGTCGCGGGCAGCCGGCGATCGACGATCTCGAGCAGCTCGACGCCCTTCATGCCCGGCATGATCTGGTCGGCGATCACGACCGCGACCGCCTCGCCATCGCGCGCGAGCTCGTCGAACAGCGCGACCGCCTCGTCGCCGGAGCGCGCGGTGAGCACCTGGCACTCGTGGCCGAACCGCGCGCCGAGCTGGGCGCGCAGCACGCGCAGCACGCCCTCCTCGTCGTCGACGCATACGATGACCTCTTTCTTGCTGGTCACGCCGCGCGCTCCATCAGCGGCAGCCGGACCTCGAAGCAGGTCCGGCCCGGCATCGACTCGCAGCGCATCTCGCCGCCGTGCTTGGCGACGATCTGCCGCGCGATGCCCAGGCCCAGGCCGGTGCCCTCGCCCTTGGGCTTGGTCGTGAAGAACGGCTCGAAGATCCGCGGCAGCACCTCGGCCGGCACGCCCGGGCCGTCGTCGATCACGCGCACGACCGCGAACTCGTCCTCGACCACGGTCTCGATCGCGATCGTGCCGCCCGACGGCGAACGATCGGCGAGCGCCTGCTGGGCGTTCTGGATCAGGTTGGTCCACACCTGATTGAGCTCGTCGACGAAGACCGGCACGCGGGGCAGCACGCCGTAACGGCGCTCGACGACGATATCACGCAGCGCGTGGTGGAGCAGCGCGAGCGTGGTCTCGAGCCCCTCGTGGAGATCGGCGTCGGTGCGTGTGGGTTGCTGGTCGAGGTGGGAGTACCGCTTGAGCGCACCGACGATCCGCTGGATCGACCCGACCGCGTGGCGCACGGTGGACGCGGTGCGATGCAGGTAGACATGGTCGGTGAGCGCGGCGACCACGCGTGACGCCAGCGCACGGCGGCCGTCGAGCTCGCGGGCCAGGCGGAGCGCCTCGTCGGGCGTGGCGCCGAGCTCGGCGAGCTCGCCCGCGATCGCCTCGCCCGGGATGCCCTCGGCGTCGAGCACGATCGCGAGCTCGCGCGCGGCCTTGCGCACGTGCAGCCCGGTGACCAGCGGGCGCTCCGCGAGCTGCGGCGCGACCGCCGCGAAGTACGCGGCGAACGGCGCGAGCTCGCTGCCGTGCGCGGCGACGTGCGCGATCGCCTGGGCGAGACCGTCGACCGAGCCGCGGATCGCGGCGGTCGGCGAGTTGATCTCGTGCGCGACGCCCGCCACGAGCAGGCCGAGCCCGGCCATCCGCTCCGACAGCACGAGCTGGGCCTGGGCCTCGCGCAGATCGGCGAGCGCGCGGCCGAGCTCGGAGTTGATCGCGGTCAGCTCGGTGGTGCGCAGCCGGACCTTGCGCTCGAGCTCCTCGCTGGCGCCGCGCACCTCCTGGTAGAGCTGCGCGTTCTCGACCGCGGCGCCGGCCTGGTCGGCGAACGTCGTCAGCAGATTGAGGTCGGCGTCGGAGAACAGCCGCGCGTCGGCGGCGCGCGCCACCGCGAGCACCCCGACCACGCGGTTCTTGCGCTCGAGCGGCAGCGCGACCAGCGGGCCGGGCGTGCCGGCGGCGGTCGCGGCGGCGCCATGGCGAGCGTCGGCGTCGGCGCGCTCGAGCCGGACCGGGTTGCGCTCGTCGCGCACGCGCTCGGCGATCTCGCGCAGCTGGTCGGCCTTGGCGAGCGCCTCGTCGGTGGCGAGCGCGCTCGACACGTCGGCGCGGCGGGCGCGCGCCGCCGACGCGCGCAGCCGCGAACCGTCGGCCAGCCACAGCGCAGCGAGCTGGACGTCGAACGTGCGCGCGACCGCGTCGACGATCTTGCGCGACACCTGATCGAGATCGATCACCGACGACACCGCGCGGCCGGCGTCGTGCAGCGCGACGATCTCGCGCATGCGCGCGGCGAGCCGGCCCTGGTTGTCCTTGAGCGTCTGGGTCATCTGGTTGAACGCGCGCGCGAGCTCGCCGAGCTCGTCGCTCCCCGGGATCACGATGCGATGATCGAGATCGCCGCGCGACACCGCGATCGCGCCGCGGTGCAGCTTGCCGAGCGGCGCGCCGAGCCGCCGCGCCCACACCAGCGCGACGATCAGCGCGAAGCCGAGCGCGGCGAGCCCGCCGATCACGAGCGAGCGCAGCGCGAGGTCACGGGTCGCGGCCAGCGAGCTGCGATCGACCGCGACCGCGACGATGCCGACCGGGTGCGCCTTGTCGTCGAGCAAGCCGGTGAGCGCCATCTCGTAGCGCCCGCCCGGGACGTCGAGGTCGTGGATCCGGCGCTGGCCGTGCAGCGCCGCCGCGCGATCGGTCGGCGACAGCTCGACCGGCGGCGAGCGCAGGCCGCGCGCCGAGCGAAACGTGCCCGCGAGCCGGCCCGGCGTGCTGCCGATCAGCACGTCGGCCGACAACGCGCCCTTGATGCTGTCGGCGAACTCGCCGTCGAGCGGCATCGACAGCACCGCGACGCCGCGCAGCTGGAGCTGGGAGTCGACGATCGGCGACACCGCCCGCACGATCACGTGATCGCCGACCGGGATCAGCGTGACGTCGCGGCTCCACGCCTGCGCCGCCGCGACCGCCGGGTCACCCGGCGAGACCCCGGCGTCGGAGAACCGCGCGTCGGCGCCGCCGATCACCCGGTCGAACACCAGCGCGCCCCGGGCGTCGACCACCTGGAGCCGCGCCGAGCTGACGTGCACCGAGGCCTGCGCGAACCAGCTCTCGAGCGCGGTCGGCCCGCCCGCGAGCGCGCTCGCCAGCTCGCCGTTCTCCGACAGCTGGACGTCCTCCTCGCCGAGCCGCTCGACCGCGCGCAGGATCAAGTTCAGCCCGACCGTGAGCTGGCGATCGGCGTCCTCGCGCAGGCCGGTCTCGAGGCTCGACAGGATCACGCGGGTCGCGATGGTCGCGACGATCATCACCGGCACCACCGCGGTGAACACCATCGCGAGCACGAGCTTGGTGCGCAGCCGGACGCGCAGCTGCGGCGCGGCCGACGCGGGGCTGACCGGCGGCGCGATCACCGCGGCTCCGCGCGCCGGATCAGCGGATACACCGGGTGCCCGGTCGGCGACAGCACGACGCGCTCGAGCTCGGCGCGGCCGGCGACGACCAGCTCGCTGTGCGCGATCGGCACCCACACCGCGTCCTCGGCGATCTGGTCCTGCACCTGCGCGTAGAGCGCGCCGCGCGTGGCGGTGTCGGCCGCGGTCTGCGCCGAGAGCAGCAGGCGGTCGACGTCGCGGTTGCGATAGAACGCGACGTTCTGCGCGTCGCCGATGTTCGTGTTGTCGGAGTGGAACAGCACGTAGAGGAAGTTGTCGGGATCGCCGGTGTCGCCGATCCAGCCGAACAGCGCCATGTCGTGCTCGCCGCGCTCGACCGCGTCGCGGCTCGCCGCGAACGGCTTCAGCACGACCTGGGTCTTGATCCCGACCTGCTCGAGCTCGGCCTGGAGAAACCGCGCGACCCGCTCGGGCTGGGTGCAATACGGCCGCGGCGTGGCCGACGCGTACAGCGTGTAGACCCGGTCCGGATCGAACGTCCCGTCGGCGATCGCCCCGGCCAGCAGCTGCCTGGCCTGGGCCGGATCGTAGTGATACTGCACCGCCGGCGCGTGGTAGGCCCACTCGGTCGGCGGCAGCGGGCCGTCCGCCGGGATCGCGCGGCCCTGGTACGCGAGCTTCACGATCGGCGCCTTGTTGATCGCGTACTCGATCGCGCGCCGCACCCGCACGTCGTCGAACGGCGGGCGCTGGGTGTTGAACGCCAGGTAGCTGACGTCGTCGCCCGAGGTCCGGTGCAGCACGAGATCGGGGTGGAGCTCGACGAACGGCTGCTCGTCGGGGAGGATCGCGGTCGCGAGATCGACCGAGCCCGACTCGAGCCCGATCAGGCGCTGGCGCGCGTCGACCACGACCTGGAACACGATGCGATCGAGCCCGGGCGGCTCGCCCCAGTAACCCGCCCAGCGCCGCACCACGACCTGCTCGCCCTTGTCCCAGGCCTCGAACTGGTATGGCCCGGTGCCGACCGGATGGTTCGCGAAGTCGTCCCCCCAGCGCGTGACCCCGGCCGGCGACACGATCGGGATCATCGCGACGTCGCCGAGCAGCGGCGAGTACGGCCGCGCGGTCCGGATCTCGACGGTGAGCGGATCGAGCGCGGTCACCTGCTCGACCTCCTTGAGCAGCGTGCGCCAGTAGCTCGCGTCCGCGCCGAGGTAGAACGGGTGGCGCGCGTCGATCAGCCGCTCGAACGAGAACACCACCGCGGCGGCGTCGAGCATCGTGCCGTCGTGGAACTGCACGCCCGGGCGCAGGTGAAACGTCCAGGTCCGCGCGTCGGACGAGACGTCCCACGACGACGCCAGCCGCGGCTCGATGTCGGTCGTGCCCGGGCGCCAGCCGACCAGGCCCTCGAACAGCAGCTCGCCGACCTCGATCGACTCGCTGTCGGTCACGCGCATCGGATCGAGCGCGCTCACGTCGGCGGCCTGCGCGACGACCAGCGCGCCCGGATCGCGCTGGCGATGCACCCCACCGCCGCCGGCGTCGCAGCCCAGCGCGAAGGCGAGCGCGGTGAGCGCGGTGACCCTCATTTCACCCGACTGTACTCCATCCTTGCGGGGTCATTTGACTCTCGGCTTTCGCTGACTTAGCGTCCCGCAATCGCCGCGCCTCGTGCGGTGAATCCGCACGCAGCGCCCTCGTCGAATCGGAGCCTCCCGTCCATGCGCAATTGCCTCGCCTATCTCGTCCTCGTCCCGCTCGCGGCCTGCGGCGGGGTGATCCGGCACCAGGCCGCCGGGACCACCGCGGAGATCCTCGCGGCCGCGCAGCCCGCGCTCGAGCGCGAGAACGACTACGAGCTCGCGTCCAAGGCCATCCCCGGCGCGCTCAAGACGATCGAGGGCTTCTACGTCGCCGACGAGCAGCCCGTGCTGCGCGCGATCCTCAGCGAGGGCTACTGCCAGTACGCGACCGCGTTCGTCGAGGACGAATGGGAGATCGCCGACTTCGCCGGCAAGATCGACGAGAAGACCGAGCAGAACCTGCGCGCGCGCAAGATGTTCGCGCGCTGCCTCAACTACGCGCTGCAGGATCTGCCCGGCGACTTCGCCAAGACGATCTACGGCGATCCCAAGGTCGGCGCGGCGAAGATCGCCGCGATCGACGCCGGGCTGCGCACGCCGCTCATGTGGGCCGGGCTCGGGCTCGGCGGCGTCGTCCAGCACAACCTGTCCAACACCGACGCGATGTCCGAGATCGACACGGTCAAGGCGATCCTCGCCCGGGTGGTCGCGATCGACACCGCGCAGCGCGGCCAGATCGACGGCACCAAGGGCGCGCCGTGCGACGCGCCGTGCGTCGTCCACCTGGCGCTGCCGCACGTCGCGTTCGGCCTGCTGTACTCGACCGGCGGCTCGCAGTTCGGCGGCGACGCCAAGCGCGCGACCGAGGAGTTCCAGACCGCGCTGCGGATCTCGGCCGACCCGCAGCACCCCGACGGCAGGCTGCTGCTCGCGCGCGTGATGTGGGGCTACAAGGTCGGGCGGATGACCAACGACCGCAAGCTGTTCCACGACCAGCTCGTCAAGGTGCTCGAGACCGACCCGGCGATCTGGCCGGAGGAGCGGCTCGCGAATGAGGTTGCACAGCGGCGAGCGCGCCGTTATCTCTCCCACGAGAAGGAATGGTTCCAATGATGAAAGCGAAGATCCTGAGCCTCCTCGCCGCGGCCGTGACGGTCGGGGCGCTCGGCGCGGCGCGCACCGCCCGTGCCGACAACGTCGAGCTCCGCATCGCGACGCTGGCGCCGTCGGGCAGCCCGTGGATGGACACGCTCGACAAGGCCGCCGCCGAGATCAAGGACAAGACCAGCGGCCGGGTCTCGCTCAAGTACTTCGAGGGCGGCCAGCAAGGCGACGAGCGCGACTTCGTCCGCAAGATCAAGCTCGGCCAGCTCGACGGCGCGGCGGTGACCGCGATCGGCCTGGCGATGATCGACGAGTCGATCCGCGTGCTCGAGCTGCCGATGATGTTCCAGTCGGTCGACGAGCTCGACTACGTCGCCGACAAGATGTGGCCGTACTTCCAGGCCAAGTTCGCCAAGAAGGGCTTCAAGCTCAACGACCGCGGCGAGGTCGGCTGGATCTACTTCCTGTCGAAGAACAAGGTGTCTTCGCTCGACGACCTCAAGGGCCAGAAGCTGTGGATGTGGGGCGACGACAACCTGGTCGGCGCGATGTTCAAGAAGTTCGGCTTGAACGGCGTGCCGCTCGGCGTGCCGGAGGTCGACGCCGCGCTGACCTCGGGCAAGATCAACGCGTGCTACGGCTCGCCGGTCGCGGCGGTCGCGCTGCAGTGGTACACGAAGGTCCAGTACATGACGTCGATGCCGATGAGCTTCGCGATCGGCGCGACCGTGGTGTCGATGGACTCGCTGAAGAAGCTGTCCCCCGAGGACATCAAGACGCTCGAGGACATCGGCAAGGCCAACGCCAGGAAGCTGCGCAAGGTGATCCGCAAGGCCAACGAGGACGCCAAGGCGACGATGACCCGCAAGGGCATCACGGTCGTGCCGACGCCGGTCGCGATGGTCGACGAGTTCACGAAGAAGTCGCAGGAGTCGTGGAAGGAGCTCGTCGGCAAGATCTATTCGCAGGAGGAGCTCGACATGGTCCTCAAGTACCGCGACGAGTACCGCGCGAAGCACCGCTAGCGTTCCGCTGAGCGTTGTTTCGTCCACCTGGACGAATCCCGAGGCGAGTCCTGGTTTTTTGGCGGGCCCTCGCATTGCTGGCGGGGCGAGCCCCCGCCTACCATCGCCAGAGTGAGCCAACCTGGTGACGAAGGCGCGAGCCCGAACGCTCCGATAGACGTCCCACCCACGCGAAAGCACGGCGCCCCCGAGGAGCCGCCGGTCCGGCCGAGCGCACTGTCGCTCGACAAGATCGCGGTGTTCCCCGACGACGGGCCGCTGTCGTCGACGCTGCGCGCGATCGATCACTACCTCGGCGTGGTCGAGCAGGGCTTCATCGTGTTCCTGCTCGCGCTCGTGGTCGCGGTCGCCGCGTTCGCCGCGGTCTACAACAAGCTCGCCATCCGGTTCAGCTTCGAGCAGCTCGGCCGGTGGTGGCACTACATCGTGCGCGGCGGGACGTTCACGATCGCGATGTTCGCCGCCGCGTTCGCGACCCAGCAGCAGCGCCTGCTCGCGATGGACCTGGTGTCGCGGAAGCTGAGCCCGCGCGGCCGGCTGATCCTCGGCATCGCGCTGCGCGTGCTCACCGTGTTCATCGCGTTCCTGCTGTTCGACAGCGGCCTGGCCCAGCGCAAGGTCGCCGGCGGCAGCGAGCACCTCCCGATCGGGCTGCCGTTCGCCAACCCGATGTTCTACATCAACGACGCCGACATCGTGACCTCGATCTCGATCGGTGCGGCGCTGATCATCGTCCACTCGCTGCTCCACATCGGGATCGACGTCGACTACCTGATCCGAGGCAAGCTGCCGCCCGAGCGGGCGAGGTCGGGGCACTGACATGAAGCGCCTACCGATCGGCTGGATCGTGCTCGCCGCGTTCATCGCGTCGCTCGCGCTGTTCGTCAACATCCCGGTCGCGCTGCTCGCGCTCGCGTTCGTCAGCGGCGCGCCGCTGTTCACGATCATGCTCGGCGCGACCGCGCTCGGCGCGTGGAGCGGCATCGTCCACCTCACCAACGGCGGCGCCATCGAGGAGTTCAACGGCAACATCGCGATGATCCAGCACGTCGGGCTCGGCGACGAGGTCGAGACGATGTCGACCATCCCGCTGTTCATCTACGCCGGCTACCTGCTCGCCGAGTCGGGCACCGCCGACCGGCTCGTGCGGTTCGCCAACGCCCTGCTCGGCTGGGTGCCCGGCGGGCTCGCGATGGTCACGATCGGCACGTGCGCGCTGTTCACCGTGTTCAGCGGCGCGTCGGGCGTCACGATCATCGCGCTCGGCGGCGTGCTGATGCCGGCGCTGGTCCGCCAGGGCTACCCCGAGCGGTTCTCGATGGGCCTGATCGCGGGCACCGGCTCGGTCGGCCTGCTGTTCCCACCCGCGCTGCCGCTGTTCATCTACGGCACGGTGTACGGCCTGTCGTCGAGCAAGGCGATGCAGGCGATCTGGGACACCCGGCGGTTCCTGTTCGCCGGGATCGTGCCGGGCATCGTGCTGGTCGCGATGCTGTCGCTGGTCGCGGTGTTCGTCGCGATCCGCAAGAAGCTGCCCACCCAGAAGTTCGACCTGCGCGAGCTCGGCCAGAGCTTCCTGCTCGCGCTGCCCGAGCTCGGCATCCCGTTCGGCGTGATCATCGGCCTGGTCGTGTTCGGGTTCGGGCTGCCCGAGATCGCGGCGCTCACCGTGGTCTACGTGGTCGTGCTCGAGGTCGGGCTGGCGCGCGTGATCCCGAAGTGGGGCAAGCCGCTCGAGATGCGCGTGCTGTGGACGACCAGCCGCGAGGCGATCGCGATGGTCGGCGCGATCTTCATCATCATCTTTGCATCGACCGCGCTCACCGACTTCTGCGTGCAGGCCGAGGTGCCGCGCAAGATCGTCGCGTGGACGCAGGCGCACGTGCACTCGAAGATCGTGTTCCTGCTCGCGATCAACGTGATCCTGCTCGTGGTCGGCACGGTGATGGACATCTTCTCGGCGATCGTCGTCGTGCTGCCGCTGCTCGCGCCGATCGCCGAGCAGTACGGCGTGAACCCGTACCACCTCGGCGTGATCTTCCTGCTCAACCTCGAGGTCGGCTACCTCCACCCGCCGGTCGGCCTCAACCTGTTCATCACCAGCGTCAAGTTCCAGCGACCGATCACCGAGGTGATGTGGGCGACGATCCCGTTCCTCATAACCATGATCGTCGCGCTGCTCACGATCACCTACGTGCCGGCGCTGACCGACATCTCGACCTCGATGTCGCCCTACGATCCGCAGCGCACCGGGCGGATCGACGATCTCAAGTCGATGGTCCACGTCGCGGCCGAGGAGCTGACCGTGGTCAAGGAGGTCACGCTGGTCGACGCCGCCGGCAACGTGCTCAAGGACAGCAAGGGCCAGCCGTTGGTGAAGAAGCTCGCCGACTGCGACGCGATCGCCGACGAGATCACCAAGGGCGGCTGCCAGAAGCTGTTCTTCGACATCAAGGCGTGCAAGGGCGACCAGACCTGCGCGCACAAGGCGAGCGCGGCGTGGGCGGTCGCCAACCTCAACGACGGCGATCATCCGGACCAGGAGATCGTGCTGGTCGATTCGATCCCGCTGATCACGAGCGACGGCGTGCCGGTCAAGGACAAGTCCGGCAATCCGGTGGTCAAGAAGCTCGCGGACTGCGCCAGCGCGACCGACACCGACACCTGCCGCCAGCTGTTCCTCGATGTCTCGAACTGCAAGATCAGCCCTCCCGACGACGGCGACGTCGACAAGTGCATCAAGAACAAGGTCGGCGACTGGGTCACCTCGAACGCCTCGCCGTGACCTATGAGGTAAAGTGCGCCCGTGGCGGACGAGCCTCCGATCGCACGGCGCAAGGCGGACCACCTCGAGGTCGCGGCCTCGGGGCGCGCCGAGTCGGCCCGCTCCACCCTGCTCGAGCACGTCCACCTCGTGCACCAGGCGCTGCCCGAGCTCGCGCTCGCCGACATCGAGCTCCACACCGAGCTGTGCGGCAAGCGCCTGGCCGCGCCGCTCGTGATCACCGGGATGACCGGCGGCACCGCCGAGGCCGCCGCGGTCAACCGCGATCTCGCGCGCGCCGCCGAGGCCGCCGGCGTGGCGCTCGGGCTCGGCTCGCAGCGCGCGATGGCCGAGCATCCCGAGCTCGCGGCGAGCTACGCGGTGCGCGAGGTCGCGCCCGACGTCGTGCTGCTGGGCAACCTCGGCGCGGTGCAGGTCGCGCAGCTCGGGGCCGCGCGCGCGATCGAGCTCGCCAAGCAGGTCGGCGCCGACGCGCTGTGCGTGCACCTGAACCCGGGCCAGGAGCTGATCCAGGACAAGGGCGACCGCGACTTCCGCGGCCTGGTCGACGCGATCGCGCGGCTGCGCGACGCCTCGCCGCTGCCGGTGATCGTCAAGGAGACCGGCTGCGGGCTGTCGCCGCAGGCGGCGCGCGCGCTGTGCGCCGCCGGGATCGACGCGGTCGACGTATCGGGCGCGGGCGGCACCAGCTGGGTCGCGGTCGAGGCGATGCGGGCGGCCGAGGACAGCGCCGCCGCGGCGCTCGGTCGCGAGCTGTGGGACTGGGGCCTGCCCACCGCGGTGTCGGTCGCGGCGTGCGTGCGCGCCGGGCTGTGCACGATCGCGTCGGGCGGGCTGCGCTCGGGCCACGACGTCGCCCGTGCGCTCGCGCTCGGCGCGCGGGCCGGCGGCATGGCGGCGCCGATGCTGCGCGCGCAGCGGGCGGGCGGCGCCGCGGCGGTGCGCGCCGCGATCGATCGCGTGGTGGACGCGATCCGCGCGGTGTGCCTGCTCACCGGCACGCGCAGCGCCGCCGGCCTCGCGCGCGCGCCGCGTCATCTCGGCGCGCCGCTGCGCGCGTTCCTCGACGACCTCGGCATCGCGGACCATGAGCTTCATCGGCCTCGGTAAGATCATCCTGCTCGGCGAGCACGCCGTGGTCTACGGCTATCCCGCGCTCGCGGCCGCGCTCGACCGCGGCGTACGGCTCGACGCCGTACCGACCCCGGCCGGCGGCACGCTGCGGGTCGACATCCCGATCTGGAGCGTCAAGCTCACCGCCGACGACGATCACGTGCTCGCGCAAGGGCTGGCCGCGATCGCCGACGCGATCGAGGTCGGCCGGCCGCCGCTCACGCTGGTCGGCGACGCCCAGATCCCGCCGGGCGCCGGGCTCGGCGCGTCGGCCGCGTTCGCGGTCGCGATCGCGCGCGCGCTCCTCGCCCACGCCGGGCGCCCGGTCGATGCCGCCGCGATCTCGGCGGCGGCCGGCGCGAGCGAGCGCCTGCTGCACGGCAAGCCGAGCGGGGTCGACGTCGCGCTCGCGATCGCCGGCGGGGTCGGCGTGTACCGCAAGGCGAGCGGGCTGCGCGCGATCGGCTGCGCGCCGCTGCGCGTGCTGGTCGGGCCGAGCGGCTCGCCGCGCTCGACCGCCCGGATGATCGAGCGGGTCGCGGCCGCGACCGCCGGGGTCGACGACGACGCGCGGCTGCGCGAGCTCGGCGCGCTGTGCGACGCGGGGACCGCGGCGCTGCTCGCCGGACGGCTCGACGAGCTCGGCGCGGCGATGAACCGCGCGCACGACCTGCTCGGCGGGCTCGGCGTGTCGACCCCGCTGCTCGACGGCTTGTGCCAGGCGGCGCGCCGGGTCGGCGCGCACGGCGCGAAGCTGACCGGCGCCGGCGGCGGCGGCGCGGTGATCGCGATCGCGCCGCGCGAGCGCGAGGCCGACGTGCTCGCGGCGTGGCGGACCGCCGGCGTGCAAGGCTTCGTCGCGACGGTCGGAGGGCGCACGTGATCGTCCGCGCGCGCGCGTGCGCCAACATCGCGCTGGTCAAGTACTGGGGCAAGCGCGACAGCGCGCTCAACCTGCCGGCGGCAGGCAGCCTGTCGGTGACGCTCGCGGCGCTGGTCACCGAGACCACGGTCGAGTTCGACCGCGCGCTGGGGCGCGACGAGGTCTCGCTGATCCCGAACGCGCCGGGCGCGCGACCGTTCGCCGACACCGACCCGCGGGTCAGCGCGTTCCTCGACGTCGTGCGGGCGCGCGCCGGGATCTCGGCGTTCGCCCGCGTCCACAGCCTCAACCGCTTCCCGACCGCGTCGGGGCTCGCGTCGTCGGCCTCGGGGTTCGCCGCGCTCGCGCTCGCCGCGAGCCGGGCCGCCGGGCTCGCGCTGTCGCCGCGCGAGCTGTCCGTGCTGGCCCGGCGCGGCTCGGGCTCGGCCGCGCGTTCGGTGTTCGGCGGATTCGTGCGGATGCACGCCGGCACGCGCGTCGACGGCTCGGACGCGTTCGCCGAGCCGATCGCGTCGCCGCTCGCGGCGCGGCTGCGCGTCGTGATCGCGATCGTCGGCGGCGGCGCGCACAAGCCGTTCGGCTCGCGCGACGCGATGGCGCACACCGCCGAGACCTCGCCGCTCTACCGCGACTGGCTCGCGCTCGTGCCGCGCGATCTCGCCGCGGCCGAGGCCGCGCTGGCCACCGGCGACCTCGCCGCGCTGGGCGCGATCGCGGAGGGCAACGCGCTCGCGATGCACGCCACCGCGATCGCCGCGCGCCCGGCGATCGTGTACTGGCAGCCGCCGACCCTCGCGCTGCTCGCCGCGGTGCGCGCGTTGCGCGACGCCGGCCGGGCCGCGTACGCCACGATCGACGCCGGCCCGCACGTCAAGGTCGTGACCTCGGCCGAGGACGCCGCGCCGGTCGCCGCCGCGCTGCGCGCGATCGACGGCGTGACCGCGGTCGCGGTGAGCGAGCTCGGGCCGGGCGCGGAGGTGATCGCGTGATCGCAACGTCCGGCCCCGCCGGACCGCGCAGCGCCGCCGAAGGGCGGCGCGGAGATGTGATCGCGACCGCGCCGGGCAAGCTGATCCTCGCCGGCGAGTACGCCGTGCTCGACGGCGCCCCGGCGCTGGTGGTCGCGGTCGATCGCCGGGTGGTCGCGCGCCGGCTCGGCGGGCCGCGCGGCACCGCGCCGCTGCTGGTCACGCTCGCCGACGTGCTCGCCGAGCGGCTCGGGCCGGATCACGCCGCGACCCGCGCCGCGTTCGAGATCGCGGTCGACTCGTCGGCGATGTTCGCGGGCGAGCACAAGCTCGGGCTCGGCTCGTCGGCGGCCGTCACGGTCGCCGCGACCGCGCTCGCGCTCGCCGCCGAGCACTCCGGGCCCGACGCGATCCCGGTGATCGATCGCGCGCTGGTCGCCGAGATCGCGCACGAGGCGCACGGCCGGGTCCAGGCGCGGCGCGGTGCGACCGGCTCGGGCACCGACATCGCCGCCGCGGTGCACGGCGGCGTGATCGAGTTCCGCAACAGGCTGCTCGATCGCCTGTCGTGGCCCGCCGGCGTGACGCTCCTGCCGTTCTTCACCGGCGCGTCGGCCGACACGCCCAGCCTGGTCGCGCGGGTGGCCGAGGCGCGCGCCGTGCACCCGGTGGAGGTCGGCGCGGCGCTGACGTCGATCGCCGAGACCGCGCGCGCGGCGTGCCAGGCGTGTCGCGCGCGCTCCCCCGCGATGGCCGCGACCGGCCTGATCTCGGCGCTCGGCCTGGCCGCGACCGCATTCGACCGGCTCGCGCAAGTCACCGGCATCGCGCTCGTTCCGCCGTGCGTGACCCGGGCGCGCGCCGCGCTCCAGCCCTTGGGCGGTACCGCGAAGACCACCGGCGCCGGCGGCGGCGACGTCGCGATCGCCGTGATTCCGGCCACGGAAGACGCAACCCGGGCACGGCGTTTACTCATCGAAGTGGGGTGCCAGCCGCTGGAGCTGAAGGTCGATCACGCCGGCGTGGACTTGGGCCCCGACGTCCAGTAAACACGAGCATTCCCGTGTCGTCCCGTCTCCCCGGCTTCTACCGGCTCGGCATCGCCGAGCGGCGCCGGCGCGTGGCCGACGCGGCAGGGATCGCCGAGCGCGAGCTCGCCGCGATCGATCCGGGCGCGCTCGCGCTCGAGGCCGCGGACGGGATGATCGAGAACGTGATCGGCACCTACGCGCTGCCGTTCGCGGTCGCGGTCAACTTCACGGTGGACGGCCGCGACGTGCTGATCCCGATGGCGATCGAGGAGCCGTCGGTGGTCGCCGCGGCGTCCAACGCCGCGAAGATGACGCGGCCCGCCGGCTTCGCGTGCGAGATCAGCGCGCCGGTCATGATCGGCCAGATCCAGGTGACCGACGTCGCCGACGTCGATGCCGGCGCCGCCGCGCTGCAGGGCGCCGCGCCGAGCCTGCTCGACGACGCGCGCCGCCTGGTGCCGCGGCTTGCCGAGCGCGGCGGCGGCCCGCGCGCGCTCGAGGTCCGCGTGCTCGCGCGCTCGGGCGCCGACGGCGGCGTCGTGGTCGCCCACCTCCACGTCGACTGCCGCGACGCGATGGGCGCCAACCTTGTCAACACGCTGTGCGAAGCGCTCGCCGAGCGGGTCGCGCGGATCGCGGGCGGCCGGGCCGGCCTGCGGATCCTGTCGAACCTCACCGACGGCCGCACGGTCACGGTGCGCTGCCGGGTCGGCGACGCCGCGCTCGGCGAGCAGGGCGCCGAGATCCGCGCCGCGATCGCCGCCGCGTCGCGGTTCGCCGAGCTCGATCCGTATCGCGCCGCGACCCACAACAAGGGCATCATGAACGGCGTCGACGCCGTGCTGGTCGCGACCGGCCAGGACTGGCGCGCGGTCGAGGCCGGCGCGCACGCCTACGCCGCGCGCACCGGCGCGTACCGGCCGCTCGCGATCTGGCGCGACGCCGGCGGCGAGCTGACCAGCTCCGACCCGATGTCCGACCTGGCCCGGCCGCCGGGCTTGGTCGGCGAGCTGGTGATGCCGCTCGCGGTCGGCACGGTGGGCGGCGCGCTGCACGGCCACCCCGCCGCCAGGCTCGCGCTCGCGCTCGCCGATGCCGCGCACGCCGACCGCCTCGCCGCGCTCGCCGCGGCCGCCGGGCTCGCGACCAACCTCGCCGCGCTGCGCGCGCTCGCCACCGAAGGCATCCAGCGCGGTCACATGGCGCTGCACGCGCGCGGCGTCGCCCGCGCGGTCGGCGCCACCGGCGACCTGATCGATCGCGTCGCCGCCGAGCTGTCGTCGTGCGGTGACGTCAAGCCGGACCGCGCGCGCGAAGTGCTCGCTCGTCTGAAGGAGCTGCCATGATCCACCGTCTCGGAGTCGCTCGCTCGCCCGCGCTCGCCGTCCCGCTGCCGCCCACGCTCGAGCTGAGCGCGTGCTACCGCTATTGCGAGGCGCTGTGCCGCGCGCGCCACCACAACTACCCGGTGGCGTCGATGTTCGCGCGCTCGCACCTGCGCAAGCACATCTTCGCGCTGTTCGCGTTCGCGCGGGTCGCCGACGACTTCGCCGACGAGGCCGCCTACGAGGGCCGGCGCGCGCGCGAGCTCGATCGCTGGGAGGAGCAGCTGCACGCCGCGTATCGCGGCCGCGCCGATCACCCGGTGATGGTCGCGCTCGCCGACACCGCCGACCGGTTCGCGCTGCCGATCACCGAGCTCGCCGAGCTGCTGTCCGGGTTCCGGACCGATCTCGAGCGCAAGCGCTACGCGACGTTCGACGAGCTGCGCGCCTACACCCGCCAGGCCGCCGAGCCCATGGGGCGGCTGCTGCTCTACATCGGCGGCTATCGCGCGCCCGAGCTCCACGCCTACGCCGAGGACCTGTCGACCGCGCTCGCGGTCGCGCGCCTGGTCCAGGACGTGCCCGCGGACTGGGCGCGCGGCCGGGTCTACCTGCCCGCCGAGGACCTCCGCCACTTCGGCGTCACCGAGGGCGACATCGCGGCGCGGCGCAGCTCGCCCGCGATCGGCAACCTCGTGCGTTACGAGGTCGCGCGGACCCGCGCGCTGTTCGAGCGCGCCCGCCCGCTGGTCGACGTGGTCGGCCCCGACCTCGCGGTCGAGCTCGCGCTGATGTGGCACGGCGGCACGCGCATCCTCGAGAAGATCGAGCGCGTCGGCCCGCGGCTGTTCGCCGAGCGCCCGCAGCTCGGCACCGCCGACAAGGCGCTCGTCTTGGCGCGCGCGCTGGCGTGGCGCGGCGAGACCCTGCCGCCGCGCACGGTCCACCTCGCGCAGCGCCTGTTCGATCGACACGCCGCGCCGCCCTCCGGCGCTGCGCGGTCCGGCAGAGCCTGACCTTGCGATCATCTGCGATGCGGCTCGCGCTGGCCCTCGCGATCGCGGCGTGCACCCACGCCGCACCGCCGCCGGCCGCGCCGCCGCACCCTGCCCCGCCGCCGCCGGCCGAGCCCGAGCGAGGGCCGCCGTGGGTCGGCATCCGGTTCGATCCGACCTCGAGCCGGATCGTCCAGGTGCTGCACGGCACGCCGGGCGAGCGCGCCGGCCTGCGCATCGGCGATCAGGTGATCGAGCTCGATCGCGCCCCGATCGCGAAGGCCTCGGAGTTCATCGCGCGGATCGCGACCCGGCGCGCGGGCGACACCGTCGCGATCGCGGTGATGCGCGGCGGCCAGCGCGTCGAGCTGCGCGCGACGCTCGCGGTGCGCCCCGCCGTGGCGTCGCTGTCGCGCACGCTGGTCGATCACCCCGCGCCGGCGTTCGCGCTGCCCGCGCTCGACGGCTCGACCGTCGAGCTCGGCGCGCTCGCCGGCCACGTCGTGGTCGTCGAGTTCTTCGCGACGTGGTGCGGGCCGTGCCTGCTGACCGCGCCCGAGCTCAACGCCTGGCACGCGAAGTATCGCGATCGCGGCGTGCGCGTGATCGGCATCTCCGACGAGACGGCGCCCGAGCTCGCCGACTACGTCAAGGACCACCAGCTCGCCTACACGATCGCGCGCGACGACGGCGACCGGATCGCCGGCAGCTACCTGCTCGAGGCCCTGCCGATGATCGTCGTGATCGACCGGACCGGCGTCATCCGCTACATCGGCATCGGCGCCGGCGACTTCGCGGCGATCGAGGCGCTGGTCGAGCGCCTGCTCTAGGCGGCCTCCGAGATCTTGTCGACCAGATCCTGGTGGTGCGCGCTGAGCTGCACCTTGTTCAGGCACACCGGCATGCCGACGAACGCGAGCCCGACCTTGTAGTCCTCGCCATCGTCCTTGAGCCAGACGCCCTGCGCGCGGAAGCGATAACTGCGGTCGCCATCCTCGATCACGATCTCGACGACCTCGCCGCGCGCGATGAACGGCGCGCCGCGGCACACCAGACCGCCCGGGCCGATCTCGGTGACCGCGACGCGATCGTTGAGCTGATCGCCGCGCACGATCGCTTCCAGCTGCACCGACTCGCGGCGGAATCGCCGCCCGGCGCGGCGTTCGTCGCGGTGCGGCGCGAACAGCCGCTCGATCGCGCCGACCGCGTCGATCTCGTCCCAGTCGAGGCCGCAGCCGAGCTCGCACTTCCCGATCAGGGTGCGATACTGGAAGACGGTCTCGACCACCATGGTCGCGAGCAAAGCAGGGCGCGTGCCACCAGGGGTCCGATCATAACGAGGCGAAACCTCGACACGACCGTCACATCCGACGGCCGGGGTAGCCGGGTGCCGCGTCACCATGCTGTGTGGTGTGCGGTCGCGAACAGACGAGGCGTGCACAATAAGGGCGTAACCCTGCGCGATTGCGGGAAGTAAGGTATCCAGGTGTAGGTGGACCTGTTTGCTCAAAGCGCCCGCAAGCGCCGGGTCGGTCAGCCGCTCGCCGAGCGGATGCGGCCGCGAACGCTCGAGGAGCTGGTGGGACAGCGCCATCTCGTCGGGCCGGGACGGATCCTGTCCCAGCTCGGTCCCGGGCGCGCCATCCCCTCCCTGATCCTGTGGGGACCGCCCGGGAGTGGCAAGACGACGCTCGCCCACCTGCTGGGCGAGACGCTGCGCGCCGAGCTGGTCGCGCTGTCGGCGGTCGAGGCCGGGGTCAAGGACGTGCGCGAGGCGATCGCCAAGGCCGCCGAGCGCCGCGACGAGCGCGGCGCGCGCACGCTGCTGTTCATCGACGAGATCCATCGCTTCTCGAAGACCCAGCAGGACGCGCTGCTGCCCCACGTCGAGGCCGGCACGGTGACGCTGGTCGGCGCGACCACCGAGAACCCGAGCTTCGGCGTGGTCGCCGCGCTGCTGTCGCGCTGCCGGATCGTGCGGCTCGAGCCGCTCGACGATCGCGAGCTCGCGGGGCTGGTCGCGCGCGCCCTCGCGGATCGCGAGCGCGGCCTGGGCGCGCGCGGCGTGACGATCGACGCCGAGGTCACCGCGCAGGTGGTCGCGGCCGCGGCGGGCGATGCGCGCCGGCTCTACACCGTGCTCGAGGTCGCGGCCGAGCTCGCCGGCGAGGGTGCGATCACCGCGGCGCACGTCGCCGAGGCGGCGCAGGGCAAGACCCTGCTCTACGACAAGGCCGGCGACGAGCACTACGGCGTGATCTCGGCGTTCATCAAGAGCATGCGCGGCTCGGACGCCGATGCCGCGGTGTACTGGATGACCCGGATGATCGAGGCCGGCGAGGATCCGCGGTTCGTGCTGCGCCGGATGGTGATCTTCGCGGCGGAGGACGTCGGCAACGCCGATCCGCAGGCGCTGGTGGTCGCGACCGCCGCGCTGCAGGCGGTCGAGCTGGTCGGCCTGCCCGAGGGCGTGCTGCCGATGACCCAGGCGGTGACGTACCTGGCGCTCGCACCGAAATCGAACCGCGCGCTCACCGCCTACGCCGCGGCCCGCAAGCTGGTGCGCGAGCGCGGCGCGCTGCCGGTGCCCGCCAAGCTGCTGCCCGCCTCGAAGGCGGCGCCCGAGCGCGGCACCGACTACAAGTACCCGCACGAGTACGACGGCGCGTACGTGCCGGAGGACTACCTGCCCGACGCGCTGGTCGGCGAGACGATCTACGACCCGAGCGACGCGGGGCTCGAGCGCGAGCTTGCGGCTAGGAAGCGAGCTCTCGCCGAACGGAAGCGCGGATCGTAGCGGCCCCCGGCTCGGGCCGGCGCCACGCCCACCACAGGCCGAGCGCGAGCAGACCGACCGCGACCGCGGTCACCGCCATCCCCCACACCACGTAGTGGCCACCGAGCTGCGACGCGACGTTGTGGATGTCGCTCCACTGCTTCTTGCCATCGACCTCCACCGAGTCCTCGAACACGTAGCCGACCATCCGGGTCAGGGTGTCGAGCGCGAGCACGACGCCGAGCACCTGCGCGACGATCACGCGGTGGCTCGGCGCCCACCAGGCCGCGTAGAGCAGGCCCGCCGCGACGATCGGCATCGCGATCACGCCGGCGGTCGAACGCACGTAGAGCACGAGCGAGAGCGCCAGCGCCGCGGCGAGCACCACGAGCACGACACGCGCGCGCTTGGGGCCGTGGACGAACGCGAGGATCGCGGCGCCCACGATCGGCGGCGCGAGCAGGCCGCCGAGCGCGACCAGCGCGTCGCGCCAGCCGGGCGCCGCGTACGCCTGGGCGAGCCCCGCCGCGTTGCCGAAGATCTCGAGCGAGTCGAAGCGGCCGCCGAGCGCGAGCGCGGTCATGCCGTGCCCCATCTCGTGGACCCAGGTGGTGAACAGGGTCAGCGGATACAGCGCGTAGTCGCCGAACGGTACGTAGCGCCCGACCGCGTAGACGATCGCGGCGGCCAGCACGATCGCGTAGCGCGGTCGCATGGCGAGCTAGGCCAGGCGGACCCAGCGCGCCTTGGCGGCTTCGATCTTGCCGGCGAAGGTCTGCGGGAAGTGGCGCAGCACGTAGGCGAACGCCTGCTGGATCAGCTCGCGATCGACCTCGGGCGGCACTTCCATGTTCTGGTCGTGCGGATCGGGGCGGATGCCGAGGCGGACCACCTCGGTGAGCCGGAGCACGTGGAGGCGGTTGACGAACAGCGCGTGGGCGATGCCGAGGAACAGCTCTTCCGTGACGGGATCCAGGCCGGCCATACAGCGCCCGTAGGTACCACGGGGCCCCGATCCGGGCTAGTGCGACTTGGTCGCCGAGATCAGCCCTGAAAACCGGGCGTTGGGCACGATCCGGTAGCCCTGCACGTCGACGTTGGACAGCACGACGTTGTCCTCGTGCCACAGCGGGATGATCGGCAGATCGCGCGCGACGATGCGCTGGACCTGCGAATAGATCTGCTTGCGCGCAGCCGGATCGGTCTCGCGCCGGCCGGCCTCGGTCAGGCGATCGACCTCGGCGCTGCGATAGCGCCAGCGGTTGTTGGCGTCGGGATCCTTCGCGTCGGGGATGCGCGAGCTGTTGAAGTAGGCGAAGTAGTAGTCGGGCTCGGTGATCTCGGCGGTCTGCATCGTCGCGATCTGGAAGTTGCCGCGCTTGATGTCGGCAAAGAACGTCGCGAACTCGAACGGCCGGATCTCGATCTCGATGCCGACCTCGGCGAGCTGCGCCGCGATCACGCGCGCGACCGCGACCCGGAAGTCATCCGCGGAGGTCTTGTAGACCAGGTGCAGCCGCACGCCGCCCGCATCGGGCGGCAGGCCCGCCTGGTCGAGCAGCGCGCGGGCGCGCGCCGGATCGTGGTTCCAGCGCGGCACGTCGGGCTCGTACGCCCAGTGGCTCGGCGGCAACAGGCCGGTCGCGAGCACGGCGCGGCCGCCGAACTTCGCGGCGATGATCGCCGGGCGATCGAGCGCGAGCGCGATCGCCTCGCGCACGCGCAGGTCGCGCAGCACCGGGTCGTCGTTGTTCATCATGAGGTAGGTCAGGATCACGCTGGGCGCGGCCTCGACGTGCACGCGCGGGCGCCCCGCGAGATCGTCGATCAGATCGGGCCGCGCCGCGTTCTGCAGCAGGTCGATCGAGCCGCCGACCAGCATCAGGATCCGCGCCGACGCGTCGCGCACGAACCGGATCTCGACGTGCGGCAGCCTCGGCGGCGTCGGGTAGTACGGGTTGGCATCGAGCTTCGCGGCGAACGAGGTCAGCTCGCGCAGCACGTACGGCCCGGCGCCGATCACGCGCGGCGGGCTGCACGCGCCCGGCGCGACGCCGTGGTACGAGATCACGCCGAAGTCGATGTCGGTCACGAACGTGCCGAGCGGCTTCCACAGGTGAAAGCGCACGACCTTGTCGCCGCGCGGCTCGATCGCCTGGAACCGCTCGCCGAGGTTCTTCGCCGAGGTCGAGCCGCAGCGGTCGTCGATCGCCGAGCCGTAGCTCCGCGCGACGTCGTCGGCGGTGACCGCGCTGCCATCGGAGAACCTCGCGTCGGCGCGCAACGTGACGTCGACCGTGAGCGGATCGACGTGGTCGATCGCGGCCGCGAGCTCGAGCCGCGGCTCGGCGTTCGGCGTATCGACCGTGGTCAGCCCGGGGGCGACCAGCCGGACCAGCTTGCTGTCGTAGTTGGACACCGCGAACCGCGGGTCGACCGTGCGGATCGGCGTCTCGATCGCGACCACGAGCGTGTCGTCGGGCGTGCGCCGGCGGGTCGGCGTGCACGCGACCAGCGCGACGAGCGTGATAGCTTTCAGGCGTGGTGACATCGCGCTGGGTGTGCGTCGTGCTCGCGCTGAGTATCGGCGCGACGCGCGGCTGGTCGCAAGCAACGGGCTCGGGCTCGGACGAGGAGGATGAAGCCAGTGGTAGCGCGACCGCGCTCACCGCGCCGCCCGATCCGAAGGCGCGCGCGCAGTGGCTGCAGGATCAGCTGAACGCGGCGATCGCGGCACGGCCGGCGCTCGCCAAGGCGACGATCGCGGTCGCGGCGGTCGACCTCGCGACCGGCGCCGAGCTCTACGCGAAGGACGCCGATCGCGGCATGAACCTGGCGTCGAACCTGAAATTGCTGACCTCGACCGCGGCGCTCGGCACGCTCGGCGCCGGGTTTCGCTGGCGCACCGCGATCTACGCCGACGACATCGACGACGCGACCGGCACGGTCAAGGGCAACCTGTACGTGCGCGGCCGCGGCGATCCGACGCTCCAGCTCGCCGACCTGCGCGCGCTCGCCGACGACGTCGCCGCGCGCGGCATCCGGAGCGTGACCGGCCAGCTCGTGATCGACGGCTCGTACTTCGACGGCGATACCGAGCCGCCGCACTTCTCGGATCAGCCGAAGGAGCGCGCGGGGTTCCGCGCGCCGGTCGCGAGCCTCGGCGTGGCCAAGAGCGCGGTCACGGTGACGGTCGAGCCCGAGCCGGGCTCGCTCGCGCGGGTCCGGCTCGATCCCGACGCCGGCGACTACGTGCGGCTCGGCAAGGCCGAGGTCACGACCGTCGCCGAGGGCAAGACCCGGGTGCGCGTCGAGGTCAAGCCGAAGAAGGATCACCTCGAGGTCGAGGTCACCGGCCAGATCAAGATGGCCGACGGCAGCTACGACGCGCGCAAGCGAGTCGACGACCCGGCGCGCTTCGCCGGCGAGGTGCTGCGGCGCGCGCTCGCCGAGCGCGGGGTCAAGCTCGACAAGCACGCGCTCGGCGCCGGGCCGGTGCCGGCCGCCGCCAAGCTGGTCGCGGCGCACGACTCGGCCCCGCTCGCGATGATCGTGCGCGAGATGAACAAGCTCAGCGACAACTACGTCGCCGAGAGCGTGCTGAAGACGCTCGGCGCCGAGACCCGCGCGACCCCGGGCCCGGCGAGCTGGGCCGATGGCGTGGCCGCGGTGCGCACCTACCTCGCCGGGATCGGCCTGGCCGCCGGCAGCTACCGCGCCGACAACGGCTCGGGGCTCTACGCCGCCAGCGCGGTCAGCGCGCACCAGCTGGTCACGCTGCTCCGCGCGGCGCACGACGACTACCGGATCGGGCCGGACCTGGTCGCGTCGCTGCCGGTCGGCGGCGAGGACGGCACGCTGGCCAAGCGGTGGAGGTCCGACGCCAGCGCGCGCGGCCGGGTGCGCGCCAAGACCGGCACGCTCGACAAGGTGGTCACGCTCGCCGGCTTCGTCGGCGTGCACGGCGATCACCTGATCGCGTTCGCGATCCTCGCAAACGACATCCCGGCCGGCCAGCGCAACCCGACGCGCGCGATGGCCGACGACATGATCGACGCGCTGGTCGCGTACCTGGCCGCGCAGAAGTAAGAGAGGCGCGCGTTCGCGCGAGCGCCTGGGCGACATCGCTCCCTGGTTTCTGGTCATCCTCGGCCGTTGCTGGCCCACGCCGTCGGTGGTACGACCGCACCACCAAACCAGGAGTTTTCCATGGCCGAGCTCAAGGGCAGCAAGACCCACACGAACCTCAAGGAGGCGTTCGCCGGCGAGTCGCAGGCGAACCGCCGCTACCTCTACTTCGCCAAGGTCGCCGACGTCGAGGGTCACCCCGATCTCGCCGGCCTGTTCCGCGACACCGCCGAGGGCGAGACCGGCCACGCGCACGGTCACCTCGACTACCTGAAGCGGGTCGGCGATCCGGCGACCGGCGAGCCGATCGGCGACAGCGCGAAGAACCTCAAGGCGGCGATCACCGGCGAGACCTACGAGTACACCCAGATGTACCCGGGCTTCGCCAAGACCGCGCGCGACGAGGGCTTCACCGAGATCGCCGAGTGGTTCGAGACGCTCGCGCGCGCCGAGCGCTCGCACGCCGGCCGGTTCCAGAAGGGCCTCGACTCGCTCAACACCAAGTGATGCGCGAGCTCGCGCCGTACGCGATCGACGAGCTGGGCAGCGCGCCATTCCAGTTCGTGGCGCGCGCCGAGCTCGACGCCGATCCGCTCGCGGTGTTCGCCGAGCTCGGCACGCCGTCGCTGTGGTTCCCGATGATGCGCCGCTCGGTGTGGCGCAGCGGCGCGACCAGCGGCGTCGGCGCGCTGCGCGAGGTCGACGTGCTCGGCTTCGGGCGGTTTCGCGAGCGCATGCTCGCGTGGGATCCCGGCGAGCGCCTCGCGTTCACGATGATCGCGACGAGCTCGCCGCTGGTCGCGCGCATGGCCGAGGACTGGGTGCTCTCGCCCGGCGAGCGCGGCACGCACGTCGAGTGGCGCGTCGTGATGCGGCCGAGCGCGATCGGCCGGCTCGCACAGCCCGCACTTCCTGCGCTGCTGCGCGGGATGTTCGCCGCCGCGCGCCGCGGCCTCGGCAAGCGCGCCGGCTCGTATCCGCGTGCTAAGCACGTGGCATGAGCCGCACGAGCCTGGTCCGCCCGATCACCCGGCACGACATCAAGGGGCCGGCGCTGTACGCGCCGATCCGCGACGACTACCGCGCGCGCGTCATCGAGCTCAAGAAGCCGCGCCGCGTGGCGATCGGCGACCGCGTCGAGCTGGTGTTCGACAACCGCCTGACCCTGACCATGCAGATCGAGGAGATCTGCCGGCTCGAGAACCTGACGCGCGACGACCAGATCCAGGCCGAGGTCGACCAGACCAACGAGCTGATGCCGACCGAGACCTCGCTCGCCGCGACGCTGTTCGTGCCGCTGCCGCCCGCCGAGGACGCGCGGGTCGCGCTGCGCGCGCTGGTCGGGCTCGACGAGCACGTCATCCTGCACGTCGGCCCGCACGCGATCCGCGCCGCGTTCGAGCCCGGGCGCTCGACGGAGGACCGGATCTCGGCGGTGCAGTACGCGCGGTTCCCGCTGTCGCCCGAGGCGCGCGCCGCGCTGCTGACGGAGGGTACACCGCTCGCCGTCGAGATCGACCACCCCGCCTACCGGCATCGCGTCGCGTGCACCGAACAGCTGCGCGCCTCGCTCGCGGCGGATTATAGTTCGTGACATGAAGTGGTCGATCCTCCTGGGGGTGGTCGCCGCCTGCGGCGGTGGCCAGCGCGCCCAGGTCGCGAACGAGCAGGAGCGCTTCGACTGCCGCGAGCGGCTGATCTCGTACACCAAGAACGTCGCGGGCTACGAGACCGGCGTCCAGATGGACTGCGGCGAGGCCGGGCCGCGGATCAAGCGCTGGCGCAGCGATCCCAAGGGGCAGCGCCAGGAAGACAGCCGGGCGATGACGCCGGGCGAGTTCGACAAGGTGTGGGCGCAGGTCGACGGCACCGGCTGGCCGAACCTGCACGACTGCGCGAACGGCACGCTCGAGAAGCGCGACCCGATCTACCAGTGGGACATCAAGGACGACCAGAACAAGGCGTCGTTCTCGTGCCAGACCCACGAGGTACCGTATCCGTACTACGACCTGACCACCCCGCTCGATCTCGCCGCCAACCAGGGCCGCAAGCAGCTCGGCGATGACGAGCCCAGCGACGTCAAGGCGCTCGACAAGGGCAAGCCGCAGTGACCCTGGCCGGCTCGACCGCGGTGGTCACCGGCGCCAGCCGCGGGATCGGCCGCGCGATCGCGCTGCGCCTCGCCGAGGCCGGCGCCGAGGTGGCGCTGTGGGCGCGCGATCAACAGGCGCTGCGCTCGGTGGCCTCGGAGATCGCGGCAGCGCGCGGCAAGGCGCGGGCGATCGTCGTCGACGTGACCGACTCCGACGCGGTCGGCCACGCATCGCAGCTGGTGCGCGCGACGATGCCGCCGGTCCGCACCGTGGTCAACAACGCCGGCGCGGTGCTGCGCAAGTCGACCGAAGCGATCACCGACGACGAATGGCGCCGGATCATGGCGACCAACCTCGACGGCACGTTCTACGTGACCCGCGCGTTCCTGCCCGACCTCGAGCACAACGCCGGGCGCGTGATCAACATCGCATCGATCGCCGGGCGCGAAGGCACCGCGCTGCTCGCCGCGTACTGCGCGGCCAAGCACGGTGTCGTCGGGCTGACCCGCGCGCTTGCCGAGGAGCTGCGCGCTGCTAAGGTCTCGGTGAATGCGATCTGCCCGGGTAGCGTCGACACCCAGATGTTGCGCGAAGGCATGCCCGGCACGAGGCCGGACATGACGCCCGATGACATCGCGAAGACCGCGGTGTTCCTGGCGCACGCAGCCCCCAACGCGCTCACCGGCGCGTGCATCGACGTCTTCGGGTAACCTCAGGGAGCCGGAGGATCATGCGCGAACCGCTGTCACCTCCCGACTCCGATGCCCTCGCGGCGCTGCCGATGTTCCCGCTGCCCAACTGCGTGCTGCTGCCGGGCGGGCTGATGCCGCTGCACGTGTTCGAGCCGCGCTATCGCGATCTCACGCGCGACTGCCTCGCGGGCAACCAGCTGATGGGCATCGCGCGGCTGCGCCAGGGCTACCAGACCACGTCCTACGGCCGGCCGCCGGTGTACGAGCGGTTCGGCGTCGGTCGGATCATCTGCAGCGAGGAGCTGCCCGACGGGCGGTTCGCGCTGCTGCTGCGCGGGGTCGCGCGCGCCGAGCTCGCGCGCGAGCTGCCGAGCGATCGTCCCTACCGCCGGGTCGAGGCCCGCATGCTGAGCGACGCGGCGGTCGATCCGTGCGCCGCGCAGGACCACCATCGCCGGCTGATCGCGCTGTGCGATCGGCTGGCCGAGGTGCTCGATCACGGCGGCCCGCAGCTGCGCGACCTGGTGCGTTCGTTCGACGACCCCGGTACGTGCGCCGACGCGATCGCCGCCGCGCTGGTGATGGACGCCGACGAGCGCCAGCAGCTGCTCGAGGCGATCGATCCGATGTTCCGCATCGAGCGCATGCTCGGTCACGTCAGTCACCTGCTGTGCGAGCTCGCGCCGTGCGGCGGCACCGTGAACTAGCTAGCTCTGCGCGTCATCGTGTGCACCGAGCCGTGTGCAGTTGCGGGTGCCGACCATCGCTGACCGCGCGCTGACCGCGCGCTGACCGCGCGCGAAGTCTCGCGATCCCAGGCGCCTGCGCGACGCGACGGCCGCGCGCGTCACGCTGGCACGAATTCTGGAGTCGGGCCGGATCGCGACTCGTGGGAGGCGCCGCTCGTCGGCGCGTGGCCCCTCGTGCGCGCTGAACCTTCAAGGAGCCTGCAATGTCTCGTTCGCTGTTCGCGTTCTCGCTCGCCGCGCTCGCGCTCTCGCTCGTCCCGGCGTGCATCGATTCCGACGACGACGGCTCGGCCGACGAGGCCGCGCTGGTCACGCACCCCGAGGACGACTACGCCGGATCGATGATCATGGCGGTCGAGGGCGAAGAAACCACCGGCATCGAGCCGGAGGTCGTCACCCAGACGCCCGGCATGGACGTGTCGAGCTACCAGGGCGCGGTGAACTGGAGCTCGGCGGCATCGCACGGCGCGAAGTTCGCCTACATCAAGGCGACCGAGGGCACCGGCTATACCAACCCCGAGTTCGCGCAGCAGTACAACGGCTCGTACCACGCCGGCATCATCCGCGGCGCGTACCACTTCGCGCTGCCCAACGTGTCGAGCGGCGCGACCCAGGCCAACTACTTCGTCAACCACGGCGGCGGCTGGTCGAAGGACGGCAAGACGCTGCCGCCGGCGATCGACCTCGAGTACAACCCGTACGGCTCGTCGTGCTACGGCAAGACCCACGCGCAGATGGTGTCGTGGATCCGCGACTTCGCGAACACGATCAAGGCGCGCACCGGCCGCGACATGGTGATCTACACCAGCACGAGCTGGTGGACGCTGTGCACCGGGAACAACAACACGTTCGGCAACAACCCGCTGTGGGTCGCGCGCTACGCGTCGAGCGTCGGCACCCTGCCCGCGGGCTGGGGCTTCTACACGATCTGGCAGAACGCCGATCACGGCGTGTTCCCGGGCGACCACGACTACTTCAACGGCGCCTACGACCGCGTGAAGGCGTTCGCGCTCTAATTCGGAGCGTCGAGCGGCCTGCCGTCGATCGTGAGCGGGGGGCCATTGCCGTCGGAGCCCGAGCCGCTGCCGCTGCCGCTGCCGCTGCCGCTG
>DATJAE010000115.1:0-77106 GCA_035516595.1 Kofleriaceae bacterium | reverse complement strand
TCGCGCACATCGACGTGCGCGATCTCGACAAGCTGGGCGAGGAGCTCGGCAAGATGGGCGAGGACATCGGCAAGGAGATGGAGGGGCTCGGCGGCGACGTCGATCAGTGGAGCAAGGGCTTCGCCAAGCTCGGCAGCTCGTGGCCGGGCTGGGGCGGGCGCGGTCACGACGGCGACGACAACGACCGCGACGACGACGGCGAGGCGCCGACCGCCACGGTGACCAGCGGGACGACCGAGAGCAGCGACAGCGACAGCGACGACGGAGACGACGAGGACATCGCGCGCGGGATCGGCGACCTCGGCCTCCAGCCGCCGCAGCGCGAGGCGATCCAGCGGCTGCGCGCCGACACCGATCGCCAGATCGCGGCGGCCAAGGCAGCGCTCAAGGCGTCGTCGCACGCGCTCCGCGATCTGCTGGCCCATCCCGGCGCGAGCGACGCCGACATCGCGCGCGCGATCGACACCGTGTCGCAGCAGGAGGCGACGATCCGCAAGGCGCGCATCCTGGCCTGGGTCAACGCGCGGCGCTTGCTCGACGACGCGCAGCGCGCGCGAGTCGAGGCCGCGACGCACCGATCGCATTAGCGCGCGTGCTATAGCTGAGCCATGAGGCTCGCGCTCGTCGCGCTGTTCGCCGCGTGCTCGAGCTCGTCGCCCGCGCCGCCGCCCGCGCCGCCGCCCGCCGCGCCTCGCGACGCCGGCCGCCCCGGCGTGAAGGTGATCACCGGCTTCGATCCCGCGTCGGGGATGCACCTCGATCCGGACGTCGAGCATCACCCGCCGGCGTCGCCGCCGAGCGCGCGCGGCGGTCATCCCATCGACATCACGCTGCGCTCGTCGCCGTCGGGCGCGATGGTCATGGTCGACGGCGTGCAGGTCGGCACGACGCCGGCGTACTGGCACGGCCAGGCCGATGGCACCGAGCACCAGTTCACGTTCGTGCTGCCCGGCCACGAGGTCGCGTTCTATCACTTCGTGCCGATCACGAGCGGCGTCATCCACGCGCGGCTCGAGCAGGTCGCGTACGAGGACGCCGGCGTCGACGAGAGCGACGAGCCGGCGCCCGCGCCCGCGCCGCCGCCGCCCACCAGTGCACCGCCGCCGCCCACCAGTGCACCGCCGCCGGTCGCCGCGCCGCCGGTCGATGCCCGCGAGGCGGCGCCGCCGCCCGAGCTCGGGCCGCAGCCGTAGATGCAGGTGCGCGACGCCTGCGAGCGCGATGTCCCGGCGATCCACGCGGTGCTCGCGTCGAACGCGGCCGACACCTCGCTGTTCCAGCAGAGCGCGGCGCAGATCGCACGGGCGTGGGGCGAGTTCGTGGTCGCCGAGGACGGCGGCGCGATCGTCGGCTGCGCGGAGGTGCACTGGCACGCGTCGACCACCGCGGAGATCCTCGCGGTCGCGGTCGCGGCCGGCGCGCATCGCCGCGGCACGGGCAGCGCGCTGGTGGCGGCCTGCATCGCCCGCGCGCGCGGGCGCGGCGCCACGCTGATCTGGCTCGCCACCGCGAAGCCGGCCTACTTCGCGCGCTTCGGGTTCCAGCCGATGTCGCGGCTTCGCCTGCCGACCGGCGTGCTCGTGACCAAGCTCCGCCTGGTGTTCGGCCAGCGCGCCGCGCGCTGGCTGCCGGCGCTTTTCGGGCGCCACACGATCATGCGGCTCACGGGCTAGGCGGCGGGCGCAGCGTGCCGAGCGGCGTCTTGGTGTCGCCGGCATCCACCGAGCGCGGCCCGGGCGCGCCGCCCTTGATCGCATCGATGTCGAGCGGCGACTCGGAGTCGGCGTCGCCCGGCACGATGATCGGATGCTCCGCGCGCACGGTGAACGTCAGCGGATAGCGCACGATCGCGCGGCCGTCGTCGCCGGTGTAGCGCGGGTCGGGCAGCGGCAGCGCGAGCTGGTACGCGGCGTCGAGCAGGCAGCCCTCGAACGCCGGGTTGCCCATCGCCGACACGTCGGCGCGCGTGACCTCGCCGCGCGCGACCTCGAGCTGGAACAGCACGGTGCCGGCGAGCCCGGGCGTGCGACCGAGCGCGCGCTGGTAGCACGCGTAGGCCAGCGGCTGGAGCTGGAGCTGGAGCGTGCGCGAGACGATCGCGCCGTCCGCGGCCACGCCGGTCGCGGCCGGCGGCGCCGGATCCGCCGGGAACTCGGGATCGAGCAGCGCGACCGTGCGGGTGTACGGGCCGCCGCCGGCGACCATCGCGTGCCGGCTCGCCGCGACCCGGCCGGTCGACGCGAGCACGGCGAGCGCGTGCGCGTCGTCGGCGATCGGCGTCCTGCGCACGACCTGCTCGCGCGCGGCGGTCGCCTTCGCGAGCTCGCCGTCGCACACGCACAGGTCCCACGACGGCTCGAGGAAGTCGGCGACGCCGGTGCGAGCGAGCGCGAGCTGCGCGACCGCGGCGGCGGGTGCGGCGCTCGCGGCGACCGACGCGGCGTGCTCGCCTTTCGCGACGAGCCGCACCGCGGTCGGCCGGCGGCCGAGCTCGAACCGCGAGAACCCGCTGCCGGCGCGCAGCTCGTCCGGCAGCTCGGCGTGCACGCCGGTCACCGCGAGCTGGCGCCACGCCGGCTCGAGCCACGACGCGACGTCGGCGAGCTCGCGATCGAGATCGCCGGCGCGCAGCTCGACGTACGCGCCGCCGAAGTGATCGATCGCGGCGTCGAGCGCGGCCTTGCCGGGCGCGGCGAGCGCGCCGGGATCGAGCACGATCGCGTGGAGGTCGAGGTCGCGCGGTGCGGCGGCGAGCGCGCTGGCGAGCGCACCGTCGGGCGCCTGCGCGAGCACGCCGTCGCCGATCACGATCACCTGCGCGGGCAGGCGCGAGCTGCCCTCGCCGAGCAGGCGATGCGCGAGCGCGAGCGCGCTCGCGAGATCGCTGCCGTTGGCGCCGGCGTGCTTGCCGATCGCGGCCTCGATCGCGGCGAGCGCGTCGGGTCCGGCCGGCCGCCACGCACCGAGCACGCGCGCCGGCATGCGGTCGAACGTGATCGCCTCGACCTCCGAGCCGGCGGGGAGCGCGCCGCCGATCGCGGCGACCACGCGCGCGATCGCGGGACCGCCGATCAGGTCCATGCTGCGCGAGCTGTCGATCACGAGCAGCGCGCGGCGCGGCGCGGGATGGCCGGGCGGCGCGACCACGGTCACCGCGCGCGCGACGAAGCCGCCGGGCAAGGGCTCGGTGGTCGACCACACCAGCGGCTCGGGCCGCGCGAACGCCATCGTCGCGGTGATCGCGACGTCGTCGGCGCCGAGCGTGAACGTCGCGGCGCGGCCGGCCGTCTCGGCGTCGTCGACCCGGATCCGGTCGATCGTCGCACCCGGCCCCGGCGTGGCGTGGACGACGCCGCGGCACGCCGCGAGCGGCACGACGCGGTGGCCGGGCAGGACGAGGCGGAGCGCCCCGCCCGCGATCTCGACCGGCGCGGTCCAGCGCGTGACGATCGTGGTGTCCCACGCGCCGCGCTCCGCGCCCGGCTGAAGCACGGCGCGAAACCGCGCGTGGCCGGCGGCGGTGTCGGGCAGCGCGGTGACGAACGCGGGATCGACGTCGAGCACGCCGCGATCGCCGACCAGCGTGGCCTCGGCCGAGGCCGGCACCGCGAGCGCGTCGCCGCGATCGCGTGCGAACCCGACGATCGTCGCGCCGGCCGGCAGCTCGAGCTCGAGCGCGAGCGCGCGCGGCTGGTCGCCGGGGTCGCTCAGGTGCTCGCGCACCTCGACGTCGGCGATCCCGCCGCGCAGCTCGACGTCGAGATCGCACGCGGTCTCGCTGGCGTGGCTGGCCAGCGCGAGCCCGCGATCGCCGATCTCGGAGAGCGAGTTGTCGGCACGGGCGCTCGTTGCCGCACATACGACGACCACGGCCAGACCTGCGCGCATGGCGTTGGGACAACCCGCGTCGCGAATGGTTGCGTGCGCCCGTGCTGCGACGCGACAATGGTCTCGTGCAGTTGCCCGTGACCCGCCCCAAGATCGGCTTCGTGCTCTCGGGGGGCGGGTCGCGCGGGGCCTACGAGGCCGGCATCATTCACTACCTGCGGACCGACCTGGCACGCCGGCTCGGCCACCACGTGCCGATCGACATCATCACCGGCACGAGCGTCGGCGCGATCAACGCGGCGTTCCTGGCGGCGACGCAGTCCGATCCCGCGGCACAGGCCCAGGCGCTGGTCGCGGCGTGGCGCGCGCTGCGGCTCGAGGAGCTGATCAGCCTGCGCGCGCGCGACGTCGTGCGCGCGATGCGGATGATGCTCGGCGGCGAGCCGCCGCCGCCCGCGCCGGGCAGCTTCCGCTACGGCGGGCTGTTCGACACCAGCGGGCTCGAGCGCTTCGTGATCCGCGTGATCCCGTGGCGCAGCATCGAGCGCAACCTGCGCGCCGGCAAGCTCCAGGCGCTCACCGTGTCGGCGACCCAGGTCGGCACCGGCCACACGGTGGTGTTCCTGTCGAGCGCCGAGCCGGTGCCGCGCGAGTGGAGCCGCGATCCGTTCGTCCGCCACCGCGCCGCGCGGATCGGGCCGCGCCACGTGCTCGCGTCGGCGGCGATCCCGCTGCTGTTCCCCGCGGTCAAGATCGGCGACGAGTTCTTCACCGACGGCGGCCTGCGCCAGAACACGCCGATGTCCCCGGCGATCCGGCTCGGCGCCGATCGCATGCTGCTGGTCTCGCTGCGCCACGTCGCCAAGGAGCCCAAGTCGCTCGAGAAGGAGCGGATCGAGGCCTATCCCAAGCCGCTGTTCCTCGCCGGCAAGGCGCTCAACGCGCTGTTGCTCGATCATACCGAGTACGACCTCATGCGCATGCAGCGGATCAACCTGATCCTCGACGCCGGGGCGTCGTCGTTCGGCGACAAGTTCGAGCACATGATGAACCACGAGCTGATGCGGCTGCGCGGCGCGCCGCTGCGCCGGATCCAGGCGGTGCACATCCGGCCGTCCGAGGACATCGGCACGCTCGCCGCGCAGTTCGTCCGCCAGGGCAAGATGCGCGTGCACGGCCTGATCGCGCGCAAGCTGATCCAGCGGCTGTCGGAGGGCGAGGCCGCGCACGAGAGCGACCTGCTGTCGTACCTGCTGTTCGATGGCGAATACGCCTCTGATCTGATCGAGCTCGGCCGGCACGACGCCGCGGCGAAGGAGGACGAGCTCGCGGCGCTGTTCGATGTCGCGGGCGCGCGCGCCGAAGCAGTGCGATAGTCGGCGCCATGCTGTCGCGCCTCGCCGTCCTCGCGCTCGCCGCGCTCGTCGCCTGTGGCGGCGCCCCACCCGCACCGGCACCGGTCACGCCGCCCGCGCGCGCCGTCGTCGCACCGCCGCCGTCCACCGATCCCGACGACGCGCCGCTGCCGCTGTGGCCCGAGGTCAAGAAGGGCGTCCTGCCCAGCGGGCTCACCTACTACATCCTCAAGCACGGCAAGCCGGAGAAGCGCGCGATGCTGTGGCTCGCGGTCGACGCCGGCTCGGTGCAGGAGGACGACGACCAGCGCGGGCTCGCGCACTTCGACGAGCACATGGCGTTCAACGGGACCAAGCGCTTCCCCAAGCTCGCGATCGTCGATTACCTCGAGAAGATCGGCATGCGGTTCGGCGCCGACCTCAACGCCGAGACCCAGTACGACAACACGATCTTCGAGCTCGAGGTGCCGACCGACCAGGCCGGCTTCGTCGACAAGGGGCTCGACATCCTGCGCGACTGGGCGGGCGACGTGACCTACGACCCGGTCGAGGTCGACAAGGAGCGCGGCGTCGTGCTCGAGGAGTGGCGGCTCGGCCGCGGCGCCGACGCCCGGCTGTTCGACAAGCATGCCAAGGTGCTGTTCGAGGGCTCGCGCTACGCGACCCGGACGGTGATCGGCGATCCCGAGATCATCAAGCACGCCACGCGCGACACGCTGTATCGCTTCTACAAGGACTGGTACCGGCCCGATCTGCTCGCGGTGATCGTGGTGGGCGACGTCGATCCGGTCGAGATCGAGCGTCAGATCCAGGCCAAGTTCGGCGACCTCAAGGCGCCCGCGCGCGAGCGGCCGCGACCCGACGGCGGCGTGCCGCCCGCGACCGGCACGCGCGTGTCGATCGCGACCGACCGCGAGGCGACCGAGACCTCGATCATGGTCGCGAACCTCGCGCCGCACCGCTCGAACGCGAGCAAGCGCGACTACCGCCGGCTGGTCACCGAGCAGCTCTACACCACGATCCTCAACGAGCGGCTGTCGTCGCTCGCGCGCCGGCCCGACGCGCCGTTCTCCGACGCGGCCGGGCTGTTCCAGTCGATCACGCGCGACATCGACGCGTTCGAGCGCGGCGCCCAGGTCAAGGGCGGCAAGGTCGAGGACGCGTTGCGCGCGATGCTGACCGAGGTCGCGCGGATCGAGCGCCACGGCGTCACGGCGAGCGAGCTCGAGCGCGCGCGCACCAACCTGGCGAGCGTGATGTCGGAGGCCGCCGCCACCGAGGCCACCACCGACAGCCGCGACTTCACCGAGGAGATCACCCGCAACTTCTTCGCGCACGAGCTGATGATCGGACGGGTCGCCGAGCGCAACCTCACGCTCGCGCTGCTGCCGACGATCACGATGGCCGACCTCGACGCGCTGGCCAGGCCATTCTCGGGTGCGGACAGCCGCGTGATCCTGATCTCGGCGCCCGATCCGGCCAAGGGCGGGCCGGCGCTGCCCGATCGCGCCCGCGTGCTCGCGATCGTCGACGAGGTCAGCAAGGCCAAGCTCGAGCCGTGGCAGGACGTCGTGCCGCAGCATCCGCTGATGGCCGGGCCGCCGGCGACGCCGGGCAAGATCGTCCACGAGGACGCGCTGCACGCGATCGGCGCCGAGGTGTGGACGCTGTCCAACGGGCTGCGCGTCGTGTTCAAGCCGACCGACTACGAGAAGGACTCGGTCGTGATCGCCGGGATCGCGCCGGGTGGCGAGGCGATGGCGAGCGACAAGGACTACCCGAGCGATCGGTTCGCCAACGACCTGGCCACGCTCGGCGGCATGGGCGACTACGACGTCGAGACCCTGACCAAGATGCTCGCCGGCAAGCAGGTGCAGATCGAGTCGGGGATCGACGACACGGTCGAGACGATCGACGCCGGCGGCTCGGCCAAGGATCTCGAGACGTTGTTCCAGCTGGTGTACCTGCGCATGACCGCGCCGCGCAAGGACGAGCAGGCGTTCGGCGTGTGGAAGACCAACGCGGTCGAGCAGCTGACCAACGCCGAACGCTCGCCCGAGGTGCGGTTCGCGCGCGACGTCGCCGACACGGAGTACAAGCACAACCCGCGGCGCACGCTACCGGAGCCGGGCGACATCGCGAAGATCGATCTGGACAAGGCGCTCGCGTTCTACAAGGACCGCTTCGCGGACGCCTCGGAGTTCACGTTCGTGATCGTCGGCGCGGTCGATCCGGTCAAGACGCGCGAATTCGTCACGAGCTACCTCGGCGCGCTGCCGTCGCGCGGGCGCAAGGAGAGCGAGCGCGATCTGCACATCCGCAAGGTGCCGGGCGTGGTCAAGAGCGTGACCCGGGTCGGCGAGGAGCAGAAGGCGTCGGTGCAGCTCGACTTCCACGGCGACGAGACCTGGACGCGCGACAAGGAGCGCGACATCTTCGTGCTCGGCCAGGTGCTGTCGATCAAGCTGCGCGAGGTCATGCGCGAGGACCTCGGCGGCGTCTACAACGTCGGCGCGGCCGGCGACATCGAGCGCTCGCCGCACCAGGAGCGCTCGTTCGAGATCCAGTTCGGTTGCGATCCGAAGCGGGTCGACGAGCTGATCGCCGCCGCGTTCGGCGAGATCGGCAAGCTCGCCAAGGACGGCGCGACCGCCGACGATCTCGACAAGGTCAAGCAGACGTTCCTGCGCACGCGCGAGACCCAGCTGCGCAACAACCTGTTCTGGGCGGGGTGGCTGATCAACGCGCGGCGCTACGGCGACGATCCGGCGATCATCCTCGACACGTCGAAGATGACCGCGCGGATGACCGCGGCCAACGTCAAGGCGGCGGCGCGGCGATTTCTCGATGCGAAGCAGTACTTCCAGGCGGAGCTTTTGCCGGCGAAGTGACCTGCTTCGGCTTCATCACGCCGATCACGTAGTGCGCCGGGTCGAAGAACTTCTTCGCGGAGGCCTTGATGTGGTCGCTGGTCACGCGCGCGATCGTCGCGTCGATGTCGGTGGTCTTCGTGAAGTCATCGCCGAAGTAGTACTGGTCGCGTAGCTGGTCGAGCCACCAGCTGTTCTCCTTGAGGTTGACCTCGTGCTCGCGGCGCAGCTGCTCGCGGACCTTCGCGATGTAGTCGTCGCCGGCGCCGTCCTTGGCGAACTTGCCGATCTCGGCAAACGCGGCGGCGCGCAGCTTGTCGATGTTCGCCGGATCGCAGCCGAAGAAGATCGACAGCTCGCGGCGCTGCTTGGGCTCGCGGCTGATCGACGCGCGCACCTGCACGCCGTAGACGCCGCCCATGTCCTCGCGCATCACCTCGCGCAGCCGGATGCGCAGCACCATCGACAGGATCTCGGCGTCGCGGTCGTTGTCGAGCGTCCACTTGTCGGGCGCGCCCATGGTCAGCGACACGAAGCTCTTCGGCTCGGTGCCGGCGACCACGGTCTTCTCGAGCTTGCCGGTCGGATACTTGATGCCGATGTCCTTCCAGTGCTCGGCGTGGCCGGCGGTCGGCAGCGCGCCGATGTAGCGCTCGACCAGCGGCTCTAGCACGGCGGGATCGATGTTGCCGACGAACACGAACGTCATGCCGGTGCAGTCGGCGAACCGCCGCTTGTAGATCGCGAGCGCCTTGTCGAGGTCGACCTTGTCGAGCATCGCGGCCGTGGTCGGGCGGCGCCGCAGGTGGTCGCCGGCGCGCACCGCGGTCATCTGCTCGAAGAAGTTGACCTCGGGCAGCAGCTCCTTGTGCGACAGCCACTCGATCTGCTGCTGCTTCCACGCGGCGAACGCCTTCTCGTCCTTGCGCGGCGCGGTGATCCGCAGGTACAGCAGCTGCATCGCGGTCTCGAGGTCGGCCGGCCGGGTCGAGCCGCCGGCGTTCTCCGACAGCTCGCCGTAGCCGACGTTCACGCTCGCGACCTTGCCGGCGAGCACCTTGCGCAGCGCGGTCGGATCGAGGTCGCCGACGCCCATCGCGGTGACGAGCCCGCCGAACCGAACCTGCTCGTAGTCGGCGTCGCTGAGCAGCGAGGTGCCGCCGAGCTTCCAGCCGTCGAACATGATCTCGTCGTTCTGGAACGTGGTCGGCTTGACCACCACCTTGATCCCGTTCGAGAGCGTCCACACCGTCGCTCCGGTCGCGTCGTCGTGCGCGCTCGCGGTGACCTTGCCGCCCGCGGGCGGCGCCGCCATCAGCGGGCGATCGCCGCCGGTGTCCTTCCACGCCTCGACCGTCGCGCCCTGGGCCTCGCGCACCAGCTCGCGGACCTCGCCCTCGCTCGGCAGCTTCGCCGACTCGGGGCCCGACAGCGCGATCACGCGGCCGACGTCGCCGCCCCAGGTGTGGGCGAGGTGGTTGAGCTCGTCGAGCGTGATCGTCGGCAGCAGCTGCTGCGCGTACTGCAGCTCGAGCGCGCGCCCCGGCATCTGCTCGTGGTTGAAGAAGTTGCGCGTGATCTCGTCGGCGATCGCGGGCTCGGGGGTCTTGTCCCACTCCTTGGCCTCGTTCTCGTAGTCCGCCAGCACGGTCTTGCGCGCGCGATCGAGCTCGCTCGGCAAGAACCCGAACTTCTCGACCCGCGCGATCTCCTTGAACAGCATGCCGAGGACCTCGGGCGTGTGGCCGGCCTTGGCCTGCGCGTCGCGGATGAACAGGTCGGAGGTGCGCGCGAACGACGTGGTGTACGAGCCCGCGTAGACGAACGGCGCCGCGGGGTCGAGCGCGAGCTCGGCGAACCGCGCGCGCAGCATCTGATGATACAGCCGCTCGACCAGCAGGCGGCGGTAGTCGCCGTAGGTGACCTGCGGCCGGTGATCCATCTTGTCGTAGACCGACACGCTGGTGTACGGCATCTCGGGATCGGTGGCGATCGTGACCGTGGTCGGCTGATCGTGCGGCACGGGCACCGCGATGCGCGGGCGCTCGGTCGTCGGGTTGGTGAGGTCGCCGAACCTGGCCTGGATCTGCTTCTCGAGATCGGCCGGATCGAAGTCGCCGACCGCGATCACCGCCATCTGATCCGGCCGGTACCAGTCCTTGTAGAACCGGTACAGCGTGTCGCGCTTGGCGGTCTTGATGATCTCGGGCTGACCGATCGGCAGGCGCTCGGCGTAGCGCGAGCCGCCGAAGATGATCGGCCACTGCTTGTCGTTGATCCGCGCGAACGCGCCCCGGCCGAGCCGCCATTCCTCGAGCACCACGCCGCGCTCCTTGTCGACCTCGACCGGATCGAACGTCACGTCGCCCGCCCAGTCGCGGAGGATGTCGAGCCCCTTCATGACGATCGCGTGATCGTCGGTCGGCACGGTCAGCTGGTACACCGTCTGATCGAACGAGGTGTACGCGTTGACGTCGGGGCCGAACACCATGCCGACCTTCTCGATGTAGTTGACGATGTCCATCTTCGGGAAGCGCTTGGTCCCGTTGAACGCCATGTGCTCGCAGAAGTGCGCGAGCCCGCGCTGGTCGTCGTCCTCGAGCACCGAGCCGGCATTGACCGCGAGCCAGAGCGACGCGCGCTGCTCCGGCTTCTGGTGCTTCATGATGTAGTAGGTCAGGCCGTTCGCGAGGTGGCCGATCTTGATCTGCGGATCGAGCGGCGAGACGTCCGCCATCGGATCGTGCGGTGGCGGCACCGGCGCGGCGACGTGCGGTGCGGGCGCTGGCGCCGGTGCGGTCACCGGCTTGTTCGGCGAGCCGCATGCGGCGAGGAGGGCAACGACGGCGACGAGCGGGCGGATCTGCATTTGGTCCTTTCGACACCCCGGCAACCGACCGCGTTGCAACGGAGGTGCCACGGGTGTGCGACGGATGAAGCACGCTTGCAAGCGCATGCCCCGCCAATTCGTCGCACCGGCGGCGGACGCGAGTGCCAGCTCGGCAGAACACCTGCTATGCAGCTCCGGTGACCGCGCCGTACGTGGATCCGGCCGATCAGGACGACGCGCCGCGCGAGCGGCGCCGGCTCGGCGTGCTATGGCGGCTGACCGCCCTGATGCGGCCGTACCGCGCGCGCTTCCTGCTCGCGGTCGCGATGCTGCTCGCGGCCTCGGCGATCACGCTGGTCTATCCGCTGATCGGCAGGTACGCGGTCGACGTCGCGATGCACCAGCGCGAGACCGGCGATCTCGATCTGGTGATCGGCGGCGTGCTCGCGCTGGCGCTGCTCAACGCCGCGTTCGTGTGGGGCCGGCACTACACGATGAGCTGGCTGGGCGAGCGCGTGGTCGCCGACCTGCGCCGGCTGGTGTTCGATCGCCTGCTCACGCTCACCTTGACCTGGTTCCACGAGCGGCGCAGCGGCGAGCTGGTCGGCCGGCTGGCGTCCGACGTCACCGTGGTCGAGGGCGTGTGCGGCTCCGAGCTGTCGATGGCGCTGCGCAACAGCGTCCAGATCATCGGCGCGCTCGTCATGCTGTTCTGGATCGACGTCGAGCTCACGCTCGCGATGCTCGCGATCGTGCCGCCGATCGTGCTGATCGCGATGTGGTTCGGCCGCAGGATCCGCCGGCTGCAGCGCGGCGTGCGCGACGAGCTCGCTGCGGTCTCGGGCCACGTCCAGGAGGCGATCGGCGCGATCGGCACGGTGCAGGCGTTCGCGCGCGAGCCGCACGAGGCGGCGCGCTATCGCGACGGCGTCGAGGGCGCGTTCCAGCGCACGCTGCACATGGTGCGCTGGCGCGCGACGTTCTTCTCGGCCGGCATGACGACCGGATACGCCGGCGTCGCGGCCGTGGTGTGGCTCGGCGGCCGCGCGTTGATCCACGGCACGCTGAGCTCCGGCGAGTTCGTGTCGTTCTTCATGTACACGTTCATCGTGGTCGGCGCGCTCGCCGATCTCGCGAGCGTGTGGGAGGGCCTGCAGCGCGCGGCGGGCGCGACCGATCGGCTGTTCGCGGTGATCGACACGGTGCCGGAGATCCGCGATCCGGAGGCGCCGCGCGCGCTGCCCGCCGGCGGCGGCGCGATCGCGTTCGAGCGGGTGAGCTTCACGTACCCGGCGCGGCCCGGCCAGCAGGTGCTCGACGAGGTCGACGTCGCGATCCGCCCCGGCGAGGTGGTCGCGCTGGTCGGCCCGTCGGGCGCGGGCAAGTCGACGTTCCTGTCGCTGCTCTACCGCTTCTACGACGTCGACGCCGGGCGCGTGACGTTCGAGGGCGTCGACGTGCGCGAGCTGCCGCTCGCCGAGCTGCGCCGCTCGCTCGCGATGGTCGCGCAGGAGCCGGTGCTGTGGGCCGGCACGATCCGCGACAACATCGCGTACGGCCGCGCCGGCGCCACCGACGACGAGATCGTCCAGGCCGCCAAGGACGCCAGCGCGCACGACTTCATCAGCGCGTTCCCCGAGGGCTACGCGACCCGGATCGGCGAGCGCGGCACCAAGCTGTCGGGTGGCCAGAAGCAGCGGGTCGCGCTCGCCCGCGCGCTGGTCGCCAACCCGCGCGTGCTGATCCTCGACGAGGCGACCTCGAACCTCGACGCCGAGAGCGAGGCGGCGGTGCAGGCCGCGCTCGCGCGGGTGCGCGCGGATCGTACGACGATCATCGTCGCGCACCGGCTGTCCACCGTGCGCGACGCCGACCGCATCATCGTGATCGACGGCGCGCGCGTGGTCGAGCAGGGCGCGCACGACGAGCTGATGGAGCGGCGCGGCACGTATCACCGGCTGGTCGAGCACCAGCTGGTCGGCGATCGCGCCGCGTCGTAGCGGACTCGCGCGGCGCAACCGGCGGCGGGTGCGGCCGATAACCGGCGCCATGCTGCTCTACCCGCTGATCTGGACGCTGATCAGGACCTTCGCACGCGCCGCGGCCAGGCCGAGCTACGGCGCGCTGGCTGGCCAGGCGTGTGCACTCGACGCCACGCCGCTGTGGGCGGCGCGCGACGGTACGCTGGTCCGCGTGCTCGGCACGGTCCAACCGCACGACCACTGGATCACCGCGCCGCTGTCGCACCGGCCGTGCGCGGCGTGGCAGCTGCGGGTCGGGATCCGCGGCTACGACTCCGTCCTGGGCGAGCACCAGCTGCTCGTCCGAGGCGTGGCGGGCGCGTCGTGCCCGTTCGAGCTGCGCGATGGCGGCGACGCGTGCCTGGTCGATCCCGCGAGCGCCGAGCTGGCGCTGTCGGCGGGCGCGCTGTGCCAGGCGCGTCGCGTCGAGCTGCCCGACGAGATCGTCCAGCTGTGCGCCTCGCGCGGCCTCGACGTCGGTTCGCGCTCGAAGCTCTGGATCGAGGAGCGCGTGCTCGCGATGTTCGAGCCCGCGTCGGTCGCCGGCTGCGCGCGGCGGGTCGAGCGTGCCGAGCGATGCGCCGGCGAGCGCGGCTATCGCGCGGAAGCCGCGAGCTGGCTGCGCTTCGATCGCGAGGGCGCCGAGCTGCTGATCGGCAACATCGCGCCGCTCCAGCAGGTCGGCGCCACCGTGCGCTCCGCGGCGACGCCCGGCTGGGGCACGCCCGATTCCGCCGAGGTGATCGCGCGGGTGCGCGAGGGCCGGCGCCGCCGCACCGTCCTGCGGGTCGCCACCTGCGTGCTCGCGCTGGTCGGCCTGGTGGCCGCGTATGTCGCGGCCGCCGCGGCGTACCGGTGACGCTACGGCTGCTCGACCGCATGAAACGCGACGCGATGTCGCCATCGATCCACCACCCGGCGAGCAGGAGCGATGACCCTTGCACGTCATGCCCGGTCGTACAGCAAGGGTCGGACCACCCACCGACCTGCACGTTCGGGCATAAGCTCGCCGCGCGATGTCCCGGTCGATCGAAGGTGCCGCGCTCCTCGTCGCCGGGCACGGTGCGATCGGCGGCACGCCGCTCGATGCCTCGGCGGTGCACACGCTCGGCCAGATCGGCGAGGCGCTGCTCGCGACCGGCACGCCGTGGCAGATCCGCCGGCTGAGCGCGGCGGTCGGCGAGCGCTACGGCGCCGATCGCGGCTCGATCAAGCATCACCTCGACGAGCTGGTCGAGCTGCCGGTGCGCGCCGCGCTGATCGTGCTGCTCGGCGTGATCGACGAGACCGCGGAGCCGGCGCTGGTCACGAGCAGCGCCCTGCGCGCCTATCCCGAGGACGCGACCTTGCCGCTGGCGTGGATCGGCGAGCGGCTGCGCGCCGCGCGGGCCGAGCAGCTGCTGGTCGTGCTGTCGGGCCGCGGCCGCGCGCCGCGCGCGTGGCTCGGTGCGCTCGCCACCGGCCGCGCGTCGCACGCGATCGCGGTGCACGCGCCCGGGGCCGGCGCGCCGGTGGTCGACGCGCTGCTCGCGGCGCTGTGCGGTGACGCGCTCGATCCGCGCACCGGCACGATCACGATGCGGAGCGCGAGCGAGTGCCTCGCGCGCCGCGTGCCCGACGCCGAGCTGCAGGGCTCGACCGCGCCGCACACCATCGCGTCGGTGCCGCCGCTGGGCGGGCTATGGGACGTGCGGCGCTCGCAGCTGTCGCTGTCGCGCGCGCCGCGCACGCCCGACGCGCCGGACGATCTGACGGGCAGCGTGTTGCCCGGGCGGTTCCGGCTCGACGCGGTGATCGCGCGCGGCACGTTCGGCACGGTGTATCGCGCGCGCCAGCTCGCGGTCGAGCGCGACGTCGCGGTCAAGGTGCTGCACGCCGACATCGACGCCGCGTCCGAGGACGGCCGGCTGTTCGTGCAGGAGATCCGCGCGGTCGGGCGGATCGATCACCCGAACGTCGTGCGCATCCACCAGGCCGACATGACCCACGACGGCCGGCTGTTCTACGCGATGGAGCTGCTCGACGGCCGCGACCTCCAGCAGGTCGCCGGCGCGCTCGACCGCGCGCGCGCGATCGAGCTGGTCCGCCAGCTGCTCGCCGGGCTCGGCGCGGCGCACGCCGCCGGGCTGGTCCACGCCGACGTCAAGCCCGCGAACGCGATCGTGGTCGCGCGCGACGGCGGCGAGCGCGTCGTGCTGGTCGACTTCGGGCTGGCGCGCCTGCGCATGCCGGATCGACCGGCCGAGTCCGCGGGCGGTACGCCGGCGTACATGGCGCCGGAGCAGCTGCACGACGGCCGGGTCGACGCGCGCAGCGACCTGTTCTCGGCCGCGCTCGTGCTGGTGCATCTGCTCACCGGCTGGCGCCGGCCCGACGCGCTGTCGCTCGTGCCACCGCTCGACGCGATCGCCGATCGCGGGCTGCGCACGGTGCTCGGGCGCGCGCTCGCGCTCGAGCCGGCGCAGCGCTACCAGACCGCGGCGGAGCTCGCCGCGGCGCTCACCGGCACGGCGCCGCCGACGCCGTTGCCGATCACGCAGCCGACCGCGCGCGTGCCGTTCCGGCTGTTCGCGCCGCTCACCGAGAGCGATCGCGGCCGGCTGTACGGCCGCGAGGGCGACATCGCCGCGCTGGTCGAGCACGTGCTGTACCGGCGCAGCGTGGTGTACACGGCGCCGTCGGGCACCGGCAAGACGTCGTTGCTGCGCGCCGGGCTCGTGCCGCGGCTCGAGGCGCTCGGCGCGCACGTGGCATACGCGCGCTGCCGCGGCGGTGGTCTCGCCGAGCTGTGCGCCGCGGTCTGGCCCGGCGCGAGCTCGCTCGACGACGCGATCGCGGCGCACGCGCGCGAGCGCGGCGGCAAGCTGGTCGTGGTCGCCGATCAGCTCGAGGCCGCGCTCGGCGAGCCGGGCGACGCGGTCGCCGAGCTGCTCGGCTTCCAGCGCTGGCCGGCCGACGCCGACGTCGCGGTCGTGCTGTCGATCCGCGAGGACTTCCTGGCGCGCCTGGTCGCGCGCGCGCAGCAGCTCGAGCCCAACCTCGCGGTCGTGCGCCTGCCGCCGCTGTCGCCGGCCGGCGCGCGCGCCGCGATCGTCGGGCCGCTCGCCGAGGCGCGGCTCGCGATCGAGCCCGAGCTCGAGGCCGCGCTGCTCGCCGATCTACGTCGCGCCGCGGCCGCGCTCGCGCCCGAGATGGGCTGGGGCGACGCCGCCGCGGTGTATCCGCCGCACCTCCAGCTCGCGTGCTCGTGCCTGTTCGAGGCGCTCGGCTCGGGCGAGGCCACGCTGACGCTCGCGCACTACAAGCGGCTCGGCGGCTTCGCCGCGATCGTCGGCGAGCACCTCGAGCGCGTGCTCGACGTCGAGCTCGCCGGCGGCCGTGACGTGATCGCGCGCGACGTGCTGGTCGCGCTGGTCACCGGCACGCACGAGCGCGCGGTCCGGCCCGAGCCCGAGCTGCTCGCGATCGTCGGCGCCCATCACGGGCGCGAGCGGATCGCCGGCGTGCTCGAGGTGCTGCGCGCACGGGGCCTGATCGTGCGCGTGCGCGGCGAGCGCGAGGCCAGCTGGGAGCTCGTCCACGACAGCCTGGTGCCGCGCGTGCTGGCCTGGCTCGAGCGCCGCGATCTCGCGCGGCGCCGCGCGGTCGAGCTGGTGCGCTATCACCTGCGGCGCTCGCGGGTCGACGCGCCCAGCCTGCTCGGCCGCGGCGAGCTGCGCGAGCTGCGCGCGCACGCCGGCGCGATCGCCGAGCTCGACGCCGAGTGGCGCGGCCGCGGCGACGGCGGGGGCTGGACGCCGACCCGGCTGGTCGCGCGCTCGCGCCAGGCGCTGCGCCGGCGCGCGCTCGGCTATGGCGGCCTGGTCGCGGCGATGCTCGCGGTCGCGATCGTCGCGGTCGTGCGCAACCAGCTCGATCGCGCGCGCGCGCGCGCCGAGCAGTCGCTCCGCGATCGCGATCTCGGCGCGTTCGCGCTCGAGCTCCAGCCGTTCGACTGGGACGCCGCTGCGCTGCGGGCGACGCCGGTCCCGGCGAGCTCGCTGCCGGGGCTGGCCTGGCAGCTGTACTATCCCGACGCCGCCGATCCCGACGCGCCCGGCGCGGCCTACGCCGACCGCCACCTGGTGCGCGGCGCGCGCACGCTCGGCGCCACGCTGATCGACCAGGTCGAGGCGCGCGGCGGGCGCGCGTTCCTCGTGATCGACGGCCGGGGTCGCGCCGGCGAGCGCTGCCCGCCGGCGATCGTGCCGATCGCCCAGGTGCCGGGCTACATCCAGCGCGCCGCGGCGCGCACGCTGCACGTCGCGGTCCCGACCTGCGCGGCCAGCCGCGCCGGCACGCTCGCGATCGCGCGCGGGCCGTTCCTCTACGGCGGCGCGGGCGAGCCGGCGTCGGCGGTCGCCGCGCAGTATCCGCAGCTCGCCGAGCGCGAGGTCGACCTGCCCGCCTACGCGATCGATCGCACCGAGGTCACCAACGCCGCGTTCCGCGCGTTCGCCGACCTGTGGAACGTCACGGGAATCGCGATGCCGCCGCTGCCCAGCACCGACGAGCTCGAGGGCGCGACCCTGCCGGATCGCCCGATCGTCGCGGTGACCTGGCAGGAGGCGCGCGCGTACTGCCGGTTCCTCGGCAAGCGGCTGCCGACCTCCGAGCAGTGGCAGAAGGCGCTGCGCGGCGGGCGCGAGCTCGACGGCCATCCCAACCCGCAGCCGCGGCGCAACCTGCCGTGGGGCGCGCCGATCGAGCCGCTGCCGGCCAACGTCGGCTCGCAGAAGATCGCCGCGGTGGGCGCCAACCCGCTCGATCGCAGCCCGTACGGCGTGCTCGACCTCGCGGGCAACGTGATGGAGTGGACCGCGTCGCGCCCGGCGGGCGAGGCGTTCGCGTTCCGCATCACGCGCGGCGCCGACTACAGCCAGGCGACGCCGGACTCGCTGATCGACTTCCTCGCGATCGAGAACCGGCGCGCCGAAGGCGAGCGCACCTACAACCTCGGGTTCAGGTGCGTCGCGACCGACGATCCACCAGCGCCCTCATTGCGGCGGGATCCGTGACCGGAAAGCCGATGCCGTGCGGGCGATCGCGCGGGAACACGCGGATCATCGCGCCGTCGAGCACCAGCTCGATCCGGCGATAGGCGCCCGGCTCGTCGGCGGGCAGCGCGATCTCGCCGACCGGCGGATCGACCGCGCACGCGAACGCGGCGCCCTCGTCGGAGCGGACCAGCGCGAGCAGCGCCTCGGCCTCGTCGCGCGTCGCGATCACCACCGGCCACGTGCGCTCGCGTTCGAGCGGCTCGGCGGCGAGCTCGGCGAGCTCGAGCGCGCGCTGGTCACTGCGCGGCGGCTCGCTGCGCGGCCACAGCTGGCTCGCCGGCAACAGCACGTGGCGCCACACCTGCGAGAACCCGTCACGCTGGAACTGCGCGCTGAACACGCCGGCGCGCGTGCCGTAGACCTCGAGCCCGAGCACGTCCGCCAGCATCGCGACCGTGGCGCGCCCGCGTGCGCTGATCGCGGTCGAGCAGCCGAGCAGGCGCAGCTCGTCGATGCCGAGCCGCTCGAGCTCGCACCCCGCGCCGCGCCACCACGCGACCACCTCGGGGTCCGCGGTGTCGATCACCCAGTCGCCGAGCTGGAGCACGCCCTCGGGCGTCGCGTGTCCGATCAGGTCGAGCGCGCGCCACGTCTGCGCCTTGCTCGCGCGTGCGAGCGCCGCCTCGAGCTCGTCGCGCCCGGTGACTCGCTCGATCGGATCGACCACCTGCTGGATCACGCGCAGCTCGCCGTCGACGTCGCGCGTGATCGCCGACAGCGTCATGGCTCGAGCCGGTGGCCCGCCCACGGCGGCAGCTTGGGGCCGTGCAGCGCGTGCTGCGCGAACGTCGCCGCGTCGATGAACAGCGCGCCGAGCTTGGGCTGACCCGGCGCGAGCCCGATCGTGGTGAGCCCGCCCGAGATCGGGTCCGACACCTGCGCGACGTCGACCCACCACGTGCCGGCGGGCTGCTGGTTCGGGATCAGCGACGTCCCCGGGTTCCACATCGCGATCAGCCCGAGGTTGCCTTGCACCGCCTTGATCTCGGCGAACACGCCGTAGAACCGGCGCCCGTTCTGCTGCGCCCAGTCGATCATCGTGCACAGCTCGTAGGGCTGGGCCATGACGCCGCTGGGGACGCGCGGCGGCGGATTGGGTAGCTTGTTGTAGTAGCCGGACTCGAGCCAGCACGCGCCGGTCGTCGTGCCGCCCGGGAACATCGGCCCGATCCGTGTCATGCCGCCGGTGCCCCAGCCGGAGAAGTCGTCGACCTGGATCGCCGCCGGGTTGATCGTGCCGTTGCGCGCGGCCTGCGGGGTGAGCGACAGCTCGACCTGCACCAGGAAGCTCGGGTCCCAGTTGTAGCTCGCCGGGTTGTCCGGCCAGAACTTGCAGACCGTCGGTCCGATGATGTTGCCGACCACCGCACCGAAGCCATAGAACATCGTCCGCATCGCTCCTCCAGGTCGCGGTTGCACGGTGCGCGCCGAACAGCGCGCGGTACCTCGATCGCTTGCCGACGCGTCAGCTCAGCACGGACTGCGGCAGCGTCTCGACCAGCTCGAGCAGCGCCCGCGGGTCGCTCACCTTGTAGCAGTCGCCCTGCGAGCTCGCGTCGCGCTCGACGCGCAGGAACGTGCCCTCGAGCATGACCTGCACGACGTGGTAGCGGCCGGGCGCGTCCGCCGGGATCGCGACCTCGCACGACGGCGCGGCGAGCAGCCCGGGCATCGCCCAGCCGGCATCGCGCCGCACCATGCCGAGCATCATGCCGGCCTGCAGCCGCGACGCGAACCGCCGCGGCCAGGCCGTGGCACGCATCGCGGCGAGCGTGGTCGCGGGCAGCGCGTCGAGGTCGAGCGCGCGCATCACGCGGCGGCCGAGCAACAGCGGCTGCGAGCTCGGCGGCTCGCGGCGCAGATCGCTCGAGTTCGCGAGCAGGTGGTCCTGGCGATCGTCGAAGCCGTTCTCGATGAAGTGCTCGGCGTGGAGCAGGTTGCGCGTGCCGTAGACCTCGACATCGAGGATGTCCGACAGCGCGCAGATCGTCGCCTGGCCGAGCATCGAGTCCGCGGTCAGCGAGCCGAGCAAGCGCACGGCATGAATGCCGAGCCGGGGCAGCACCTTGTTCTCGGCGAGCTCGCGGAAGTACGACGACACGACCTTGTTGGTCGCGTCGACCACCCAGCTGCCCAGCGTGAGCAGCGAGTAACCGGGCGCGGCATGACCGATCAGGTCGAGCGTCTTGGGCCGCTCCTCGGGCCGGGCCGCGGCGAGCAGGTCGCAGAACAGCGACTCGAGGTCGCACCGGCCGCCGACCACGGCCTTGTGAGCGACGGTGTCGCGCACGAGCTCCAGGTCGGAGTCGGCTCCACTCGAGATCACGGCGAGATGACGTTGGTCGAGCAGGGACTCGATATTCATGTACACGCTCCAGGTCGGATCAGGCTGTCGTTTTGCCGCCGCCGCCAGAACCACGCTTGAGCTCGAACATGTTGATCAGGTTGTAGAGGTGCGCGCGCGACAGATCGAGCTCGCGCGCGGCCTCGCTGACGTTCCAGTCGTGACGTTCGAGCGTCTCGAGCACGTGACGCTTCTGGAACTGCCGGGTCGCCTCGATCATCGTCGGGGAGCCGGCGGCGCGCGCCGCGTTGGGGAACACGTGATGCTCGTGCAGCGTGGTCGAGCCCTCGCCGTGCGCGCGGATCACCGCGGCCTCGATCGCGTGCGCGAGCTGGCGGGTGTGACCCGGCCACGATGCCTCGCGACACGCGACGAGCGCGCGCCGCGCCACCGCCAGCGACGTCATCTTGTGGCGGCGACACGCCTCGGCGCAGAAGTGCTCGACCAGCTCCGGGATGTCATCGCGCCGCGCCTCGAGTCCGGGCACCTCGATCGGGACGACGTGCATGCGGTAGTACAGGTCGGCGCGGAACTCGCGCGCCGCGACGCGCTTCGCGAGATCCGCGTTGGTCGCGCTGACGATCCGCACGTTGGCGCGGATCGCCGTGGTCGCGCCGAGCGGATGGTACTCGCGGGTCGACAGCAGCTGGAGCAGCTTGGCCTGTGCGGTCGCGGCGAGCTCGCCGATCTCGTCCAGGAACAGCGTGCCGCCCTCGGCTGCGGCGACCTTGCCGCTCTGCTTGCGCAGCGCGGTCGAGTGGGCGCCGCGCTCGGCGCCGAACAGCTCGCTCTCGATCAGCGTCTCCGGCATCGCCGCGCAGTTCACCTCGACGAACGGGCCGTTCGCGCGAGGACTGTTATTGGCGATCGCTCTGGCCAGCATGGACTTGCCGCTGCCGCTTGGACCCGTGATGAGCACGTCGACATCCAGCGGCGCGACGTGGGAGGCCAATTGCAGGAGCTGCGCCAACGCCCGCGAGCGCCCGACGATCTCCGAACAGCGCAGCCGCTCGCGCACCTCGCGCGTGTGGTCGATCCGCTCCGCGTCGTTGCGTCGGACCAGCCGATCGGCGAGCGGCGCGAGCTGCCGGGCGAACAGCTCGGCGCGCTCGCGATCGCCCTGCGTGAACCGCCCGGGCTTCGATCTTCCTTGCAGATAGACCACACCGATCGGTGGGGTACCCACCGGAGCACACAGCACCGCTTCGATCTCGTGCTGCCTGACACTCCCGAGATCCTGGAACCGTTCGTCGAGGTGCGCCGAGGGCGTCTCGATCGTGACGCCTTCGCCGATCGCGCGGGCGATGATGCCGCGCGAGATCGACTGGCGGATCTGTGCGAGATCGCGGGCGGTACAGTGGTGCGCCTTCCAGAACGACGGACGATCCGCATCCTCCTCGAACAGCTCGAGGTACGCCGTATGTGCGCTCGTCACCTCGACGATCAGCGCGAGCGCCTGATCGAGCAGCGGCTCGATCTCGTGCTGCCCGCCCAAGTCCAACAGACGGCGGTAGAAATCACGCTCGCTCGCGATGCCGTCGTCGCGCCTCGGACCGTCGGGTTCCATGGCCGGACCATCTCAGACCGGAAGTGTCCAGTCTATTGGACACCGTGTTGTTCACGTGTCCATTCCATTTGACAGCCCAGCTCACATCTTCCCGATCGGTCACGTCGCACGTGGCCCGACACCGCGCTTGCCGGCGAACCCGCCATTTCGGTTCCGAGCGGGACACGAGGCTGCCCCGGGACACCCTCCTGGCCTGGTGTCCCGGCGAGCGCCACGCCGACACGTTACCGGCTCACGCGGCTCCGTTGGTTCCGGGCTGGCCGGCGGCCACGCGACGCGCCTGCGCGACCAGCGCGGTGCGCAGCTGGTTCTGTAGCGCCGGATGCTCGTCGAGATGGGCGAGCACCTTGTCGCGGCCCTGGCCGATCTTGTTGCCCTCGTACGAGTACCAGGTGCCCGACTTCTCCATCACCCCGAGCTTCTCGGCCGTGTCGACCAGCTCGCCGAGCTTGTTGACACCGCTGCCGTAGAGGATCTCGAACTCCGCCTCGCGGAACGGCGGCGCGAGCTTGTTCTTGACGACCTTGACCTTGACCTCGCTGCCGATCGACTCCTCGCCGCGCTTGATCGCCTTCTTGCGGCGAATGTCGAGCCGGACCGAGCAGTAGAACTTGAGCGCGTTGCCGCCGGTCGTGGTCTCCGGGTTGCCGTACACCACGCCGATCTTCTGGCGGAGCTGATTGATGAACACCACGATGGTGCGAGTCTTGGAGATCACCGCGGTGAGCTTGCGCAGCGCCTGGCTCATGAGCCGCGCCTGCAGGCCCATGTGCGCGTCGCCCATGTCGCCCTCGATCTCGGCGCGCGGAGTGAGCGCGGCGACCGAGTCGACCACGATCAGGTCGATCGCGCCGGTGCGCACCAGGGTGTCGCAGATCTCGAGCGCTTGCTCGCCGCAATCGGGCTGGCTCACCAGCAGATCATCGAGCTCGACCCCGAGCCGGCGCGCGTACTCGGTATCGAGCGCGTGCTCGGCGTCGATGAACGCGCACACGCCGCCGGCGCGCTGTGCCTCCGCGATCGCGTGCAGGGTCAGCGTGGTCTTGCCCGACGACTCGGGCCCGTAGATCTCGATCACGCGGCCGCGCGGCAGTCCGCCGCAGCCGAGCGCGACGTCGAGCGCCACCGAGCCGGTCGGGATCACCTCGACCTGCTGGGTCTCGCTGCCGTCGAGCCGCATGATCGAGCCCGAGCCGAACTGCTTGTGGATCGCGCGGATCGCCTCCGCGATGGACTTGTTCTTCTTCTCCTCTGCCGACATGAAAAGCCTCCGCGCCGGGCAATTCCACGTCGCGTGCCGCGCCAACTGCGCGAACTGCCTGGACCGCGTGTCCGGTTTGTCCGACCGGCGGACAGCGTGGTCCGCATACCGGACACCGCGCCGGACTACTGCATCACGATCGCGGCGGGGAACGCGGTGCCCTCGCTGAACGGCATCGTGATCGCGGTGTAGTCGCCGCTCGCCGCGTTGGCGATGCCGTTGCGGCCGGTGATGCCGAAGATGTACGTGTGGCCGCGCTGCAGCAGGCTGCCGTCGATCAAGACGCTGGGCTGGGTCACCTGGTAGGTGCGGATCGCCGTGAGCTTGGAGCTCGCGATCTCGTACACCGTGACGATCCAGTCGTCGGCGAGCCCCTGGTCGAGCTGCCACTTGAGCTCGACCTGGGCCGAGGTGGCCGGCACCGGGAGCAGGTCGGCCGTGGTGAGCGACGCGGTGCCGAAGAACACGCTGCTCATCTGGGCAAGCGGCGCCTCGAACGCGCGATCCGCGCTCTTGTCGGCCTGCAGGTTCTGCACGGTGCACGAGATCGAGGCGCCGTTCACCGTTCGGTTCCATTCGGCTTCGCTGAACAGCCAGCGGGGTTGCTGCACCTCGTTGTCGGGATCTGCGAGCGTGACGTCCACCGGGGGCGTGGACTGCTGGAACAGCACCAGCATGAGCGGCTTGTCGACGCCCGTGGCGGTCTGCGCCATCGGCAGCACGTTGCTCGCCAGCCCGATGCCGTAGCGCAGCTCTTCCGGGCCGGGCACGCCGCCGGGGGTCCTGCACGCGTTGTCGACGCGTGTGCCGGCGGCCGCGAGGTCGCCCTTTGGCTCGAACGTCATCGTCCCGCTGTGCCATTGCGGCTGTGGGCTCGGCGTCGTGAGCGAGCCGGCCGCGAGATCGATCTGGGTGTACGCCCAGCCGTTCGTGGTGTAGCCGCCATTGAGGTCGAGGTTGGACGTGTCGATCAGCAGCTCCCAGTCGCCGCTGGCGGTCTGCGGCGCGCCGAGCGGACCGTAGATGGGCTGGGCGGGGGAATCCATCCCCAACCCGAGGAAGTCGAACGTCACGCCGTCGGGGCCGCGCTGGTCGTTCGCGACCGCGGTCTCGGTGTACGTGCCGGACGTCAAGATGAAGGGAGCAATCAACCCCGGGTTCGCGATCCCGATCGGCATGATGTCGTAGCCGCTGCCGGTCGGCACGGCCGGCGCGGGCGCCGGCGACAGCCGCGGCACGACCAGGTGCGCCGACGACACCGACCACTGGACCTCGTGCGGCACCGGATCTCCGTCGAGCGTGTAGACGAACCGCCACGGCTTGCCGACGAGCTCGTTGGGAATGTCGACCGAGCCGTTGGCGGCGTAGGTCGCGTCCTGCAGCGGGTCGCCGACCGCCGCGAGCTGGACGTGAGGTGCCGGTGTGATCACCGCGTAGGCCGGCGTCGGGATCGGCGCGCCGCTGCTGTCGGTCTGCGGGATCTGCCAGTCGAGCGACACCGTCTGGAACGGTGCATCCGGCACGACGTCCGGGGTCGCGTCGACCTGGCGCGTATGCTTCAGGCCGAAGATCTGGTTGCAGCTCGCGAGCGCGGCGAGCGCCGCCAGGGCGACCGTCCTCCTCATGGCCGCGATCGTATTACTTGCGCCACTCGGCCGCCAGCGCGCAGCCCGGCAGGCCGACGCGATGGGCCTCGGACTCGAGCGCGGTCGCCTTGGGCTCGCCCTCGAGCGGCTGGATCGCGACCAGGAAGTCGTGCGCCTCCTTGGTGTGGAGGTTCGAGCCGAGCCACATCGCGATGATCGGCGCGCGCGAGCCGTCGTCGGCGATCTTGTCCGCGCCGGACAGCCGGACGCAGTCGCACAGCGCGCCGATGTCGGCCTTGTACGCATCGGTGACCGGAGCGTGCTCCGGCGGCGCGACGATCTTCTTCGCCGGCGAGCCGGACTCGCCGCGCTGGCAGGCGCCGAGCGCGAGCGCGAGCGCGATCCACTTCATGGCGGACACTCTGCACTTTCGGTGGAACATTGGCTAGATTGCGCCCATGGCATACGTCGTCGCCGACCCGTGCGTGAAGTGCAAGTACACCGACTGCGTCGCGGTGTGTCCTGTCGATTGCTTCTACGAAGGCAAGAACTCGCTCGCGATCAACCCCGACGAGTGCATCGATTGCGGTGCGTGCGAGCCCGAGTGTCCGACGACGGCGATCTTCGAGGAGAGCGAGCTGCCCAGCAAATGGGCGATCTACAAGGACATCAACGCGCTGGTCAGCGGCGCCAAGAAGCTCGACGAGCTCGACACCAAGGCATGGCCGGGCCATCTCAAGCCCGACGGCACGTGGCCGAACATCACCGAGCAGAAGAAGCCGCTGCCCGGCGCCGACGACGCCGCCAAGGAAGAGAACAAGCTCGCCGCGCTCACGCTCGAGCCCGGCGGCGAATAGTCACTGCTTCTTGAACTTCGCGGTCTCGCCGGCGTGCTCGCCGTGCGCGACCAGCACCGAGCACGGCGCATGACGGATCGTGCTCTCCGCGACGCTGCCGAGCAGCAGCCGGCGGAACCCGCGATGGCCATGCGTGCCGATCGCGATCAGATCGTGGCCGCCGCGCTCGGCCGCGTGGGTGATCACCGACGCCGGCGGGCCCTGGACGAGCTCGACGTGCAGCGTGCGGCCCAGGTCGGCGGCGCCGGCGACCAGCTGGTCGGCCTGGGTCTGCGCGCCCGAGACCACGGCGTCCCGCACGGTCGACCACGGGAAGCGCGCCTGGCCGAGCAGCGACGCGCCCCACGACCCGACGGGCAGCTGCCACGCGTGGATGATCTCGATCGCGACGTCCGGCGCGGACAGCTCGGCGGCGTTGCGCAGCGCGCGCGCCGCGGCGGGCGAGAAGTCGGTCGCGACCAGCGGGCGCAAGAACGGGCTGGGGCCGCTCGTGCCGCGGCACACCAGGACGTCGCACGGCGCGTAGCGCAGGGTCGCGGTCGCGACGCTGCCGAGCAAGAACCGCGAGATCCCGGTCGAGCCATGGGTGCCGACGACGATCAGCGAGGCCTCGTGCTCCTTGGCGACCTGCCCGAGCACCTCGCCGGGTGGGCCGACCCGGCCGACCAGCTCGGCCGCGATCCCGCGCGCGAGCAGCTTGTCGAGACGCTCGACGAGCTGGCGCGCCTCCTCGGCGCGCATCGCCTCGCTGACCCGGCCGAGCTGCTCGAGCATGTCGTTGCTGACGTTGGCGACCGGGGCGTCGTCGGCCTGCGCGTGGACGATCAGCAGGCGCGCGCCGTGCAGCTCGGCGAGCGCGGCCGCGCGGTCGAGCGCCTGATCGCTCTGCATCGACAGGTCGACGCCGACCACGATCGTCCCGAGCATGCGAGCACGCTATCACATGCACGCGTTGGCAGCCCTCGGCGTCCCGCGGTTCGAGCCGTCGCCGTACGGCGTCGCACCCGCGCACGCGATCGGCACCAGCTGCTGGGACGCGCCGTCGCTCGAGGTCGACCAGGTCACCGCGTCGAGCACGGTGTCGCCGTCGAGCACGCGCACGTCGCCGCCGCGGTTGACCATCGCGAAGCCGAACGTCGCGTCGACCTGCGGCAGCCCGCCGTTGTCGGAGGGGTCGGCCGAGCGCGCGAACAGCGCGAAGCCGCCGGGCGGCACCGACTTGCAGTCGGCGGCGTGGATGACGTCCGGCGCGCGGGTGTCGCCGGCGCGATCGAGGCCGAGCTCGTTGAGGTCGAACGCGGCCGTGCCGGTGTTCGTGATCTCGAACCACTCCTCGGCGGGCTCGACCACCGGGTTCGGCATGATCTCGCTGATCGCGAGCTGGCCGGGCGCCGGCTTCACGATCGCGCGCGGAGCGCCGCCGTCGTCGCACGTGCCGGGCGGCGGCGCGGCGGCGCACGCGAGGTTGGGCGCGGCCGGCGTACCGAGATCGCCCAGGCCGTACGGCGTGGTCGCGTCGCAGAAGTTGGCGGGGTCGTCGTTGGACTGCGCGTCGGTCGCCGACGGATCGAGCTGGAGCGCCGCGCCCGAGCTGGCGTGCGGCCAGGTGATCGCGTCGATCACGGTCGACCCGGCGAGCAGCCGGACATCGCCGGCGGTCGGCAGCGCGAGATCGAACGTCGCGATCGGCGGCGGCAGCTCGCCGTTCACCGCGGCGTCGGCCGAGCGCGCGAGGATCGCGTAGCTGCCGGCGGCGACGTGCAGGCATTGCGGGGGATCGATCGGCTCGGGCGGCGCGGTGTCGCTCGCGCGATCGATCGCGAGGCCGTTGAGGTCGACGTCGGCGAGCGCGACCAGCTCGATCCACTCGCCGACCGCGTCGGGCGCCCGGGCCGGGCTCGCCATGACCTCGGTGATCACGAGCTGGCCGGGATCGGGCAGCACCGCGGCGCGCACCACGCCGGCGTCGGTGCACTGGCCGGGCGGCGTGCAGTCGGCGGGCTCGCCGGGCGTGCCGTACTCGCCGGGCGCGAACTCGGTGGCGGTGGCGTCGCACCAGCGCGAGGCGTCGTCGTTGCCGACCGCGTCGAGCGTGCCCTCGCCGAGCTCGCGCGCGTGGCCGGCGCGGACGTCGCCGTAGCCCGCGGCGTCGATCACGGTGGCATCGCAGCGCAGCGCGAGCGCGCCGCCGCCGGTGTTGAACAGATCGCCGAGATCGTCGCCGTAGCCGTAGTCGGTCCACGGCGCGAGCTGATCCGGCGGGACATCACCGAGCGTCGCGTAGCGACGCGGCGCGACGGTCAGCCCCGCCACGTGATGCACGTGCACCGACGAGCCGTCCGGCCGGCTCGACACCAGCTCGAGCCCGGCGAGGTCGAGCGGCTGATCGGTGGCGTTGTAGATCTCGAACCACTGCTGGCCAGCGTCACCGCCGACCGCGTCCGCGAACACCTCGGTGATCACGAGCTGGCCGGGGGCGAGCGCGGCCTTGCAGTGGGTCGCGGCCGCGGACGGGCCGCACGCGGCGAGCGCGAGCGCGAGAACCGAGCGCATGGGCGCGGATATCGGCCGGTGCGCGGACGGGTTGCTACTCGTCGAGGCTGACCGGACCTGCGCCGTGATACATGACGAGCAGCGCCGCGCCGATCAGCGCCAGGTTCTTGAGGAAGTTCACGCGCTGCAGCTCGGCCACGTGCGGGTCGGACAGCCCCCAGAACCGGTGCATGACGAGCGTGACCGGCACGAGGAACACGAGCAGCAGGAAGGCCCCGAACCGGGCTCGGTAGCCGAGCAAGACGCTGACGCCGCCGATCAGTGCGAGCACGCCGGAGGCCGGGACCAGGACGGTCGGCAGCGGCACACCGTGCGCGGCTGCCGCGGCGATCGCGGGGCTCGAAAACTGGCCGATCACGCACGAGATGAAGATCAGCGCGAACAGAGCCCGGCCGATCGGAACGATTGCGCGCATGGGACCTCGTCGCGACCCACTGCAACGGCCATGCCGCGATATGATGGTGCGGATGGGAGACAAGGTCCGCGATCCCGCCGGCAGTCGCGCGCTCGCGCTCGTGCCCGCCGCCGTCGCGATCCTGGTCGGCGTGTGGTCGAAGATGTGGCTGGTCGCGCGCGGCGTGCGTGCGACCGAGCTGCACTACGGCCCGCGTGGGGTCGAGGCGTGCAATCCGAGCGGCTGCGGTGCGCTGCGCGGTGCGTTCGCGCCGCCGCTCGACGTCGTGATCCTGCAGTGGCTCGCGCTCGCCGGCGGCTTCCTCGCGCTCGCCGTCGCGGTCGAGTTCGGCGGCATGGCGCTCGCGAAGCGGCGCGGCAAGCTGCCCTCGATCAAGGCCGGCACGTTCGTGCTCGCGGGCGCGCTCGCCGCGATGCTCGCGTTCGAGATCCGCGTGCTCGCCGACGGCGAGCTCCACCTCGGCTGGGCCGCGATCGCGGCGCTCGCCGGAACCGCCGCGGCGATCGCGGCGCTGCGCTGGCTCGGCCGCGCGCTCGCCGAGCCCGAGCCGATCGCGACCCGCACCACCCAGCCGAGCGGCGAGCACGCGCCGCCGTGAACCCGGACGCGCTGGCGACTCTCGAGGACGTGCTCGCGTGGTGCCAGGCCACCGGCGGCGAGCTGGTCGAGGTCGTGGTCCAGGACGAGTACACGCACGACGTGGTCGTGCGGGCGCGGGCGGGCTACCTGGTGTTCGACTCGACGTGACTGGGCGCGATCCACGGGGTCTCCGGGTGGGACCATCGCCCGTCTGCCGACGAGCTGCTCGACGCGCGGATCGCGCGGGGCTGGACCGCGACGCCGACCGGCACGGTCGATGGCCCGCAGGTGCTCGGCCACGCGGCGTGCCGGTTCGGGTCATAGCGGCACGTCGCGCACGCGCGCGACTCGCGCGCCGCGCTTGACGAACCACACCCGGCCGACCTTCGGTCCCGAGCTCGCGGGCTCGGCGAACCCCGACAGCTCGTCGCCGCCGTGCAGGCCCGCCGCCTCGGCCGCGGGGATCACGACCGGGTCGACCTTGTGGCGCTCGGTCTTGGTCGAGCTGCCGGTGCACGCCTCGCGGTAGTTGATGTCGCCGTCGTCCGAGATGCTGTCGATCCGGCTGGTCTCGTAGCAGCCGGTGCCCTCCGACCACGACGACACGACGTCCGCGAACCGGATGACCACCTTGTCGCCGTGCGGCTCGAGCCCGCTGATCGTGCCGGAGAACCCGCCGACCCCGCGGTCGGGCACCAGCGCGTCGTAGTGGATCGCGGCGTCGCGGCTGCCGCGGTAGACGTACCCGAGGTCGCCGCGGCCGTCGCCGAGGTCGATCACCGTGCCCTGCGCGGTCGAGCTCGCGGCCTCGGCGTCGACGCCCTGCGCGCGCGCCGCCTTGACCCGCTCGAGCCGGCCGGCCGCCTTCTCGATCGCCGCGGCCTGCCGGGTCGCGATCTCCTCCTGCGCGGTGGGATCGAGCTTGTCGAGCAGCTTGGCCTCGGCCATCGCCGCGGGCGCGTCGCCGCGCGACACCTGCGCCCAGAACAGCTGGCGCGTGATCTCGGCGAAGATCGCGTCCTTGGTGCAGCTCTTGCGGCACGACGCGCGGTAGGTGAGCCGCAGCTTGTCGAGCGCGGCGACCGTGGCGTCCGAGACCTTGCCGGTCTTGCGCTCGGCCTTGAGCCTGTCGATCAGCGCCGCGAGGTCGGCGACGAGCTTGGCGTACGGCGCGCGGTCCGCGGCGCGCTGCTTGTACACCTGCTCGGGGATGCCGACGAACAGCTCGCGCGCGTCGGGCGCGAGCTCGTCCGACACCGCGATCACGCGGCTGCGCGCGCGATCGAGCAGCACGAGGAATGCGCGGCGCGCGGCGTCGGGCAGCGGCAGCTCGTTGACCCGCGCGGCGACCTGGTTCGGATCGATGTGGTCGGCGTACCACCGCATCATCGCGACCTCGTAGTACTGGTGGGTGAAGCGCGCGTGCGGGATGCGGTGGACCAGGCGCTTGGAGCCCTCGGCCTCCGGCGGTGCGCCCTCGCCGAGGCACGACTCGGCCTCGAGGCACTGGACCAGCATGAGCGCCGCGGTGAAGTGATCGAAGTAGATCTCGTCGAACCGGAAGTGCTGCATCACCCACGTGTTCTCGCCCGGCTCGTTCGCGCTCGACAGGATGCGCTCGACGCACACCAGCCGCAGCACCTGGTCGGCGGGGTCGTGCGCGAGGTTGGGCTGCTTGCCGGTGACCGGCTCGGGCTCGCCGTACGGCGTCACCTGTTCCTTGCGCGCGTTCACCGGATCGCGCTCGCACTCCGGGCCCCAGTACGCGCCGACGCGATAGGTGCGCCGGCCGTCGACGATGTGATGCGCGCCATCGGGGTTGGGCTGGTCGGACGCGGCGGTGCCGCCGCCTCCGCCGGCCGAGGGAACGAGCTGGACGATGCCGCAGCCGGCGAGCGCGGCCGCGACCACGAACGAAGAGATCCGCCTCATGCCCGCATGGACGCAGCGAGCGCGCCGACCGTCTCACGTCGCGGTTTCGGTCTTGCCGAGCAGGCGCGGCAAGGTCGAGTACAGCGTGGAAGCGACCAGGCGCATCAGCTCGGACAGCTCGCGCGGCTCGATCGCGAGCGTCTGGGTCAGGCGCTGCTGCGTGCCCGTGACGAGCTGCGCGCGCGCGTCCGCGAGGTGGCGCGCCGCGGTGGCGCGCGACACCTGGTAGAACCCGGCGATCTCCTCGAGCGTGAGCTGATCGATGATCTGCAGGCGGAGCAGGGTGCGCGCGCGGCGCGGCAGCTCGGCGAGCGCGGCGGCGAACGCGCGCTTGAACTCCTCGCGATAGGCCGACTTGAGGAACGCGAGCGCCTGGTCGTCGCTGTCGTCGGCGATCGCGGCGAGCGCCTCGTCGTCGGCCGCGACCTCGGCCTTGCGGCGGGTCATGCTGATCGCGGTGCGGGTCGCGGCGACGCGCAGCCACGCGTGCAGCGCGCCGTGCCCGCCGAACGCGGCGAGCTTGGGCTCGGCATCGCCGTGCGCGATCACGAGCTTGACCAGCATCTCCTGCACCACGTCCTCGGCCGGCGGCGCGAACGACAGCCGGGCGATCGCGCGCTCGGTCTCGCCGCGCACCAGCCGCTCGAACGCCGCGAGCGCGGCGCGATCGCCGTGCAGGCACGCGACCACCAGGTAGACGTCGGGCAGCGCGAGCCGTGCCAGCGCCTCGTCGAGCTCGCGCTCGCCCTCGAGCCGGGCCGCGAGCGCGTCCGCGAAGCGCTCGTCGTGCGCGCCGAGCTCGGGGTAGCGCGCGCGCGCCTGGTCGACCGCCGCGACGAGGCGCGCGGCGATCGCGGCGGGATCGCCGGATCCTCCGGTGCGCTCGATCAGACGTCGCGCGGCGGCGAGCATGGCGCACTCTACTCGATCTCAGCGCGTCGACAGGTAGACGGCCTTGTGCGTATCCGTGCCGCGGATCGTCGCGAACACGAACGTCTTCTGGTCGGCCGATTCCCACGGGTCCTCGTTGTCGGTCGCGGTGCCGAAGTCGGTGACCAGGGTCGGCGTGGTGAACGGCGAGGTCGGATCCGGCCGGGTCGCGGTGTAGAGCTGGGTCTGCCCGCTGCGATTGGACGCGAAGTACGTGGTCTTGCAATCGGTCGACAGGAACGAGGAGATCTCGCTGTCGGCCGAGTTGAGCTCGGTCGCCGGCGCCGGGGTGGCGCCGCCGAGCTGGCCGACGTAGAGGTCCTGGCCGGTCGCGCCCGCGTCGCGGCTCACCATGTAGTAGCCGTTCTGGCAGACCGCGAGCCACTTCTCGTACGCCGCGCTGTTGACCTCGGTCACCGCCGTGGGCGTCCCCCACGGCTGGCCGACCGCCGAGCGCTTGCTCTGGTAGATGTCGCCGTTGCGCCCGAAATAGAGCGTGAGATCGTCGAGCGAGAGCCGCGGGCTCTCCTCGGTGGCCGAGGTATCGAGCGTCGTCAGCTTGGTCTTGGCGCCCCACGGGTCGCTGGTGGTCGCGCGCGTGAGCACGTACAGATCCTTCGGATCGCCGCTGATCGTGGTGTCGGGGATGGCGAAGAAGAGCTCGAGCTGGGTCGAGCTCAGCGTGCAGTCATCCTGGTCGATCGTGGGATCGGCGGCGTTGGTCACGGCGGCGGGCGTCCCCCAGGGCCCGAGCGGGGCGTCGATCGACGGGGCGTCGATCATCAGCGCGGAGCCGTCGCCGCGGGCGTCCTTGGCCGGCTGGCCGTCTGGCGAGATCCCGAGCTCGGCGTGGCACGCGCCGGCCAGGCAGATCCCCAGGATGAGCCGACGGTCCACCGAGCCATGATAACCCACAGCGTCGGAGAATTGCCGTCAAAGTAAGCAGGTCAGCTTGCCCCGGTGTGGCGCGCCTTTCACGGCTCCCGTTTCACAGCGCCTCGACGATCGAGTTGGAATTCCTGGCGATCTACCTGGTACTCGGCTTGCTCACGTACGGCGGAGGAGAACCATCATGCACCTTAGAAAGCTTTTATCGAGTCTGGCGCTCGCCGGGTCGCTCGCAGCGGCCTCGGGCGGGTGCGTCGTCGAGGGCCGCGCCCGCGTCGCCGAGCCGGTCGCCGTGGTCGAGGTCGACCAGGAGCCGCCGCCGCCGCGCGCGGTGGTGGTCGAGACCCGCCCGGGCTTCGTCTACATCGGCGGCCGGTGGAACTGGGTCGGCGGGCGCTGGGTGTGGATCGACGGCCGCTACGAGCGCGAGCGCCCCGGCTACCTCTACGAGCAGGGCCGCTGGGAGGTCCGCGGCAACCGCCACGTGTGGATCGAGGGCCGCTGGCGCGCGCGCTAGCGCTCTCGGTACGCCAGCGGCGTCACGCCGGTCCACTTGCGGAACGCGCGGGTGAAGCTCGGCAGCTCGCTGTAGCCGAGCCGCGTCGCGATCTCGCCGATCGCGAGGTCGCGATCCTCGAGCAGGAGCAGCGCGCGCTGCAGGCGCACGCCGTCGCGCAGCGCGGAGAACGTCGTGCCGCGCTCGGCGAGCCGGCGCTTGAGCGTGCGCGGCGACATGTGCAGCGCGCGCGAGATCGCGGCCAGCGACGCCGCGGCGTCGGCGGCGATCGCGGCGCGGATCCGGCCCGCCAGGCCGGCCGCCTCGATCACCGCCGCGAGCTCGCGCTCGAGCTGGTCGCGCGCGAGCCGCATCGCCGCGGCGTCGGCCGAGACCAGCGGCCGATCGAGCAGCGAGGCGGCGAACACCATGCGGTGCGCCGGGCGATCGAACACCAGCCGGCCGCCGTGCGGCAAGCCGCGCAGGTAGGCCGGCTCGGCGAACGCACACTCGCCGAGGCCGTCGGGGATCGTCCCGGTCAGCGCCTGGCCGATCGTCCAGATCCCGACGATCAGCGCGAGCACGGCGAACTCGCGCAGCCCGCCCAGCGGCGTGCGCTCGACGATCACGACGGAGGCCTTGTCGCCCTCGACGTAGAGCTCGAGCCCGATCGCGCTGGTCCGCGTCGCGGCGAACTGCACCGCGAGCTCGAGCGCCTCGCGCACGGTCGCCGCGGTCATCGCGGCGAACCCGAGGAAGCCGTGCGACGACAGCCGCATCGCGGTGCCGTAGTGGAACGCGAGCGCCGGCTCGCGGGTGAGCTCGTGCGCGCGCGCGACCAGCGCCTCGGCCACGCGCAGCGGCACGCGGGTCGCCGGATCGTCGAGCGCGGCGCGCGTGACCGGCAGGCCGTCGAGCAGCGCGTCGGGTGCGACCGCGAAGCGCCGCGCCAGCTCGACCAGCTCTCGCATGCTCGAGCCGGGAAGGTCGTACACCTGGCCCCGAATGATAACCACCCGGCCCGGGCTGTCCTAGGGGCCGTGCGATCGGCGACCCACACTCCGGTCATGACCAATCCACGTCGCGATGTCGACGTCGGGATCGAGCTCGCGCGCGTGCCCCGCGACTGGTGCGCCGACGATGCGTTCTCGACCACGTTCATGGCCGCGCTATCGCTGCTGTTCCCCAGGGGCGAGCAGTTCTTCGTCGACTCGGTGAAGCAGCTACGCCACCACGCGACCGGCGAGCTCGCCGTCCGGGTCCACGGCTTCATCGGCCAGGAGGCGATGCACGGGCGCGAGCACCGCGCGTTCAACGAGCTGTGCGCCGCGCAGGGCCTGCGCGGCGGCCCCGGCATCGAGCGCCGGCTGGCGCGGCTGCTCGGGGCGGCGCGCCATCTGTCGCCGGAGAGCCAGCTCGCGATCACGTGCGCGCTCGAGCACTTCACCGCGATGCTCGCCGAGCAGCTGCTCGCGAACGAGCGGCTGCGCGGCGAGATCCACCCGGCGGTGCGGCCGCTGTGGCTGTGGCACGCGCTCGAGGAGAGCGAGCACAAGGCGGTCGCGTTCGACGTCTATCGCGCGGCGGGTGGCGGCACCCTGCGCCGGGTGTGGATGATGGTCGTGACCACCGCGATGTTCTTCGCCGTGCAGGGTGCGGCGCACGCGCGCCTCATGGGGTCGCGCGGGATCCTGCTGCGGCCGTGGCGCTGGCTGCGCGGGATCGCGCGGATGTGGATCTGGCCGGGCTACTTCATCCGGCTCGTGCCGGCGTACCTGTCCTATTTCCGGCCCGGCTTCCATCCGAACGATCGCGATAACGGCGCGCTGGTCGCGACCTGGCGCGGCGCGCTGTTCGGCGAGGCCGGCATGCTGCGCGACCGCGTGGCATAGTCGCCCTCGTGCTGCGACGTGCGGTGGTGCTGCTCGCGATCGCCGCGTGCGAATCCGGGCAAGCGCCGCCCAGCTCCGACGTGCCGCTCGCGTTCACCACGCTGTGCGCGCCCTGCCACGGCCCCGACGCGCGCGGCTACGTCGCCGATCGCGCGCCCTCGCTGGTCAACCCGACGTTCCTCGAGAGCGCGAGCGACAGCTTCCTGCAGACCTCGATCGCGCTCGGCCGGCCCGGCACGTCGATGGCCGGCTACGGCAAGGAGGTCGGCGGCCCGCTCGCGCCGCCGCAGATCGCCGAGCTCGTCAAGTGGCTGCGCTCGCGCGGGCCGGCGCTCGTGACGCTGCGCGCGGCCGGACGCGGCGACGTCGCGCGCGGCGCGGCGATCTACGCGCGCGCGTGCGTGACCTGCCACGGCACGCGCGACACCCGCGGCTCCGCGGTCCACCTGGCGAACCCGCGCTTCCTGCAGCTCGCGAGCGACGCGTTCGTGCGCTGGGCGATCGTCAACGGCCGGCCGGGCACGGCGATGGAGGCGTGGCACGGCAAGCTCGACGATGGCCAGGTCGACGACCTCGTGGCCTACGTCCGATCGCTGTCGCGGCCGCCGCCGGTCGCGCTGCTGCCGCCGCCGACCGGCAAGGAGCCGCTCGTGCTCGCTCCCGGCGGCAAGGCGCCGAGCTTCGCGCTGCGCGACGAGGTGTGCCCGCCGCGCGGCGCCAGCCCCGCGACCAACCCGTGCGTGCCCGGCCCGCGCTACGTGTCGATCGATCAGGTCGAGCGCGCGCTCGCCGCGGGCGATCGCATGATCGTGATCGACGCGCGCCCGGCCTCGGACTGGCAGCGCGTGCACATCACCGGCGCGGTCTCGATCCCGTACTTCGACATGGCGCGGCTCGCCGAGGTGCCGCGCGACGGCACGTGGGTGATCGCGTACTGCGCGTGCCCGCACCATCTGTCGGGCATCGTGATCGACGAGCTACGCAAGCGCGGCTACGCGCACACCGCGGTGCTCGACGAGGGCATCCTCGAGTGGCACCGCCGCGGCTATCCGGTCGTCGCGGCGCCGGGGGTCGGGCCCCCGCCGGCGCAGGCGCCGCCCCCCGCCACGCCGCACTGATCGCGCACGATCGTGCGCACACGATTGTCCGCAGCCCCCGGCGCTGTCAGCAGATATCGCTTCGCAAGAGACGGGGACCTGGTGCAGGCTCCGTGGTGCGCGCCATGCAGGGGAAGCCGCGGCAGATGGGAGCATTTCGCCTCGCGCTCGCGATGGTCGCGGTCGGGTGTGCCGTCGCGCCGGCGCACCGGACGCAGGTCACCGGTTCGGTCGAGCGCTCGATCCGCGCCGCGGCCGACGAGGCCGGCGTGCCGCGCGATCTGCTGGTCGCGATCGCGGTCGAGGAGGGCGGCCTCGCGCTGCCCGCCGAGCGCATCGTCGATCCCGACGACAACGTGCCGGTCGGCGGCATGCTCGAGCTGCGCCACGGCAAGCTGAATACGCTCGCGCTCGGCGCCCAGCTGATGGGCACGACCGAGGACGCGCTGCGCGGCGATACCGAGCTCGGCACGCGCGCCGGCGCGCACGTCGTCGCGTGGCTCGGCGCGCGCTACTCGGTCGACGCGCACGCGCTCGCGAGCTGGCGGCCGGCGCTCGCCGCGCTGTCGGGCATGGACGACGACAACGCGCAGGCCTACGCCAGCCGCGTGCTCGCGATCTTGCGCGCGGGCGGCGCGTTCCCCGCGCGCGGCGGCGAGACCGTCGCGCTCGCGGCGCACCCCGAGATCGATCCGTCGGAAGGCGTGGCGCCGGCGGCGAAGACGCCGCTCGACACCCCCGACTTCCCCGGCGCGATCTGGTTCACGACCAGCTGCACCAACAAGTGCGACGTCGGCCGCCCGCTCGGCAACGCGTCGGTCGACAAGATCGTCATCCACGACACCGAGGGCGGCTGGGATGGCTCGGTCGCGACCCTGCAGAACGACGCCGGCAAGTCGGTGCACTACATCGTCGACTCCGACGGCTCGCGGGTCGGCCAGTTCCGCCCGGAGACCGACACCACCTGGCACGCCGGCAACTACTACTACAACGAGACCTCGATCGGCATCGAGCACGTCGGCTACGCGGCGCAGACCTACTCGGACGGCCTCTACAACGAGAGCCGCAAGCTGGTGAAGAACATCCGCACGCGCTGGACGATCCCGCTCGATCGCACGCACATCGTCGGCCACTACCAGGTGCCCAACGGCAACGACATGGCCGAGTCGTCCGCGCCGTGCGCCGACACGCTCGAGAATTGCGAGAACAGCGCGGACTACGGCGGTGCCGACAACCACCGCGACCCCGGCTTCAACTGGCAGTGGTGCCAGTACATGCAGAAGCTCGGCGGCAGCTGCGCGTGCAGCGACGCCTGGCCGCTGTGGAACTGCACGACCGATCTCACCGAGGCCGTGCGCTGCAGCGATGGCCAGGTCCAGATCGAGGCGTGCACCGGCCCGGCCGGCTGCACCGTCATGCCGGTCGGCCAGGACGACGTGTGCGACACCAGCGGCGGCAGCGGCTCGGCGATCGGCCCGATCCAGGGCAGCGCGAGCAGCTACGGCGGGGGCGACGACGACGACGGCGGCGGCACGACCGGCAAGCACGCGGGCTGCGCGGCGGGTGGTGGCGGTGCCGGCCTGGTGCTCGCGCTCGCTATCGCGTTACCGCTCCGGCGGCGTCGAAGCCCTGGGTGCAGCTCGCCCCGCCGCTGAGCAGGAAGTCGATCGAGCCGTCGCCGGTCACGTCGCCGGTGCCGTCCTCGTCGAGCGTCGCGGTCAAGGTCTGCATGTCGATGTCGGCCTCCTCGCCGCCCGGCCCGGAGTCCGCGAGCGCGAGCTCGCACGCGCCCGACGCGCACAGGATCGAGCTGTCGGGATCGATCGTGTCGCCCTGAAGGCCGGCGCCTGGCGCGAACGTGTAGCTGCCGCCCTGGTCGCCGACCTGGAACGCGATCGCGTAGCTCGGCGGCAGGCCGGTGCACGTGCCGGTCGAGAACGTCAGCGTGACCGCCCAGGTGCCGTCGGGCGTGGGCTCGCTCGGCGAGCCGCCGCCGCCGCACGCGACCACCAGCGCGAGCAGCCCGGCGCGCATCACCGGTACTTCGCGGCGAGCGCCTCTTCGGCGAGCTCCTCGAACGACATCCGCGAGGTCCGCGCGAGCTCGTCCTGGGTGAACAGGAAGCGCGCCGCGCGATCCTCGGCGCCGAGCGCGCGCAGCAGCACGCGTCCGAGCAGCTTGCCGATGATCGGGCGGTTGTACAGGTTCTGCGCGCCGATCATGAACCGCGAGAACGGCGTGCGCGCGACGGTCGGCTTGCGCAGCACGAGCTGGATCCGCTTGAACGCCTCCTGGATGCGCCGGCCCGACGGATCGGTGATGTCCATCGGCGCGAGGAACACCTCCTGGAGAAACGGCTTGGCGAACCACATCATCGTGGCGATCGCGCGCGCGCCCCGCACCACCGCGCGGGCGCTCGGCAGCGGCCGGGCGCGGATCGCGCGCAGGTGCTCGTCCGACGAGTACTTCTCGGTCATGTGGAAGTCGATCGCGATGTGGCGCGACTCGTCGCGGTTGATCAGGTGCATCGCGCGGTGGCTCATCTCGTCGGCGACGTAGTCGTCGAGCGAGCGCAGCAGCGCGACGTCGAGGATCAGCTCGCCGGCCGTGATGTACGCGTTCGCGATCTCGGGCGAGGTGTGCTCGACCACCGCGAGGAAGTGCGGGCGAAACCGCGTGAGCGATGCGCTCTCGCGGTACTCGCGATAGCGGTGGACGTCGTAATGGCGGGCGAGCCGCGCGGCGACCGCCGAGTGGCGCTTCTCGTCGGCGACGAACGTCGAGAAGATCTTCTGCAGCGTCGGATCCGGCGCGTTGCGGCGCTGGACCTCGAACAGCGCGCCGGCGAGCAGCTCGATGCTCGCCATGTCGGTGAAGTACTGCACGACCGCACGCTCCTTGGCGGGCGTCATCGGCGGCGGCGGCAGGCTCCAGTCGAGGTCGTCGATCGACCACTGGTCGCGCACGCATTTGTCGAGCATGCGGCCCAGGTCCATGCCGTCATTTTACTGCATACTGCAGACGTGGTGCCGCGCGCGTTTCTCGCGCCGATCCTCGTGATCTTCGTCGCGTGCAGCTCCGGGCCGCCCCAGGGCGACACGCTCGCGCACATCCGCGCGCGGGGCGAGATCACCTGGGGCGCGGACGTCCAGGGCGGCGAGCCCTATGTCTACGAGGATCCCGCGAACCCGAGCCACATCATCGGCTTCGAGGTCGACCTGATGGACGCGATCGCGCGCCGGCTCGGGGTCAAGGCGCGGATGGTCCAGTACGCGTGGTCGAACCTGGTGCCGTCGCTCGAGCGCGGCGACTTCGACGTCATCATGAACGGGCTCGAGGCCACGCCGGACCGCCAGCAGCGGCTGCGCCTGTCGCGGCCGTACTTCGTCTACGCCGAGACCCTGGCGGTGCGCCAGGGCAGCCCGGTGCGCTCGCTGTTCGAGCTCGCCGGCAAGCGGGTCGGCACGCTCAACCAGACGTTCGCGCACGACATCCTGCGGATGATCCCGACGATCGAGCCCGTGCTGTACGAGGGCAACGAGGAGCCGTACCTCGATCTCGAGCAGCGCCGCACCGACGCCGTGTTGCTCGATAACATCATCGCGGATCGCTACGGCTGCACCCAGAAGCATCCCGCGATCGTGTGCCTGCCCGGCGAGGTCGCGCGCGGCACCTACGTGGTCGGCATGCGCAAGGGCGACGCGGCGCTCCAGCGCGCGATCGACGACGCGATCGACGGGATGCGCGCGGACGGCGAGCTCGAGCGGATCTTGACGAAGGCCAGGCTGTGGGACGACCGCCAGCGCGAGGTCCCGCCGATCGCGGCCACCGAGACGCCGGGCCGCGTGTTCGACGCCGACATGGCGTGGCAGTTCGTCGCCGCCGCCGGCGTGACGCTCGAGCTGACCGCGCTGGCGTTCGCGCTCGCGATCGCGGTCGGCCTCGTGCTCGCGCTCGCCCGGGTCTACGGCGATCGCGTGACCGCGGGGCTGGCGCGCGGCTACATCGAGCTGTTCCGCGGCACGCCGGTGCTGCTCCAGCTGTTCGTGCTCTACTACGGCCTCGCGCCGTACTACAGCTTCAGCCCGGTGACCGCCGCGATCCTCGGGCTCGGGCTCAATTACGGCGCGTACGAGGCCGAGGTCTATCGCGGCGCGCTGCTCGCGATCCCGCGCGGCCAGACCGAGGCCGCCAAGGCGCTCGGGCTGTCACCGCGCCAGACCCTGGCGCACGTGCTGCTGCCGCAGGCGCTGCGCGTCGCGCTGCCGCCGATGACCAACGACTTCGTGTCGCTGCTCAAGGACAGCTCGCTGGTCAGCGTGATCACCGTGATCGAGCTGACCAAGCGGATGACGATCGCGGCGGTCGACCTGCGCGGCTGGCTGCTGCCGGGCCTGGCGTGTGCGGCGCTCTACCTCGCGCTGAGCGTGCCGCTGTCGGAGCTGGCGCGGCGGCTCGAAAGGAGGCTGGCGCGTGATCAGCGTCCGCAAGCTCTCTAAGCAGCACGGCGAGCTGCGCGTCCTGCACGAGCTGTCGGCCGAGGTCGCCCGGGGCGAGACCATCGCGATCGTCGGGCCGTCGGGCGGGGGCAAGTCGACCCTGCTGCGCTGCCTCAACTTCCTCGAGCCGTTCGACGCCGGCGAGGTCCAGATCGCGAAGGTCACGCTGACCCCGGCGATGCGCGATCAGGCCGCGCTGCGCGCGCTGCGCACGACGGTCGGCATGGTGTTCCAGCAGTTCAACCTGTTCCCGCACCTCACCGCGCTCGACAACATCACGCTGGCGCCGCGGGTCGTGCGCAAGCTCGATTCCGCCGCCGCGGCGCGGCGCGGCCGCGAGCTGCTCGCGCGGGTCGGGCTCGCGGATCGTGCCGCCGCGTACCCGCACCAGCTGTCGGGCGGCCAGCAGCAGCGCGTCGCGATCGCGCGCGCGCTCGCCCAGGATCCCGAGGTGCTGCTGTTCGACGAGCCGACCTCGGCGCTCGACCCCGAGATGCGCGACGAGGTGATGGCGGTGATCCGCGACCTCGCGGCCGGCGGCATGACCATGCTGGTCGTCACGCACGAGATGCAGTTCGCCACCGAGATCGCGCACCGGGTGTGGGTGATCGATCGCGGCACGATCGCCGAGGACGGCACGCCGGCGCAGGTGATCGCCGAGCCCAAGACCGCGGTCGCGCGGGAGTACTTCCGGCGCCAGCGCGTGGCCGGCGCGCGGTAGACAGAGTGTCAACCCACGGGATCATCGCCGCGCGTGCAACCCACCGACACGACGGGCCGATCCCCGTGGCATATCCACTGCACTAGGCACGGTCACCAGCTCGAATCCCTCCCTTCATGGGCGGCACACCCCTGGTGGATGCGCAAAACGGTGTGCCGCCCGCCTTTTTTTCGGCGCCGACGCGCTCAACGCACGAGCGCGCGCGCCCGGCCCGGGCCGGCGGTGATCGGCCCGTGCCGACCAGCGCCGTATCGCACGCGTCGGGGAACGTGGCGCCGTTGGTCCAGAAGTCCGAGCACGTCGTGAACGCGCGCCGACGCACAGCGACGCGAGGACGATCCGGACGACACTCGACCGGAACGACTCCTTGGCTTGGCTGCGGTCGAAAATTGCAACTTGGTCGCCAGGACGGCGCGCACGCGAGTCGTGCGGCGCCGCGTGTGCGGCGCGTTCGCGGGTGCTCGGCACGTGCAGCGCGCCGCGCGAAGCCGCCGATCGCGTCGCGTCGCGCGTGGGAGGCCACGCGCCGGTGACAGTCCCGGCCGGCCGTGGCACAACCGCGCCATGTCAGAACCCGTGAGCGCGCGCAAGACCGCGCTCGTCGTCGGCGCGATCGTCGGGCTGGTCATCGGCGCGGTGCTCACCACCAGCGGCGTGCCGTCGGTCGCGCTGCGCGCGCTCGGCGGGCAAGGCGACGGGATCGCGCGCTACGGCGGCCTGCGCCTCACCTGGCGGCCGCCGGCCGGCGTCTCCGCCGACGACGTGGTCGCGCGGCTGGCGCGGCGCAATCAGGTCGATGTCCGGCACGCGGGCGACGCGCTGGTCATCGACATCCCGCACGTCGCCCCCGGCGACGCGGACGAGCTCGCCCAGCAGGTCGGCGCGTACGGCACACTCGAGTTTCATCGCGTGATCGAGAGCGATACGTTCGCGGGGTTTCACAGCTCGCTGGCGGCGGTGGAGGTCGACGCGTGGAGTGACGACAGTGGGCGGCGCCACACCGATTACTACCTGTCCGCACCGCGGCGGGACCAGCTCGAGCAGGCGATCGCCGCGGCCCGGAGCGAGGGCCTGTCGCTGCCGCCGCATGCGATGATCGGCTACGAGCAGCGGCGGCCCGAGCTCGGCGACCCGAGCTGGCGAACCTACCTGCTCGACGATCGCGTCGAGCTCGACGGCGATTCGATCGCGTCGGCTTACCAGAGCTCCGATCCGAACACCAACCGGCCGATCGTGCTGGTCGACTTCGATCGCGACGGCGCGCAACGCTTCGGCGACGTCACCGCCCGCCTGGTGGGCCGCAAGCTCGCGATGGTGCTCGGCGACCGGGTGATCTCGGCGCCGGTGATCAACGATCCGATCCGCGGAGGACGCGCGTCGATCTGGTTGGGCGGGGCGTCGCCGGATCGCGCCGAGCGCGATGCCCGCGTGCTCGCGCGCGCTCTCTCCGCCGGCAGCCTGCCGCGCGGCGGGACGCTGATCGAGGCCGGCTACGTGGCGCCCGAGGCGCAGCCGGGCCGGCTGTGGGCGGCGCGCGGCGCGCTCGCGATCGTCGGCGGCTTCGTCGCCGCGCTGCTCGCGTGGCTGATCGTGCGGTTCACCCGGCCGGAGGTGCGCGTGATCGAGCCGCTCGGCGGAACGGCGCGCAGCGGAACGCCGCTGGCGTGGACGATCGGCGTGCTGCTCGTGATGTTCGCCGGCTCGCAGCTCCTGGTGTTGCCGGGGGTCAACAGCGCCGCGGCGAGCTACCTGATCAACCACGCCGGTGGCGGCGATGCCGCCGCCTCGATGTTCGGCCCGTTCGCGCTCGGCATCCAGCCGCTGATCAACGCGTTCGTGCTGGTCGAGCTCGCCGCGGTGATCGTGCCGCGCTGGCGCCGGCTGCGCCACGGCGGGCCGTCGACCCGGCGCACGCTCGGCCGCGCGGTCGCGATCGTGGCGATCGTGATGGCGCTGGTCCAGGCCTTCTTCATCGCGAGCTACCTCGATTCGCTGTCGCGCGCCGGCGTCGAGATCGTCGACCATCCGGGCCTGGAGTTCCGCCTGATCACGATGGCGACGCTGGTCGGCGGCACGATGATCACGGCGTTGCTGGTGTCGATCATCGGCCACCGCGGCATCGGCAACGGCTACGCGATGATCTACCTCGCGAGCTGGGTCGCCGGCGTGCCGTTCGCGCGGCTCGCGGAGCGCCCGGTCACGGCGCTGTTCGCGCTGATCGCGGTCGCGACGATGGCAGCGATCGTGTGGGCGATCCACCGCTGGCGGATCGCGCGGCCCGGCGGCGTCGCGATCCCGCTACCCGCATCGGGCATCGCGCCGGTCAGCGAGGCGGGTGGGCTCGCGCTGATCGCCGGTCAGCTGTTGGCGCTCGGCGTGCTCACCATGCCCGGGTGGCTGTACGAGCTGGTCGATCGCGTGCGCGGCGAGCTGGTGTTCGTGATCGTCGTCGTGATCGCGATGACCATCGCGTGGTCGCTGGTGTTCACGCGCCCGGGCGTGCGCCGCGACGTGCTCGGGCGCGCCGGCGTCGCGCCGCCGGATCGCTCGAGCTGGCTGCGCGCGACCGTGCTGAGCGCGGCGCTGCTCGCCGCGCTCGCGACGATCGGCTACGGCGCGCTGCACGTGGCCGGGATCGGCCCGATGCTCGATCCGATCGCGGTCGCGCTGGCGGTGACCGTCGTGCTCGACCTGTTCGACGAGCTGCGCGATCGCCGGCGCGGCCTCATCCCGGTGTGGCCGCTGCACGATCCGCTGCTCGCCGACGTCGTGCGCGACAAGCTCGCCGCCGCCGGGATCGATCACCACCTGCAGTCGGCGCGGCTGCGCATGCTGCTGTGGTTCTTCGGCCCGTGGGTGCCGATCATGGTCATGGTGCCGCCCCAGCAAGCACCCGACGCCGAGCGCATCCTGCGCGAGCTCTACGCCGCGTGATCAGCTCGGGTCGGTGCAGGTCAGCCGGAACCACAGCGTCCGCCGCGTGCCGCACAGCTGGCAGATGACGTCGACCGCGCGCAGGCCGGGCGCCGGGGCGCGGTGCTCGCGGATCCGGTACTCGCCTTCGCACTGCGGGCAGCCGAGGGCGCCGACCCGGACCTCGACGACGGCGGCCGAGGTCACGGGAATCGGATGCTCGCTCGAGCCGCCGCGCGACATCGTGGCGAGCTGCTCGCGATCGCGAACCAGCTGACGAGCGGAGCGCTTGCGAGTCATCCTGAAGATCCGGTCCAAGCGTGACACATCCGGGAGAGCCGCGAGCCCGGCTGCGGTCGCATGGAATCGTCACACCAGCGTGCCCTGCGGATCCGGCGCGATGCAGCGCGCGTCGTCGTGCGCCGCGGCGTTGACCCAGGTCGACACGCGCTCGGCCCGCCAGTCGCCGACCGGCGGCACCCCGAGCAGCGCGCGGGCGCCGTCGCGGTCGAGCGAGGGATCGAGCCACGCCGCCCACGCGCTGCGATCGAGCACGACCGGCATGCGATCGTGGATCGGCGCGACCAGCGGGTTGGCCGGCCCGGTGATGATCGTGAAGCTGCGCAGCTCGCCGGTCGCGAGCTTGGCGCGCGCCCACAGCCCGGCGAACGCGACGAAGTGGCGCGGCTCGGGGTGGAGGTAGATCGGGGTCGACTGCTTGCCGGCGCGCTTCCACTCGAAGAAGCCGTCGGCGGGCACCAGGCAGCGCTTGCGCTCGAGCGCGTCGCGGAACACCGCCTTGGCGTCGATCGACTCGACCCGCGCGTTGATCATGAGCGGCGGCCTGGCGCCCGGCTTGCCGGCCCAGAACGGCACGAGCCCCCAGCGCATCAGCTCGAGCACGCGCGCGCCATCGCGCAGCGTGACCACCGGCGCGGGCTGGGTCGGCGCGACGTTCCACCGCGGCTTCCACCACTCGCTGGCCGACACCGCAGGATCGAGCGCGGCCTCGAGGTCGTCGACCAGGCCGTCCTGGCGGGTGAGCGTGTAGCGGCCGCACATCAGCCGAGCCGTAGCATGCAGATCTGCAGGTAGCGATCGCCCGGCTGCGCCGCGACGGTCGGGTACTCGGGCGGCAGCCCGGCCTGCACGGCGATCGCGGCGGTCTTGCCGGCGGTGCGCAGCCCGGCGAGCGCAAGCTTGGCGAGCGAGCCGAGGCCGTGCGCGTTGGCCGCGAGCCACAGCAGGCCGCCGTCGGGGATCACCGCCGCGGCCTGCGCGATCAGCGCCGGGTAGTCGCGCGGGAGCGACCACGGCGCGCCCCGCGCGGTCGAGAACGTCGGCGGATCGACGATCACCAGGTCGTAGCGCTCGCGGTCGCGCGCCGCGCGCGCGAGGAAGCGCACCGCATCGCCGGTCTCGAACCGCCAGGCATCGCCGCCGAGCCCGGCGCGCGCGAAGTTGCCGCGGGCCCACGCCTGCACGCCGTCCGAGGTGTCGACGCTGGTGACCGCGGCCGCGCCGCCGCGCGCGCACGCAAGGCCCAGCGCGCCGGTGTACGAGAACAGGTTGAGCACGCGCAGCCCGGCCGCGAGCTCGGCGAGGTCGCGGCGCGCGACCCGCAGGTCGGTGAACAGCCCGGTGTTGAGCGCCCCGCGCGGATGGACCTCGTAGGCGACGCCGTGCTCGCGGGCGAGCGCGCGCTCGGCGACCGTGCCGACGACGTCGCGATCGATCGCGGCGTCGTCCTTGCCGCTGCGCAGCTTGACGACCGCGCCGTCGAGCCGCGCGAAGCCGACCACCGCCTCGGCGAGCTGGCGGGCGAGCGCGAGCAGGCCCGCGCCGTAGGCGTACACCACCGCGACCCGGCCGAGCACGTCGCACGCGAAGCCGGCCAGGCCGTCGCCCGCGCCGTGGATCAGGCGATAGGCGCGGTCTGCACCGGGCAGCCCGAGCCGGGTGCGCCACGCGAGCGCGCGCTCGACCCGCACGCCGAGCAAGGCGCCGTCGATCGCGGGCAGGCCATCGGCGGGCGTCGCGAGCACGCGGACCAGCGCGTTGTCGGGATCGGCGACGCCCAGGCCGAGCTCGTCGCCCGCGTTGTCGACGAGGCGCAGGTGCTCGCCGGGCGCGAGCGCCACGCCGAGCTGGTCGGCGGCGACGTCGCGGCCGCCGCCGGCGACGAACCGCGCGGCGCCCGCGGGCAGCGCGAGCGGCCTCACTCGTCGCGCTTGCGCGGCCGCGCGATGCCGTACTCGTCGAGCCGGTTGATCAGCGTGCGCCGCGAGATCCCGAGCAGCTCGGCCGCGCGGGTCTGGTTGCCGGCGCACTTGTCGAGCGCCTCGAGGATGCGCTGCTTCTCGAGCTCGGCGACGGTCGCGCGGACCTGGCTCGGCATGTCGGCCGAGGTCATCGAGCCCGGCGGCGGCGTGGTCGGCGAGCGGAACCGGCCGGGCGGCCGCTTGGGCTCGTCGATCGACAGGTGCTGGCGCTCGATCATCGAGCCGGTCGCGAGCAGCACGGCGCGCTCGCACGCGTTGCGCAGCTCGCGGATGTTGCCGGGCCAGTCGTGCGACACCAGCCACTGCTTGGCGTCCTCGGCGAGCACGAACGCGCGGCCGAGCGGGCCCGACGCCGACGCGACGAACTGCTCGGCGAGCGGCAGCACCTCGTCCTTGCGCGCGCGCAGCGGCGGGATCGTGAACGACGCGCCGGCCAGCCGGAAGTACAGGTCGCGGCGGAAGCGCTGCGCGTCGACCTCGGCCGCGAGGTCCTTGTGGGTCGCGGCGATGAACCGCACGTCGACCGAGCGCGGCGTGGCCGAGCCGATCCGCCGCACCGCGCGATCCTCGAGCACGCGCAGCAGCTTGAGCTGGAGCGACGGCGGCAGCTCCGCGACGTCGTTGAGGAACGCCGTGCCGCCGTCGGCGTGCTCGATCAGCCCCGGCTTGTTGGTCGCCTCGTTGCCGAACAGCTCGGCCTCGAGCAGGGGCTCGCTGATCGCCGCGCAGTTGATCCGCACGAACGGGGCAGCCCGCCTCGGCGACATCTCGTGGATGCGCTCGGCGAAGCGTTCCTTGCCCACGCCGGTCTCGCCGAGGATGAGCACCGGCAGCTTGCCGACCGCGATCCGCGACGCGGCCTGCTCGAGCGCGGCGAGCTGGCTGGCCTTCGGCGTCTGCTCGCGGCGCGAGCCGGCGCGGGTCTGCACCATCAGCGTCACCGCGCCGACCAGGAACGGCATGCCGATGCCGAGCCGCACCCGCTGGCCGTTGGGCAGGCGCACGCCGTCGACGTACGTGCCGTTCGAGCTGCCGACGTCCTCGATCTCGACGTCCTGGCCGACCAGGAGGTTGGCGTGGTGGCGCGACACCGAGCCGGAGTCGATCGACACGTCGCACTTCTGCGAGCGTCCCATCGTGAGCGTGCCGCTTCCCGGCAGCGGCACGACCTGCAGCGACGCCCCGTCGATCACGAGCAGCACGCGATCACCGAATGGCGCCTGGCGGTCGATCTGTTCGGTGGTAGCGCCTACATCGTCCTCGATGACCACCCCAGGAGGGTACGCGCTTGTGGGCGCGAGGTGCAACTGACGCAGGCCTTACCCTGCCTTGCAGGATCGAGCTGCAAGGCTGGTCAGGCGCGCAACGCTTCGCGGCGGAGCTGCTGGGCCCGCAGCACCACGTACGCGGTCATGTTGACGATGTCCTCGACCGAGACCTCGTTCTGGAGCGCTGCGCAAGGCCTGGACAGGCCGAGCAGGATCGGGCCCACCGCCGAGGCGCCGCCGAGCACCTTCAGCGTCTGATACGCCGCGTTGCCGGCGGCCAGCGACGAGAACACCAGGGTGTTGGCGGTGCGAGTGAGGCGCGAGAACGGGAAGCTGTGATTGCGCCGGTCCTCGTCGAGCGCCATCTCGGGCTGCATCTCGCCGTCGATCTCGAGCTCGGGGCGGCGCCGCCGCACGATATCGAGCGCGTACTGGATCTTGGTGACCTCGGGGTGCCGCACCGAGCCGAAATTCGAATACGAGATCATCGCGATCCGCGGCGTCACGCCGAAGCCCTGGACCGCGTCGGCCATCTGCAGCGTGATGTCGGCGAGCGCCTCGGCGTCGGGATCGATGTTGAACACGGTGTCGCCGAAGAACTTGACGGTGTTCTGCAGCACCATCATGTACATCCCGACCGCGACCTTGGCGCCGGGTTGCATGCCGAAGATCTCGAGCGGAGGCCGCACGGTCTCGGGGTAGTTGAGGCGCAGGCCGGTGACCATGCCGTCGGCGTCGCCGCGGTCGACCATGAGCGCGGCGTAGTAGTCGCTCTTCTGGAGCAGCGCCTGCGCCGCGAACGCGGTGATGCCCTTGCGCTGGCGGATCTCGTAGAGCCGCTCGGCGTAGGCGTGGTTGTGCTCGCAGCGCGGATCGATCACCTCGGTGCCGCGCGACAGCAGATCGAGCGACATCTCCGCGCACATCGCCTCGATCTCGCGATGCCGGCCGAGCAGCACCGGCCGCGCGATGCCCTCGTCGACGATCTGCTGGACCGCGCGCAGCAGGCGTGCGTTGGCCGCGTGCGGGAACGCGATCCGCTTGGGCTCGCGGCGCGCCTCGCGGCCGATCGCGCGCATGATCGAGTACGCCGCGTTCGAGCCCTTGACCATCAGCCGCTCGCGGTACTCGGCGATGTCGAACTTGATGCGCGCCACGCCCGATTCCATCGCGGCCTTGGCGATCGCCGGGGCGACCCACCACAGCGCGCGCGGATCGAACGGCTTGGGGATGAAGTACTCCGGCCCCATCTTCAGCGCCTTGCCGCCGTACGCGTTGATCACGGTATCGGGCACCGGCTCGCGCGCCAGCTCGGCGAGCGCGCGCGCCGCGGCGAGCTTCATCGCCTCCGACACCGCCGAGGCGCGGCAGTCGAGCGCGCCGCGGAAGATGTACGGGAAGCCGAGCACGTTGTTGATCTGGTTCGGGAAGTCCGAGCGCCCGGTCGCGACCAGCGCGTCGGGCCGCGCCGCGAGCGCGTCGGGATACGAGATCTCGGGATCCGGGTTGGCGAGCGCGAAGATGATCGGGCGCTCGGCCATGGTCTTCACCATGTCGGGCGTGCACACGCCGGCGACCGACAGCCCCATGAACATGTCGGCTCCGCGCATCGCGTCGGCGAGCGTGCGCCGTCCGTCGTCGGGGATCGCGAACTTCAGCTTGTGGCGGTTGAGATCGGTGCGGCCGCGGTGGACCACGCCCTTGGAGTCGACCAGGGTCACGTGCTCGCGGTTCATGCCGAGGCTGCAGAAGAACTCGGCGCACGCGATCGCGCCGGCGCCGGCGCCCGACACGACGAGCTTGATCGCGGCGAGCGGCTTCTGCGCGAGCACGGCGGCGTTGAGCAGGCCGGCGCCCGAGATGATCGCGGTGCCGTGCTGGTCGTCGTGGAACACCGGGATGCGCAGGCGCTTGCGCAGCTTCTCCTCGATCTCGAAGCACGCCGGCGACGCGACGTCCTCGAGGTTGATCCCGCCGAACGTCGGCTCGAGCGCGGCGACGATGTCGACGAACTTGTCGACGTCCTTCTCCGCGACCTCGAGATCGAAGACATCGATGTCGGCGAACTTCTTGAACAGGCAGGCCTTGCCCTCCATCACCGGCTTGCCCGCCGCGGGGCCGATGTCGCCCAGCCCGAGCACCGCGGTGCCGTTGGAGATCACCGCGACCAGGTTGCCGCGCGCGGTGTACTCCCAGCTCTGCTCGTCGTCCTTGGCGATCTCGAGGCACGGCTCGGCGACGCCGGGCGTGTACGCGAGCGACAGATCGATCTGGCTCACCAGTGGCTTGGTCGGAACGACCTCGAGCTTCCCCTTGCGGCCCCGCCGGTGGTACTCGAGCGCGTCTTCCTTACGGCTCATACCGACAAGCTAGCACTCCGGCGCTGGCGCGAGCGATCACCGACCGAACAGGATCGCCATGTCGAACATGAAGCTGCGGTCGATGCCGGTCGGCGGCGTCGCGTAGTTGCACGGCCCGCCGCACGCGGCCGCGGTGACGACGTGGTCGCGCGGTGCCAGCGTGACGCGCAGCCCCATCGAGAAGCCGCCGTGTCGTCGCTCGCCGAAGAACAGCATCTCGCTGCCGACCCCGAGTGCGACATCGGGCCGCACCCACACGCCGCCGCTGTCCCAGGCCCAGCGCTCGACGCCCGCGCCGGCCTCGGCGTAGAGATCGGCCAGCACGCCGGAGTCGGAGGCGTGACCGAACGCCCAGCGCGCGGTCACGCCGAGCCGCTGCACGAGACCGTGGCCGTCGCCGACGTCGATCGTCGCGCCATGCGCGAGCACGTCACCCGCCGGCATCACCAGCGGGTAGGTGACCGACATCAGGTCGTATTCGCCGGCCAGGAACAGCCGGCCGGCGCGCGCGCCCACCAGCACGTAGCCGGGAACATCCGTGCCGGTGTCCGAGCCGTCGACGTAGGCCGATCCGACCCGGTAGCCGAGCGCGCCTTCGACATGCCAGCCGCGCGGGTGATCGATCGGGTCGATGTCGTCGGCGTGGGCGGGCGTGGCGGCGGCGAGCAGGACCGGCGCGAGCGCGAGCTTCATGTCGGATCGGACGGCGGACCGAGGCGCGATCGCATGAAGTCTCGATTAGCGCCGGTCACTGCACGGTCAACGATGTCGTGCCGGTGACGCCGAGCGAGGCCGCCGTCACCGTGACCGTCCCGGTCGCGAGCGCGGACGCGCGGCCGTGCTCGCGCGGCGCGTTGGACACCTTGACGATCAGCTTGTTGCTCGAGCCCCAGGTCACCTGGGTGGTCAGATCCTGCGTCGATCCGTCGCTGAACGTGCCGGTCGCGGTGAGCTGGAGCTGGGTGCCGTCGGCCATGGTGGCGTCCGCCGGCGCGATCGCGATCGACACCAGCGTGGCCGCGGTGACGGTGAGCGCAGAGTTTGCGCTCTGCCCCTGGTAGCTCGCGGCGATTTGCGTGGTTCCCGGAGCGACGCCGGCCGCCACGCCCTCGCTCCCGCTCGCGTTCGACACGGTCGCGACCGTCCCGTCGCTCGACTGCCAGGTCGCGACCGAGGTGACGTCGTGCTGCGTGCCATCGCTGAACGTGCCGATCGCGGCGAGCTGGATCGAGGTCATCGCGGCGATGCTCGGGCTCGCCGGCACGATCGCGAGCGAGCTGATGGTCGCGGCGTCGACGCTCAGCGTGGTCGAGCCGGACGAGCCGCCGAAGCTCGCGCCGATCGTGGTCGAGCCGACGCCGACCGCGGTGGCGAGGCCCTCGAAGTCGGCCTGGTTCGAGATCGTCGCGACGGCGGTCGCCGTGGACGTCCAGGTCGCGCTGTCGGTGATGTCCTCGGACAGGCCGCTCGAATACAGCACGGTCGCGGTGAACTGCAGCTGCAGGCCTTTCGGGATCGTCGTGGTCGCCGGGGTCACGGTGATCGACACGATCGAGCCGGCGGTGACGGTGACGATCGAGGTGTCGGAGAGCGTGCCCGACTTGCACGAGATCGTCGCGCTGCCGATCGCGACCGCGGTGACCTGGCCCTTGCTGCCGGCCGCGTTCGACACGGTCGCGACCGAGGTGTTGCTGCTCGCCCACAGCGCGCTCGCGGTGAGATCCTGCGTCGTGTTGTCGCTGAACACGCCGGTGCACGCGAAGTCGAGCGTCGTGCCCCTGGCCATGGTCGGGTTGATCGGCGAGACCTCGACCGCGACCAGCTTGGCCGCGGTGACCGTCATCGTCGTCGAGCCCGAGATCCCGCCGAACGTCGCGCCGATCGTCGAGCTGCCGAGCGCGACCGCGCGCGCCAGGCCCTGCGAGCCGGCCGCGTTCGAGATCGTCGCGACGCCGGTCGACGACGAGCTCCACGCGACCTGCGTGGTCAGGTTCTGGGTCGTCGCGTCGGTGTAGACGCCGGTCGCGGTGAACTGCACGGTGGTGCCCTTGGCGGCCGACGGATCGGTCGGCGTGACCTGGATCGACGCGAGCTGCGCCGCGCTCACGGTGAGCGTGGTGGACCCGGCGATCGCGCCGACCTGCGCGGTGATCGTCGTCGTGCCGATCCCGGCACCGGTCGCGACGCCGCCCGCGACGATCGTCGCGACCCCGGTCAGCGACGACGTCCAGGTCGCGGCCGCGGTGAGGTCCTGGGTCGAGTTGTCGGTGTAGAGCCCGGTCGCGGCGAACGCCTGCTGGGTGCCCTTGGCGATCGATGGATCGGTCGGCGTGACCTGGATCGAGACCAGCTGGGCAGCGGTGACGGTCAGGGTCGTCGTGCCCTGCATGCCGCCGAAGCTCGCGCCGATCGTGGTCTGGCCGACGCCCGTGCCGCTCGCCAGCCCGGTCGCGTCGATCGTCGCGACGCCGACCAGCGACGAGCTCCACGTCACCTGCGTGGTGAGGTCCTGGGTCGTGCCGTCGGTGTAGACGCCGGTCGCGGCGAACGCCTGGGTCGTGCCCTTGGCGATCGACGGATCGGTCGGCGCGATCTGGATCGCCGCGAGCACCGCCGGCGTGACGGTGAGCAGCGTGGTGTCGCCCTTGCCGGCGAACGACGCCGAGATCGAGGTCGAGCCGGTCTGGTGCGAGGTCGCGAGCCCGCCGGCCGCGATCGTCGCGACCGCGCCGTCGGTCGAGCCCCACGTCACCTGCGCGGTGAGATCGCCCGTCGAGCCGTCGTCGTAGATCCCGGTCGCGGTCATCTGCTGGGTCGTGCCGAGCGCGATCGACGGCAGGCCGGGCGACAGCTCGATCGAGCGCAGCGCGCGCCCGAGGTTCTCGACCCGCACCGTCGGCGTCCGCACGAGGTCGTAGTCGGGATCGCTGCTCTGGCTCGGCCCGGTCGCGATCTGGTAGGCGACGTCGCCATCGGGGATGCCGTCGTCGACGCCGGTGATCGTGACCGCCTGCGGCGCGTTCCAGGTGGCCGCGGTGAATACCACGGCGGCGCGATCGAGCGTCCCCTCGTCGGTGTTATCGCTCGCGACCGGGATCGTGACGTCGGCGACCGGCTGGCTGCGCAGCGCGATCGTGAACGAGGTCCGGCCGCCGGACTCGGTGGTCGTGAGGTCCGAGGTCGGCGTCACCACGATCCCGGCGGTGTCGTCGTCGTCGTTGGTCAGCGCGACGTCGACCTCGGCCAGCTCCGGATCGCCGCTCGGCACCAGCGCGACGACGTACGGCTGCGGCCCATCGGCGACGAGGTCGTCGACGCCGGTGACGGTCACGATCTGCGGCTGGTCCCAGTCGGTGTTGTCGAACGCGAGCGCGCTCGGCGCGGCCGTGCCCTCCGCCGGGTTCGAGCTCGCGACCGCGACGTCGATCTCGGTCCACGGCGCGCCGCCGAGCCGGACCGTGAACGTCGCCTGGCCGCCGGCCTCGCTGGTGTGCAGGCCGATCGCGGGCTCGACCACGAGCTGGCTCGCGTTCGGCCGCAGGTCGTCGCCGCACGCGGCGATCGCCAGCACCGAGAGCAGTGCGAGCCGGCGCCCCATGGCTCGACGATATCAGGTCAGCCGTCGATCAGGATCGGCACGTCGAGCCGCGCCGCGAGCGCGAGCGCGCGCAGGAACGCCGCGCCCTGCTCGAGGTCCGGATCTGCCTCGGGCGTGACGTTTGCCGCGGCGAGCGCCTGCGCACGGCGCGCCGGATCCTGGAGATCGTGAAGGCTGATGTCGTGCGGGATGACACCGGTGAACAGCGCGAGCATCAGGCAGTGCGGCGGCGCGAGCGGGCCGACCATGAACATCATCTGGAACAGCTGGTCCGACGACATCTCGATCGTGGCCTCGTCGCTCTGCCAGCGCACGCCGTAGGGCGCTCGGCTCTCGAAGTACGTGGTGCCCGCGGCGCGCAGCTTCGCGGCCGGCGCGCCGTCCCACGCGAATTCGGCCAGCCCGCGCACGAGCAGCGCGCCCGCGGTGCAGCCGAGCTGCGCGGGCAGCCGCGCCATCCACCACGCCTCGACCTTCTCCGCGATCGGATAGCGGATCCGGCGGTGGCACGCGAGCTCGCGGGTCAGCCCGGCGGGGCAGCGCGCGCAGCCCGGCGTGACCGCGTCGAGCGGCGCGGCCTCGTCGAGCAGGTCCTGCAGCGTCACGACGCGCGACGCGTCGCCGGCGGCCGATGAGATCGACCGCGTGGTCAGCTGGATCTCGATCTCGGCGGGCGCGCGCGGGTCGCCGTCCTCTCGCATGTGCGCGAGCGCCGAGCGCGCGAGGATCCGCGTGCGATCGAGCGCGACGAGGCGATCGATGCCGAGCCGCTGCTGAGGCTCGCAGCGCACCCCCAGCACGTAGTCGATCGCCATCGCCCGAGCGTACGCCGGGGGTCTGATATGGTAGAGATCGCCTCGCGCACCCGTAGCTCAGCTGGATAGAGCGTTGGCCTCCGGAGCCAAAGGTCACAGGTTCGAATCCTGTCGGGCGCACTGACATGCCATGAAGACCCTCGCCGAGATCGCGATCGAAGCCGGCCTGGTCACCAAGGCCAACGCGACCAAGGCCGGCAAGATGGCGGAGGAGCGCAAGCAGCCGCTGATCGCGATGCTGATCCGCGAGCTCGGCGTCGACGAGGTCGCGCTGATCGGCGCGGTGCGCAAGCACACCCGCGTGCCGCTGCTCGACCCCGCCGCGATCCAGATCGACAACGACGCGCTGCGCATCGTGGCGCGCGACGCCTGCGCGCGGCTGCGCGTCCTGCCGCTGCAGGTCGCGACCGAGGGCAACCACAAGTTCCTGCGGGTCGCGATGGCCGATCCGACCGACAGCGCGGCGATCGCCGAGCTCGAGCAGCTGTCGCACTGCGAGATCGAGGTGACCGCGCTGCCGCTGTCGGCGATCGAGGAGCTGGTCGACAAGGGCTACCGCGCGTTCTCGACCGCGGTGGTGAGCCGGCCGCGGTCGCGCGCCGAGAAGCTCGTGATGAAGACCACGCGGCTGCCGATGCCGATCGACGGCTCGTCGGCGGCAGGCGAGTCCGAGATCTCGGTCACGGCGCAGGTCCCGCTGTCGAGCCTGACCGCCGACCCCGACCTCGAGGCCCGGTTCATGGCGCTGTGCGACCTGTTGATCTCCAAGGGCGTGATCACCGACGGAGAGCTGGCCGAGGCGCTGCGCAAGGTGACGTCCAGGCCCGACGGGTCCTCGGAATCCTGAGGGCTCGCCGGGTTTTGCCGGCCGCGTTACACACTTCGTTAACGAGCCTGGCCTCGGGGTGTGCGCTATCATCTGACTCGGTCGTCCGTCAGGCGACCCATGCCCGCACATGACATGACCTCCACGATCACCTGCGCGAGCTGTCGACATAGCTACGCCGATTCGGCGCTGTTCTGCCCGAATTGCGGCAAGCCCAAGGTGCGTGAAGCGAACGTCGATCCGCTCGTCGGCAAGCTGCTCGGCGAGCGCTTCCAGGTGCAGGAGCTGATCGGGCAGGGCGGATCCGGCACGATCTATCGCGCCGAGCACGTGACGCTGCGCCGCAAGGTGGCGATCAAGGTGCTCCACACCGAGCTGTCGCGCGACGACCTCGCGGTCGAGCGGTTCCGGCGCGAGGCGACCACGGTCGCCGAGATCGACAACGAGCACATCGTCGAGATCCACGACTTCGGGCGCACGCCCGACGGCCGGCTGTACCTCGCGATGGAGCTGCTCGAAGGCGAGACCCTCGACACCGCGCTCGCGCGCGAGCACCAGCTGTCGGTCGAGCGCGCGGCCGACATCCTGATCCAGGTCGGCGAGGCGCTGATGGAGGCGCACGCGATCGGCTACGTCCACCGCGATCTGCGCCCGCGCAACCTCTACCTCGCGCAGCGCCGCGGCAAGGCGAACTTCGTCAAGCTGCTCGACTTCGGGCTGTCCAAGCTGGTCGAGAGCGACGCCCAGGCCGCGTCGACGAGCCTCGGCATGACGTTCGGCGACCCGCGCTACATGTCGCCCGAGCAGGCGCGCGGCGACCGCATCGATCGCCGCGCCGACATCTACCAGCTCGGCTGCGTCGCGTACGAGATGCTGACCGGCGCGCCGCCGTTCTCGGGCAGCCGCGTGTTCGACATCCTGACCAAGCAGGTGACCGAGGTCCCCGCGCCGCTGCCGACCAAGCGGCCGGGCGTGCCGCTGTGGATGGAGGCCGCGGTCGCCAAGATGCTCGCGAAGGATCCCGAGAACCGGTTCGCGACCACGACCCGCATGGTCGAGGCGCTGCGCCGTGGGACCGAGACCGGCGAGGTCATGGAGGACGTGGTGGCGCGCCGCCGCGAGACCATCCTGCCGCCGTCGGTGTCGCGGGTGATGGAGAAGATGGGCATGACCGCGCCGGCCGAGGAGCCGCGCGAGCACATGCCGCAGAAGCCGCTCGCGCCGCTGCCGCCCGGGCCCGCCGCGGTGCCCGCGCCGGCCAAGCCACCCAAGCGCGTGACCGCGCCGCCGCAGCCGCCCGCCGCGGCGGCGCCGCCCGCGCCGGCGATGCAGACCATGCCGCTGCCGGCGATGGTGGTCGAGGACCCGCCGCGCCGCCGCACCGGTACGCCGCAGCTCGGCGTGCCGATCGCCGAGCCCTCGCCGCCGCCCGCCGAGCCGGTCGTGCAACCGCCGATCGCCGGTCAGATCCTCGAGCCCGCGGGTCGCGCCAGGCGCGCCACCTCGCAGAGCGGCAAGGACCCGCAGGGCATCTCGCAGGTCTGGTACGAGGATGGCGATCGCGCCTCGGAGGAGGCCGAGCAGGATCGCGTCTCGCGCGCGCGCAAGCTGATCTCGCCGAGCACGACCGACATGTCGCTGTACGACGAGCCGGCGCGCAAGAATCGCTGGCCGGTGCTCGCCGGCGTGCTCGGCGTGGTGCTGGTCGGCGGCGTGATCGCGTTCGCGATGACCCGCGGCGACGACGCCGACAAGGGCGCGATCCCGCCGCCGCCGCCGATCGCGGTCGCCAGCGCCGCGCAGCCGATGGCCGACGCCGCGCCGAGCACGATCATCAACGAGCCGGCCGACGCGACCGCGCCGGCGGTCGCGGCCGCGCCACCCGCCGACGCCGCGGAGTCGCCGAAGGTCGCGCCCGCTGCGCCGCCGGCGGCGCCCGCGCATCCGGCCACGGTCGCGGTGCACGACCATCCGGCGCCGGCGCATCCGGCGCCCGCGCATCCGGCGCATCCGGCGCATCCGGCGCACGAGTCCGGCGGCGACACCACGTTCGACTTCGGCAAGGACGATGGCGCGCGCCGCCCCGGCGGCGACCTCGGCCCGGCCGCGCCGGTCACCAGCCTGACACCGCCGACGCCGCCGCCGCCGCCGGCGCACACCGGCTCGGCCGGGGTGAGCGGCACCGACGGGCCGCAGGATCCGTATGGCGGCGGCGATGTCTCGGATCCGGGGGAGGCCGCGCCGCCGGACAAGAAGGCCGAGTTCTACGCCAACCTCGGCACGCAGCAGCTCGGCTCGGGCGACATCGCGGGCGCGGCCTCGAGCTTCAAGAAGTCCAGCGAGCTCGATCCCAAGAACGTGACCGCGGTGATCGGCATGGGCGACATCGCGCTGCGCCAGGGCCTGTTCGGCGACGCGATCGCGCACCTCAAGAAGGCGGCCCGCATGGCGCCGAAGAGCTCGCGCGTGTTCACCCTGCTCGGCGAGGCATACCTCAACAGCGGCCAGAGCTCGGTCGCGGCCGACAACTTCAAGAAGGCGCTCCAGCTCGACCCCGACAACGCGCGTGCGCGAGAGGGCTACAACGAAGCCTCGAGCCGCGTGCCGCCGCCCGACGACGACAGCAACTGAGCGATCAGCGCCGCTTCTTGTTGGGATGCTTGCGCTCGATGGTCTCCTTGGTCGGAGCGACCCAGGACGACGGCGCGCCGTGATGAGCGACCCCGAGGCGGATGCGGCGAGACGACCACGAGATCTTCGGGCGCTTGATGCCGAGGTGCATGACCCAGCCTAGGGGTCACGGATCGCGCCGCGCAAGTTTGCGGCCCGGGGGGAGATCTCTCCCGGCGCGGCTTTCGTGCGAACATGACGATGATGTTCCACGTCTTCGTCGAGGGTGCGAAGGATGGATCACCGGGCGGCGTCCGCCAGCTCGCGGAGGCGATCGCCGCGCACTACGGCCTGCCGGTGGCCGAGCTGCTCGAGCGGCTCGCGCAGGGACGGCTGCGCGTCAAGGGCAACATCGATCGTGCGACCGCCGAGCGCTACGTCGCGGATCTCGAGCGGCTCGGCGCGCGCTGCACGATCGAGCCGTCGACGCCGCAGACCTCGCGGCTGGCCACGCCGCTGCCGTTCCCCGCGGTGCGCACGACCACGCCGCCGGGCCCGTTCGCCAGCGGGCTGTCGGCCGCGTTCGCCGGCGAGTCCAAGGCGGCGGATCTCGGCGCGCTCGGCGAGGACGCCGCGCCGCTCGCGCTCGCCTCGGTCGACGGCAGCGACGCGAGCGGGCCGGTCGCGGTGCCGGGCTTCGAGCCGCCCGCCAAGGTCGCGCCGCCGCCCACGCCGAAGCAGAAGCCGAAGCCGAAGCCGAAGGACGAGCCGATCGACATGTTCGCGCCGCCGGACGCGCTCGCCGAGTTCAAGGTGGAGCTCGCGCCCGAGGAGGCCGAGCGCGACGCGCGCCGCCGCGCGAGCGTACCGCCGCCCGTGTCGCCGCCGGCCCCGGCCCCGGCTCCGCCGACGCCGCAGCTGCGCCGCCCGTCCACGCCATCGCTGCGCCCGCCGCCGGTCACGGTGGCGCCGCCGCGCCTGCTCGGCGATCCGCGCAAGCGGCTGATCGCCGGCGTCGCGCTCGCGATCGGGCTCGGCTTCGTCCCGGCGCACTTCGTCGCGGCGATGCGCGAGCACGCCGCGCAGGACGCCGCCGCGCACGAGCTCGCCGCGGCGGCCCAGCAGCCGCTCGATCAGCCGGCGATCGATGCGCTGTGGCGCGACCAGCGCGCTCGGCTGGACGGCGATCGCGTGCGGATCGCGCTGCTCGGGCTCGCGATCTGGGGCGCGCTCGGCGCCGGCATCGCGTACCTGTGGTTTCGCAAGATCCCGTGGAGCGACACCTAGACCTCGCCACGGAGGCCGCGCCTCGGCAGCCGCGACCGGTGCTAGCTCTGTGGCTCGAGGTAGAACGCCGACGCCTGGCCGTCGTCACCGATCGTCATCGGGATCACCTGGACGTCGTCGCCGTTCACCGTGAACACGGTGAACGTTGCCGCGTCGTGCTCGATCATGCGCTGGCTGCGATCGCGGACCAGCTCGAACCGGCCGCCGTTCGGCATCGTGCAGCTCGAGCGACCATGGCCGGACGGCTCGCACGCGGCGCGGGCGCGGGCCGCCTTCGACGGCGCGAACACGTAGAAGCCCGACGCGCAGCCGACCGTCACCTGGCGAAGCGCCTCGCCGGCGCCGATCGTGAACGTCTCGTCCCAGCTGAGGTGCTCGTGGCCGGCGACGTAGAGCTCGGCGTTGCCGCGCGCCAGGATCGTGCCGAGCTGTTCGACGAAGCCGCGCGCGGGGCGCCGGATCACCGAGAACAGCGGCACGTGACCGAACACGATGCGCACGCGCGCGCTCGCGGCGCTCGCCAGGTCGTCGGCCAACCACGTGGCGACATCGCGGTCGACCGACTGATCGACGATGTTCGCGAGGGCGAGGTGAACGCCGTCGACGTCGACGCTGTAGCTGTACGGCGCGCGCGCGAACCCGCGGCCGGTCGCCGGATGAACCTCGAGCGGCGCCGCCCAGCGATCGAGGTCGGCGAACGCGTTCTCGAAGCCCTCGCGCTGCCATGCCAGGTAGGTGTCGTGGTTGCCGGCGATCGGCAGCACCGGGATGCCGGCATCGCGCAGCGGCTCGAGCGCGCCGGTGACCGACGCCCACCACGCGTTGACCCGCCTGCGCCGGTGATCGACGCCGGCCGAGCCGTTGGTGTGATCGCCGGTGACCACCACGAGCCGGACTCCCATCGCGATCAGGGCGGAGACCGTGCGGTCGATCACCGCCGATCGCGGGTTCGGCAGATGCAGATCCGAGATCACCGCGAAGCTCCAGCGCTGCGGGCTGTTGATCTCGGGGATCAGGCCCGACAGCGGCTCGCGGGCGGCGTCGGTCGAGACCATCGGCTCGAACGCGAGCAGCGCCTGGTCGTCGTCGTCGCCCGCTACCGAGGGGTCCGCGTCGAACGGCTCGTAGGTACATGCCGTACCCAGCAGCACCACGAGCATCGCGACGACGCGCACCTCGAGCAAACGCGCCGGCAGACCCGGCTATTCGCCGTCTTCGTCGTCTTCCTCGGCGGGCTCGACCTCGACCACGCGCTTCTTGCGGCGCTTCTCGCGCTCGGCGCGGTCGAGCGCCTCTTCCTTGGCACGCAGCACCGCCTCCTTGCGCTCGCGGCGCACGGTGACGCGCCACGCGACGAGGATCGACAGGTTGTAGAGGATCACCATCGGCGTCAGCATCATGATCTGCGACACCACGTCGGGCGATGGCGTCAGGATCCCCGCGGCGATCGCCGCGAGCACGATGTACCAGCGGTTGAACTTCCACAGCCCGCGGTGGGTGACCAGACCGACCATCGCGAGGAAGTAGATGAGCAGCGGCAGCTCGAACACCGCACCGAACGCGAGCATCATGTCGCGCGTCAGGTCGAGGTACTTCTCCATCATGATCTGCGGCTGCAGCTGGTGGTTGCCGTAGCCGAGCAGGAAGCTGTACAGGTTCTCGAGGACGAACCGGTAGCAGAACAGCGCGCCGCTGATGAAGAACAGCGCGGAGAACGCGGCGAACCACACCGCGATCTTGCGCTCGCGCTTGTACAGGCCGGGCGCGATGAACCGCCATAGCTGATGGAAGATGAACGGCGACGCCAGGAAGATGCCGGCCCACAGGCCGATCGACATGTTGACCCAGAACGGCTCGGTCGGAGAGCTGAACGCGAGGTGGAACTCGCCGAGCTGCTGCGTGACCCACACGTGCTTCATCGGCGCGGTGAGCCAGTTGTAGACGTCGTCTGCGAAGTACCAGCACACGCAGAACGCCAGGACGAAGAAGATCGCCGCGTTGCGCACGCGGTCGCGCAGCTCCCTGAGGTGGGCGAGGAACGGCATGCGGCCGCCTTCGAGCTCGGCTTCGTCCTGCTCGTCCTCGACCTCGTCCTCGACCTCTTCGTCGTCGCTCGCCGGTCTAGCCATGCTGGTGCTTGGGCTCTGCGGGCTCGGGTTCGGGCTCGCCCTTGGCGACCGTGCCGGCGACCGGCTTGATCAGCTGCGCGAGCTGCTCGGGGGAGGCGGCCTTGTGATCCGGATCCACGTCGCCGGCGGTCGGCGGCAGGGTCACCGCGGGCTTGGCGGTCTCGGCCTCGGGCTCGGCCTTGGCGTCGTCCTTCGCGGCCTCCGTGGCCGGCGCCTTCGCGGTGGGCTCGGTGGCGGCCTCGACCACGGCGGGCGGCAACGCCTTCTTCTTCACGACGGTGCGCCGGACCGGCGGGCGCACCGGCGCGTCCTCGCCGCGCAGCGCGCTCTTGATGTCGCGGATCGCGCCGCCGATCCGCTCGTCGTTCTCGATCTGGTCCTGGAGCGCGCGAGACTGCTTCTTGAGGTCGCGGATTCCCTTGCTGATCTTCTTGGCGGCATCGGGCAGCTTGTCGGGCCCGAGGAACAGCAGGGCGAGGATCAAGACGAAGATCATCTCGCTGCCGCCCATGCCGAACATCGAGAGCAGCATAGCACCGTCCCTCGCGGTGGGGACGTGTCGGTACGGTCACTCGACCCCCGCGTCGGGCTCAGAACTCGCGCGTCGCTCGCCCGAAATCCGAGCCATTGCCAGACTGCCCCGAGAGCTCGGTCGGCGCGGTGCCGGCGCGAAACCATAGCTCGAGCCCGCCGGTGCCCGGCGCGGCGCGCAGGCCGGTCTCGCGATCGATCGCCACGTGCTCGAGGCCGTCGGGCGGCGCGCCGGGGACCGGGAGCTTGCCGCGGGCGCCCTCGGCGGCGCGCACCGCGCGGATCCACAGCGGCAGCGCGGCGTGCGCGCCGTCGCCCTCGCCGCCGAGCTTCACCCGCGGGTCGTCGAAGCCGATCCACACCGCCGCGAGCGCGCGGCCGGTGAAGCCGATGAACCACGCGTCGGTGTTGTCGTTGGTCGTGCCGGTCTTGCCGGCGGCGGGGCGATCGAGCGAGCCTCCCGCGGCTGCGGCGGTGCCGCGCTCGACCACCGCGCTCATCATGTCGGCGAGCTGGAACGCGGTGCGCTCGTCGAGCAGCTGGCCGCCGTCGGCCGCGATCCGCTCGGCCGGGTCGAGCCCGGCGGTCGCGGCGAGCCGGTCGAGCCGGCGTGCCGGATCGAGCCAGGGATCTTCGGGCACCGCGGCGTCGAGCAGCACCTGGTCGCCGCGCCGCACGCGCACCGCGAAGTGCGGATCGATCGCCCAGCCGTGGCGCGCGATGATCGCGTAGACCCGCGCCAGCTCGATCGGCCGCACGCACGACGCGCCGAGCGCGAGCGGGCGCACGTCGTCGAGCGCGGTCGTGATGCCGAGCCTGCGCGCCAGCGCGATCACGCGCTCGCCGCCGACCCGGTCGAACACGTCGATCGCCGGCGCGTTGAGCGACGCCGCGAACGCGTCCTGCGCGAGCACCACGCCGCGGAAGTGATCGCCCGAGCGCGGCTTCCACTGCGTGTTGGTGACCTCGTCGTACTCGGCGACCGGCGCGTCGCGCAGCGCGGTGCCCGGCGTGATCGCGCCGGCCTCGAGCGCGGCACCGTAGACCACCGGCTTCCACGCCGAGCCGGGCTGGCGGCAGCTCTGCATCTCGCGATCGAAGCGATCGCTGCGGCCCCACGCGAGGCCGCCGACCAGCGCCTCGACGTAGCCGGTGCGATGATCGAGCACGAGCGCGGCGATCTCGGGCGTCTGGCCGGCCTGCTTCCAGCGCGCGGCGTGCGCGGCGGCATCGCGCTCGAGCGCGTCGCCGAGCGCGGGCAACGCCGCGGTGTCGATCGCGAGCCCGCCGCGCGCGTAGTCGTCCGGCCACAGGCTGGCGACCTGCCGGCGCACCTGCTCGGCGTACCACGGCAGCTCGCGGCCGTAGCGCGGCGCCGCGCGATGCAGCTCGATCGCGCTGGCCGCGGCGCGCGCGCGGGTCGGCTCGTCGATCAGGCCGGCGCGCGCCATGCGCGCGAGCACCTCGTCGCGGCGGGCGCGCGCGGCGTCGGGATGGTGAAACGGATCGAGCCGGCCGGGCGCCTGGATCAGACCGGCGAGCAGCGCGGCCTGCGCGAGGTCGAGCTCGCGCACGTCGCGATCGAAGTAGGCGTGCGCGCCGGCCGCCATGCCGTACGCGCCCTCGCCGAGGAACACGAAGTCGAGGTAGGTCTCGAGCACGTCGCGCTTGCTCCACCGCCGCTCGATCTGGCGGGCGAGCAGCGCCTCGCGCACCTTGCGCCGCACGCTGCGCTCGCTGCCGATGCCCTCGGGCAGGAGGTTGCGCGCGACCTGCTGCGTGATGGTCGACGCGCCCTCGACGACCCGCCCGGCGCGGTAGTCCTCCCACGCCGCGCGGGCGATCGCCTGGTAGTCGACGCCGCGGTGCTCGAAGAACCGCACGTCCTCGGCCGCGAGCACGGCCTCGACCAGCAGCGCCGGCAGCGCGTCGAGCGGCACCAGCGTGCGATGTCCGACGACCGGACCGTCGCGAAACGGCAGATCGGCGAGCACGCTGCCGTCGGCGGCGCGCACCAGCGTGGTCTGGTGGGCCTGCGCGCGCCACGCCGCGAGGTCGGGCACCTCGGGCAGATCGCGCGCCCACGCGCGCAACGTGTGCGCCGCGACCAGCGCCGCGGCGAGCGGCGTCGCGATCACCAGCCAGATCGCCGCGAGCACCGGCAGCCGCCACCACCAGCCGCCATCGCGCCGGTTGGCGACCGCGACCCGCGTCATCCCTGCGCCTCGAACAGCGACATCTGGCGCGGCGGGCCGAGCGTGCGCGCGCGCGCACCGAGCGCGGCGACGATCGACTCCGCGCACGCGCCGGTCACGAACACCTCGCGCGCGCCGGTGTGCTCGATCCACGCGAGCAGCTGCGCGCGATCGGCGGCGAACGGCCAGGCGAGCGCGGCGGCAAACCCGGCGGGATGATCCAGCGCGCGCAGCGAGACCAGCGCGGCGATATCGTCGGCGGTCGCGCGGCCGCGCTCGTGACCGAGCCGCACCAGCACGCGGCCGGTGGCGGGCAGCGGCGGCGCGCCCGGGACGCGCGCGGCCGCGGCGGCGAGCGCGCGGGACGCCGCGAGCGGCAGGTCGGTCTCGGCGAGCCGGGTCGCGAGCTCGAGCCCGTCGAGCAGCGTGTCGACGACCAGCACCGGGCGCTTGCCGGCCGCGAGCTGCGCGCGCGCCCATGCGACGACGCGGTCGATCGCCTCGGCGAGCGCGGGCACCGCGTGCTCGGGCAGGCCGACCGGCGCGGCGACCACGACGGCGTCGCAGCTGCGCACGTCGGCCGGTGCGGCGACGTCGCGCGTGCGCACCGGGCCGGCGTAGAGCACGCTGCGCCCGCCGAGATCGACGTGCAGCGACGCCGAGCCGAGCCCGCAGCCCGCCGCGATCAGCTCGAGCCGCAGCGTGCCGAGCGTGAACGGCTTGCGCAGCGGTACCGCGAGGTGGCCGGCGCCGGCACCGAGCAGCGCGAGCGTGATCGGCGTCGCGATCAGCTGGCCGTGACCGGCCCGGCCGACCCGATCGGCGGACGACACGAAGCACACGTCGCGCCGGCGCCGCGCGTCGCACCAGATCGGCGTACCCGTGAGCTGCACCCCGTCGCGCCACGCGACGGGCGCGATCGCGCGGGCGTCGGGGCGCGGGCGACGTGCCACGTCTCACGGTGACACCCGCGCGCGACGCGCGCAACTCGCCTACTCGATCGTGTTGGTCGGCAGCACGCCGCTCGCGAGGTCGCGCTCGAGCTCCTCGATCACCTTGAGCAGCTGCTCGCGCTGCGCGTCGTCGAGGTCGAACACGATGCCCATGCCGGGCGGCTCCTCGTCCTGCGCGAGGATCGTGTGCGAGACCTTGCCGACCAGCGACAGCGGCTGCGGCTTGCCGGGCACGGTCACCAGCATGTGGACCTGCGAGGTCTCGGGCAGCGGCTTGTCGGTGAACAGGAACAGCCCCTCCTCGTTGATGTCCTTGGTGAACGTGTTGGCCGGGCCCTCGATCGCGCCGTAGGTGACCTGCAGCTTGATCGGCAGGCGGCGGCGCTCGCGCAGGTTGAGCAGGCCGCCGCGCACGAAGCCGTTGAGGTAGTTGATCTTCTCGTGCTCGGTCGCGCCGAGCGCGACGATCACGCCCGCCGGATCCTCGCGGCTGCCGACCACCGTGCCGCGCAGCGTGACGGCCCAGCCGCCGACGCTGAGGTCGATGCGGAGCTGCGCGCCGCTCTCGACCGGCTCGTCCGTGGGCACGAACACGGTCCAGTCGCGGGGCTCGAAGATCTTGACCCACTCGGACTGGTTTCCGAGACGCAGCTCGAGCCGCACAGCTCCCACCTCGCCATCGTAACCGAAGGATCTAGTGGATCGCCACGCGCAGGGTGAGGGGCTTCTGCGCGCGCACGAGCTGGATCGTGACGTTCCGAGCGCTTGCCGCGCGCGCGTACAGGTTCGCCGCGGCGTCGAGCGACTTCAGCGGGTGGTTGTCGACGGAGACGATCGTGTCGCCGGCGCGCAGCCCGACCCTGGCGAAGATCGAGTCGGCCGCGACCGACTCGAGGTGAAGGCCGTCGGGCGTGAACGCCGCGTGCAGCGCGCCCGCGAGCTTGCCGAAGTCGGACAGCGCGGCGTCGAGGTCGGTGCGGGCGAGCGTGGTCGGTGCGTCCGGCGGACTGTCGGTTGCGGGATCGGCGGCAGCAGCAGCCGGAGCAGCCGTCGTGGTCGCAGGAGCCGGAGCCGGCGCCGGGGCCGCCGCAGGAGCCGGCGCCGTAGCCGTGGCAGGAGCCGCCGGAGCCGGGGCCGCCGCAGGAGCGGGCGCCGCCGCAGGAGCCGCCGTAGCCGGGGCCGGAGCCGCCGCAGGAGCCGGCGCCGCCGCAGGATCGGCCGATACGACCGGCACCGCGACGGGCGCGGGTGCGCCGGCGTCGGGCGCTTCGACCGTACGCACGCCGCCGTCGCCGGCCTCGACCGGCGTTGCCGGAGCGGCCGCCGCGCTCGCCGGAGCCTCCACCGCGCGCACCGGCGCCGCGCCCGCGCTCGCCGGAGCCTCCACCGCGCGCACCGGTGCCGCCGGCGCGCTCGCGTCGGCATCGGCGTACGGATCCTGGGGGGCGGGCTCGGTCTGTGCCGGGGCCGGCTTGGGTGCGACGTGGTCGCGACGCCACCCGCGGTCGGCCGGGGCCGCGAGCACGACCTCCTTGCCACCTTCGCCGATCAGCGTCACCTCGTCGTCGTCGATCGACGCGACCGAGTAGCCGTCCACCTTGCCGCCGACCTCGGCGAGCACGTGCGTCCCCTTCGAGCGGTCGAACAGCAGCGCCTGGTGCGTATCCGGCAGGACCCGAACGACTCGCACCGGCACCTTGCCGTCGGCGAGGGCGACCGACCCGGTCAGAGCGACGAGCAGCAGCACGCGGACGAGGCGCATGGCGCCTTCACGTGCAAGCGCCGATCCCTCGGTGTGCGAGCCCAACAGGCTGGAACCACGGGCTGATTCGCCCGTGTGTGTTCGAGCATTCACAGCCAGCTGTCGCGGGCTGTCACGCTCACGTCGTCTTGGGCTTTTCCTTCTCGACCTTGTCGAGCTCGGACAGATCCAGGTCCTCGAGCTCCTTGAGGTCCTCGGCGGTGAGCGACGGGCCGACCGGCCCGGTCGAGTCCTTCGCCTCGTGCTTGCCATCGTCCTTGCCGGGCGCGGCGCCGGCCGACAGCTGCTTCGCGTTGTCGCCCTTGGGTGCCTCGAGCAGGCCCATCTTGGCCTTGAGCTCGTTGAGCGCGTCGTCCTCGCCGCCACCCGCGCCGTGCTCGAGCTGCAGGAACTTCGACTCGAGGGTGTCGCCCGACAGCTCGCCGGCCAGCTCCGCCCCCGCCTCGGCCTCGGCCTCCATCAGCTGGATGCGCTCGGCCATGCGGTCGAACGTATCGAACGCGCTGGTGTCGCCCAGGCCCTGCATCGTGTTGGCGATCTGCTGCTGGGCCTCCGCGCGCTTCTTGCGCGCGATCAAGATGTTCTTCTTGCGCTTGGCTTCCTCGATCTTGTTGTTGAGCAGGCGCAGCGCGTCCTTGAGCTTCTCGACCGCCTGCTTCTGCGCGATCCACTGCTGCTGGAACTGCTGCGCGATCGCCTCGTGCTCCTGCTTGCGCCCGAGCGCCTGACGCGCGAGGTTGTCATCTCCGGCGCGCACCGCGACCATCGCCTTGCGCTCCCACTCCTTCGACTTGTCGGTCTCCGCCGTGTACTGCTTCTGGAGCTTCTTCTCGTCGGCGATCGCGACCGCGACGGCCTTCTTGGCCTCGACCAGCTGCTGCTGCATCTCGAGCAGCACCTGCGACAGCATCTTCTCCGGATCCTCGGCCTTCGTGATGAGGTCGTTGATGTTCGACTTGATCAGCGTCCCGAGTCTGGAAAAGATCCCCATGGCTGTCTTCGAGCGTACGAGATCAATCGGGCAGCCGCAATGACGCCACCACCAAGTCTGCCCCGCCACGTCGGGATCATCATGGACGGCAACGGCCGGTGGGCGCAGCAGCGAAACCTGCCGCGGCTCGACGGGCATCGCGTCGGCGCCGAGAGTGTTCGCGACATCACGCGAGCGGCGCGACAGCTCGGCATTCAGGCGCTAACCTTGTACGCCTTCTCTTCGCAGAACTGGGCGCGGCCGGCGGCGGAGGTCGCCGGGCTGATGCAGCTGTTACGCGAGTTTCTGATCGACGAGCGCGCCGAGATCCTCGACAACGGCATCCGGCTCGAGGCGCTCGGCGATGTCGAGCGCCTGCCCGCGATCGTGCGCGAGCCGCTCGACGAGCTGCGCGCGGTGTCGCGCGGTAACACCGACATGGTGCTGACGCTCGCGCTGTCGTACGGCGGCCGCGAGTCGATCGCCCGCGCCGCGCGGGCGGCGGCTCGCGACGTCGCGTCGGGCGCGCTCGCGCCGGAGCAGCTCGACGTCGCCAAGCTCGGCAGCTACCTGCCGACCGCGGCGCTGCCGCCGCTCGACCTGCTGATTCGCACCTCGGGCGAGCTGCGCGTTTCGAACTTCATGCTGTGGGAGCTGGCCTACGCCGAGCTGGTGTTCGTCGATGTCCTGTGGCCGGAGTTTCGCCGCCAGCACCTGTACAAGTGCCTCGAGGAGTACGCCGCGCGCGAGCGCCGGTTCGGCCTGACCTCGGCGCAGCTCGCCGACGAGTCGGATGTCTAGCCCGGTTTCGCCCTGAAACGATTGCGCCCGGCGCGATCGGGTTAGCGGCGCTTGCAGCGGCGCGCGAGCTCGCCGCAGCGATCCGGCGGATCCGAGTCCATGCACTGCCACGCGCCGTCGGGTCCGCGCGACAGCGTCGCGAACACGGTCGTCGGATCGCCCTTGTTGCCGGGGTCGCGCAGCGCGAACACGGCGACCGCCTGGTCGTCGGTCACGACGAATTGCGGGTCACCCATCAGGTTGCTGAGCGCGCAGCCCGGGACACCCTTCACGATGACATCGAGGTCCGTCGCGCTGCCCCATTGTGGCTTGATCGACGCGAGCAGCGTGCGGCCGAGCGCGCGGCGCGCCGGGTCGAAACGGGTGCACAGCTGCAGCTCGTCGAGTGATGGCGCCGAGCCGGCACACCGCAGCTGCTCCTCGCTGTAGTGGTCGCAGGTCGCGAGCTCGGCCGCGTTGTACGGGGCATCCTTGACGAAGCCGCTGAGCTGGTCCATGCGCTCGAGGTAGCGCTCGCACGCCGAGCTTCCCGAGCCCGCGGTCGCCGGCACGGCCGCGGCGCCGGGGAGCTTCGCGCGCTCGCGACATCCGACCAGCAGCACGAGCGCGAGCACGATCGGCTTCATCGCGGCAGCATACAGCGGCCGGCTGCGCGGTTGATTCCCGCGGCGCGCTCTGGTTAGCTCCGACCCTTGGCGCTCGGCAACCTCGCGCAGCGGGCTCTCGTCGCGGTCGTCGCGATCCCGATCCTGCTGGTGCTGCTCTACTACCACCGGCCCGAGCCGACCTGGGCGGTGATCTTCGCGGCGTCGCTGCTCGCGATGCGCGAGTACGTCGGCATGACGCTGCCGCCGCCGGATCGCCTGCCGGTGCTCGCGGTCGGCGCGCTCGCCTGCGCCGCGTTCTACTGGCTCGATCCGGTCGCGCTGCTGCCGTACCGCCACCTGCCGTCGTGGCTGGGGCCGCTCGCGCTCGAGGGCAACGGGCTCGCGGTCGCGCTCGCCGTGGTCGCGCCGGCGCTGTACTTCCTGTTCCGGTTTCGCGACCTCCCGAGCGTGGCCGGTCGCTACGCCGCCGCGCTCACCGGCATCATCTACGCTGGCTTTCTCACGACCTACCTCGCGAAGCTCAAGCTCGTCGATCCCGCGCAGGGCGGCGACACCGTGCTGCTCGTGCTGATCGTCGCGTGGGTCGCCGACACCGGCGCGTACTTCGCCGGCCGGTTCCTCGGCAAGCGCAAGCTCTACGAGGCGGTGAGCCCCAAGAAGACGTGGGCCGGCGCGTGGGGCGGCCTCGCCGGCTCGCTGGCCGGCGTGATCGTGCTGAAGCTGGTGCACGCGCACTGGCTCGGCTGGGTCGACGTGGTCGCGATCGCGCTGCCGGGCGGCGTGATCGGCCAGCTCGGCGATCTCGCGGAGTCGCTGATCAAGCGCTCGGTGGGCGTGAAGGACTCGGGCGCGCTGCTCCCCGGCCACGGCGGCATGCTCGATCGGATCGACGCGGTGCTGTTCATCGCGCCGTACGTCTACGCCTACCTGCTCGTTCGCGTCGGCGGGTGAGCTCGGACCCGATCGCGCCGCGCGCTGGGTCCGCCGCGACGCAGCCCGGCGCGTGACCTCGCGCGCTTGGCGCTGGCACGCGCGCCGCAATCACGCCGCGGCCATGACCCGCTTCGATCGCCTGTGGGAGCCGCTCGCCGTCGTGATCGCCGCGGCGGTCATCCTGCTTCGCACGCTGTGAGCCAGCGCGCGAAGTCGACCGGCTCGAGCGCGGACACGCGCGCGGCGAGCAGCCGGAACGTCCGCACCGCAGGGATCACGCGCACGAACCGCGTGCCCGGCGCGTTCGGGCCGACCAGCACGAGCGGGCGCGCGCCGTCGACCTCGTCGAGCGTGCCGGGCAGGAAGTCGGCGGGCAGGCTGTGGGTGCCGGTGCCGCCCGGCGCCGACCAGGTGTGCACGTCGTCCCGCGGCATGCCCTCGCGCAGCGCCTGGCGCGGATAGATGTGAAACGACGAGCCGTAGGTCGCGCCGCGCTGCTGCTGCGGGCCGTCGCCGCGCATCACCGCGAGCATGTCGTCGCTCGCGCGGCCCGACGCGCCGATCTGCGCGAGCGGCCCGGCGAGCGGCTCGGACAGCAGCACCGAGAGCTGGCCCATGTCGACCACGCCATCGCCGACGAAGCTCCACGCCTGGCGCAGCTCCGGCACGAGCACGACGAACCGCGCGTCGAACACGGTCTCGAGCAGCAGCGACAGCCAGTGCGAGGTCTCGGTCTGCCGGCCGAGCGCGGCGAGCGCGCCGCGAAACCCGGCGTCGCGCTGGATCGCCCGCAGCGCGAGCGTGTCGCGCGACCAGCACGCGACCGCCGGGCGGTACCAGTCGGCGAGCGAGAACCACGCCCGCACCATCGCGCGATCGCGCCTGGCGAGCGCGTCGACGGTCGCGCGCGACAGCGACTTGCCCGCGACCTCGGTCACGAGATCGTCGCCTTCCTCGTCGGCGAGCTCGCCGGCGAGCGCGAGCAGGCGGTGCGCGTCGTCGAGCGCGCGCCGCAGCGGCACGGCGATCGCGCGCGCGAGCTCGCCGGCCGGGGCGCCGTGCTCGACCAGCGCGCCGCCGGCGAGCGCGAGGTACGCGCCGACCCGCGGGTCCTGGCACGCGATGCGCGGACAGATATCGGCGATCGCCTCGTCGCGCGCGCGGGGGCTTGCGGCGACGCGCTCGATCAGCGCCGCCAGCTCGGCGCGCGCCTCGCCCGGCTTGCCGTTCGCGAACAGCTCCTCGACCTTGTCCAGCGCCATCATGGCGCCGAGAGTACGCTACGCCGCGAGCTGATCGAGGAACGTGCGCGCGTGCCTGGCCCAGTCGCTGGCGCCATCGAGCTCGAGGTAGCGCTCGAGGTGCTTGCGCGCCTGCGCCGTGCCGCCGAGCTGCGCGAGCATCACGCCGAGGTTGTAGTGCGCGTCGGCGAACTCGGGCGCGGCGACGCACACCCGGCGGAGCTCGGCGATCGCGAGCTCGGTCTCGCCCTGGTCCTCGAGCAGGTTGGCGAGGTTGTAGCGGGCCTCGGGCTGGGCCGGATCGTGCTCGAGCGCGCGGTCGTACAGCGCGCGCGCCTCGGCGAGCTCGCCCTGGCGGTAGACCAGGTTGCCGAGGTTGGTCAGCGCGGCCGCCATGTTGGGCTCGAGATCGATCGCCTGGCGGAACAGGTGCTCGGCGGTCTCGGAATCGCCGCGATCCTCGGCGGCGCACGCCTCGACGAAGAACCGGTAGGCGGTCGAGCCGCCGTTGGCCTCGGTCGGGGCATCCTCGACCGCGGCAGGTGCGGCCGGATCGACCCGCGGCATCGCGAGCACCTCGGCGATGTGCTCGCCGAAGCTCGGCAGGTTGAACGCCATCACGACCTGACCCGACGCGGGCTCCCACGCGCGGTCGTCGGCGAGCGCCACGATCGACTCGCCGTCGGAGCACACCCGCAGCCGCGACGTCGGGTGGGTGTCGTCGGGCAGCGCCTTGCGCAGCGCGAGCGCGGCCTTGCGCGCCTGCTGCAGCGGGATGTCGGCGTCGAGCAGGTCCTTGGCCGCCTTGACCGCGACCAGGTCGCAGAACGTGTAGTAGAAGCGGCCGCCCTTGCGGACGGTCGGGCCGACGAAGCCGGTCTGCATCCAGTAGCGCAGCCGCGACTCCTGGACGGCGAGGATGCGGGCGACGTCGCGAATCGAATAGAGCTCGATCATGGGGTTCTCCGCTGCGCCTCGACATCGAGGCTCAGGTACAGCTCGGCGCCGCGCGCGCGGCTCTCGACATCGACCGCCGGTGCGGCCAGCTCGCAGCCGGCGATCCGGCGCGCCTCCGCGACCGCGATCCGCCGCGCGTGCTCGCGGCATCGATCGTCGGCGGCGTAGAGGAAGGCGGCGCGCTGCGCGGTCGACGCGTCGGGCGGATCGCTGATCCGGTCGACCGTGCGCGCGAGGTCGACGGTCAACATGGTCGAGCCGGCGTAGACATCGCCGGTGAACGCGCCCTCGGTCAGGACGCGCGCCGCGCCGTGCAGCAGCTCGACCGCGACCGGCGCCAGCCGCACCGAGACCTCGCGCTCGAACAGCGACACCCGCCGCGCGAACGCCATCGGCTTGCGCGGTGGAGTGGCAGCTTCTGGAACACGTCGGGCACGACGAGACGACGCCATCGCCGAAAATGCTAGAGGACGCCGAGACCGACCGCCAATTTTCAGGCGATCTGCTACTGTGAGGCGGTCCATGAGCCTGGACGTCAAGCGCTATCCGATCCTCGTCGTCGACGACGAGCAGGACAACCTCGACGCGTTCCGGTTCAACTTCCGCAAGACGTTCGACATCCTGACCGCGAACTCCGGCCCGGAGGCGCTGCAGATCCTGGCCGAGAAGGACGTCGCGGTGGTGGTCACCGACCAGCGGATGCCGAAGATGACCGGCGTCGAGCTGTTGCGCGAGGTCCGCGGCCGCCAGCCCGACACGGTCGGCATCATCCTCACCGCGTTCACCGACGTCGACGTGCTGATCGAGGCGATCAACCTCGGGCAGGTCTACCGCTACATCACCAAGCCGTGGGACGCCAAGGAGGTCCGCGGCGTCCTGCAGTACGCGATCGAGCGCTTCCACCTGCAGCGCGACAACAAGCGGCTCGCCGCCCAGCTCGCCGAGTACACCGGGTACCTGAACCAGCAGCTGCTCGGCCAGTTCGACTTCGGCAACATCATCGGCGAGAGCGCGGCGCTGCGCGAGGTGCTGGCGAAGGTGGAGCAGGTCGCGCCGACCTCGTCGACCGTGCTGCTGCGCGGCGAGACCGGCACCGGCAAGGAGCTGGTCGCGCACGCGATCCACATCAACTCGCCCCGCGAGGACAAGCCGTTCGTGCGGGTCAACTGCGCGGCGCTCGCGCCCGGCGTGCTGGAGAGCGAGCTGTTCGGCCACGAGAAGGGCAGCTTCACCGGCGCGATGGAGCGGCGGCGCGGCCGGTTCGAGCTCGCCGACGGCGGCACGCTGTTCCTCGACGAGGTCGGCGATCTGCCGATGGAGGTCCAGATCAAGCTGCTGCGCACGTTGCAGGAGCGCGAGCTCGAGCGGGTCGGCGGCAACGAGACGATCAAGGTCGACGTCCGCGTGGTGTCGGCGACCAACCGCAACCTCGAGAAGATGATCGAGGACGGCGAGTTCCGCGAGGACCTGTACTACCGGCTGAACGTGTTCCCGATCAACCTGCCGCCGCTGCGCGACCGGCTCGACGATCTGCCGGTGCTGGTCCACCACTTCGTCGCGAAGTTCTCGCGCCAGATGGGCGTGCCGCCCGCCGGCGTCTCGGCCGACGCGACCGCCAAGCTGCGCGAGTACAACTGGCCGGGCAACGTGCGCGAGCTCGAGAACATCATCGAGCGCGCGATGATCCTCGCGAAGGGCGCGCCGCTGTCGGCCGGCCACCTCGACTTCGGCCGGCGGGTCGCACCCGTGACCGCGAACCAGTCGGGCAGCGTACCGGTGCTGGCGGCCTCGCCGGGCGGCGAGGACGGCAAGAGCCTGGCCGAGCGCCTGCTCGACAGCGAGCGCAAGGAGATCGTCGCGGCGGTCGAGAAGTCGCGCGGCAACATCGCGAGCGCGGCGCGCATCCTCGGGATCAACCGCTCGACGCTGTACTACCGGCTGCGCAAGCACGGCCTCGAGCACCTGCTGCCGACCAAGATCCAGGTCGGCGGCGACGACAGCGGTCCGGGCGAGCCGAGCTAGCTTTCGAGCGCGCCGCGCGGCCACGCCAGGCGCAGCTTCGGCCCAGGTCACGCGGCCCGCACCAGCAGATCGCGGGCCGCCGCGGTCCCGGCCGGCCGGCCCGGAGCGTGTACCATCGCGCGGGGCGCGTCCTGTTCATCCTCGATCCGCTCGATCGGCTCGCGCTCGCGGGCGACACGTCGTACGCGCTGATGCTGGAGGCCGCGGCGCGGGGCTGGGACGTGTGGACCTGCCAGCTCGAGCACCTCGGACTCGTGCAGGACGACGCGGTCGCCGACGCGGTCCCGACGATCGTCATGCCGGCGACCGAGCCTGCCGACGCGTTCCAGACCGAGGCGCGCGCGTCGCGCCGGCTCGGCGAGTTCGACATCGTGCTGATGCGCAAGGATCCGCCGGTCGACGTCGCGTACCTGCACGCGACCTGGATCCTCGATCACGCGCGCGGCAAGACCCTGCTGGTCAACGATCCGCGCGGGCTGCGCGAGCTCAACGAGCACCTCGCGGTGCTGCGCTTTCCGGCGATCACGCCGCCGACCATCGTCACCCGCTCGGCGGAGCGGCTGCGCGCGTTCCAGCGCGAGCACGGCGGCACGATCGTGGTCAAGCCGGTCGACGGCTTCGGCGGGCTCGGCATCTTCGTGGTGCGTGACGGCGACCCCAACGCGAGCTCGATCCTCGAGACCGCGACCGGCGCCGGCACGCAATGGACGATCGCGCAGCGCTACCTGCCGGAGGTCGCCGAGGGAGACAAGCGGATCGTGCTGATCGACGGCGAGCCGGTCGGCGCGGTGCTGCGCGTGCCGGCCGCCGCGGAGGCGCGCGGCAACCTGCACGTCGGCGGCCGCGCGGTCAAGGCGGCGCTCGACCCGCGCGATCGCGAGATCGTCGCAGCGGTCGCGCCGACCTTGCGCGAGCACGGGCAGATCCTGGTCGGGCTCGACGTGATCGGCGGCATGCTGACCGAGCTCAACATCACGTCGCCGACCGGGATCCGCCACATCGCGCGGCTCGACGATCGCAACGTCGCGGGCGAGGTGGTGGACGTGCTCGAGAAGATGGCGCGTGCGCGCTAGCCTCGCGCTGGTCTGCCTCGCGGCGTGCGCGCCGATCCCGCACATGACGGTGCCGCAGTCGAGCGGTGTCGCGATCGGCACGATCGTGTTGCCGCTGTCGAACGTCCACGTCGTGCTCGGCAGATATCCGATGCTGGTCGACACTGGCGCGCCGGGCGACATCGTCGAGCTGCGCCACGGGCTGCGCCAGCTCGGGGTGCGGCTCGAGGACGTGCGCTGCGCGGTGGTCACGCACGGCCACTCCGATCACGCGGGTGGCGCGCGCGTGCTGCAGCGGCTCGGCATCAAGATCGTCGCGGGCACCGGCGATCTGTGGCGCGAGCTGCGCGGCGTGCACGGCCACCTGACCTCGACCGGCGGGCTGTTCGCGCTGTTCCTCAAGCTGCTCGTGCCGGGCCACTACCAGCCGTTCTGGCCCGACGTGCGGGTGCGCGATCGCTACGACCTGCGCCCGCTGTGCGGGGTCGACGGCGAGGTGATCGCGATGCCGGGCCATACCGCGGGCTCGGTGGTCGTGCTGCTCGCCGGCGGCAAGGTCGCGATGGTCGGCGATCTGTTCCGCGGCGGCGCGCTCGCCGGCTACGTCCACCCGAGCGAGCCGAAGGAGCACTTCTTTCAGGACGATCTCGCGCTCGTGCATCGCCAGATCCACGCGCTGCTCGCGCGCGGCGTCGAGGTGTTCGTGCTCGGCCACGGCGGGCCGTCGCGGCGCGACGACGTGATCCGGGTGTTCGGGCTCAAGGACTGAGCGCGCACACCACGCTGGCGCCGGCGTCGACGCACGCGTCGGCCTTGCCGTCGCCGTCGAGATCGCCGAGCCAGGTCGCGGTGGCCGCGGTGCCCGCGGGCAGGTTCGCGAGCACGGTGGGCGGGCCGAGCTTGCGACCCTGACTGCGCGCGCACGTGATGGTCGCGCCGGCGGCGCTGCACAGGTCGGCGCGGCCATCGCCGTCGACATCGGCGAGCGAGCCGACCGAGGCATCGGCCGGCGCGGGCCAGGCCGTGCCGCCCTGCGCGTAGCTCCACGGCGAGCCGTCGCTGGTGAGCGCGGTCTCGGCGGCGACCGCGCAGCCCAGCCCCGCCGGCGTGATCGCGCACCAGTCGGTCGCGGCGTCGCCGTCGAGCTCGCCGATCCACGCGGCGGTCGCACCGGCCGGCCACGCCGAGAGCACGCTGGCCGCGCCGCCCTGTGCCGCGCACGCCACGCCCGCGGCGGTGAGCCCGCACACCTGGCCGTGCGCGATCGCGATCGACGACGGCGCGGCATCGGCGAGCGCGGTCGTGAACCGCTCGGCCGCGAAGTCGCCGGCGGCGAGCGCGCACACGATGCCCTGCGCGTCGTGGCCGCACGC
>DATJAE010000114.1:0-10858 GCA_035516595.1 Kofleriaceae bacterium | reverse complement strand
GACGAACGCGTGCTCGGCCGAGAGCCCGGCGCCGCGCTCGGCGAGCAGCAGGGCGGCGGCCGCGTTCTCGGCGTCGATCACCTGCGCGAGGTACGCACCGAGCGCCCGGTCGCGCACGTGCGCGCGAGCCGCGGCCGCGGTGAACCCGCGGGCGAGCGCGATCTCGATCGCGAGCACGTCGATCGGGGCGGCGGCGCGGTGCGGGACGAGCAGCGCCCCGGCGAGCGGGTGGCCGCGCCGCGCCAGCCGCTCGGCGAGCGCGTCGATCGTGGGCAGCGCCGCGAGCTCGGCGAGCTCGCCGGCGGGCAGCGACGACGTGGCGATCGCCGCCGCGGAGCGCCGGCCCGCGCCGGTGCCCGCGGCGAGGCCGCGCACGAGCGCGCGCAGGCTCCGGCGATCCTCGTCGAGCTCGATCAACGCGAGCGCGCTCGACCAGCGCGCGAGCGTGGCGAGATCGCGGGCGACGCGATCGCGCGCGCAGCGATCGACCGCGTCGGGCGAGGCGTCGGCCGGAACGCCCGCGTGCGCCAGCGCGGCCACGAGTTGCTCGCGATCGCGCGCGAGCTCGATCGCCGCGAGCGCCTCGCCCGCCAGCACGGTGGTGCCGAGGCCGCGCGCGCGTGCGGCGAGCGCGGTCATCGCGCGCGCTCCAGCTCGAGCACGCGGCACGCCAGCGCCGGCCACGCGCGCGCGAGCAAGCCGTCCAGCGTGGCATCGATCGACGTGCCACCGGCGAGCTCGATGATCACGCCGGTCGCGACCGCCGGATCGGGCTCGACCCGCATCGCCACGGCCTCGGCGCGCGCGAGATCGGCGAGGGCCGGCGCGCAGCGCAGCGTGCCGGCGCTGCCAGCGCATGCCAGCGCGGCGGCGACCAGCGCGCGGCCGAGCTGGGGATCGCGCGCGACCAGCGCGGGCAGCTCGGCGGCGACCGCGGCGCGCACGCGCTCGAGCATCGCGGCGCGCGCCATCAGCACCTCGCGACGCGACCGGGTCGTCACGTCGCCGAGCGCGCGGTCGACCGCCGCGCCCCGCTCGCTGGCGATCGCGGCGCGCTCCGCGGCCTGGCGATCGGCGCGCTCGCGCGCGCCGCGCTCGTCGATCGCGGCGGCCTCGGCGTCGCCCGCGGCCGCGACCGCGCTGACCTCGGCCGCGGTGTCATCCTCGAGCGCGCGCACCAGCTCGGCGAGCCCCACGGTCAGCCGCCTCGCAGCAGGATCAGCACCGCGACCACGAACCCGAGCACGACCATGGTCTCGGGGATCGCGATCATCAGCACGGCGGTGGTGCGCAGCTCCGGTTTCTCGGCGAGCGCGGCCGCGGCCGACGCGCCGATCTTCGACTGCGCCCATCCGGTGGCCAGCGCGGTCGCCGCGATCGCGAAGGCCGACGCGAGGGGCATCCACAGGGCATCCATACGACCTCCTAGCTGGTCGCCTCGGGCGACCAGTGACGAAGCGGCTGATACGGGCCGCCACCCGGTTCGAAGAACGTGCCGAAGAACTCGACGTAGTGCAGGCGCAGCACCTGGATCGTCGGGCTGAACAGCGTGATCGCGAAGTTGACGAAGTGAAACACCAGCGCGAACGCGATGCCGAGCGCGGCCGAGCCGAACGCGCCGTACATCTTGTTGGCGACGACCGCGAGCATCACCGACGCCGTGCCGAGCGCCATCACGCGGGCGTAGGACAGCACGTGGCCGACGATCGACATCAGATCGAGCAGCGCGGTCGCGCCCTCGAGCACGATGATGACCGGCAGCGCGACCAGCAGCACGACCACCGCCGGCGCGAGCAGCACGCCCGGCGCGCGGTGGAACAGCGCGAGCAGCGCACACGCCACGACCAGCAGCATCACCGCGGTGAGCCCGCGCCCGATCGCCTCGCGGTGATCGCCGCGCCAGCGCGTGACCGCGGCGATCACGAGGCCGAGCACGAGGTGGACCAGACCGAGCGCGATCGCGAGCACGAGGAAGCCGAGCACGGCCTCGCGGCGATCGAACCACAGCGGGCGCATGCCGAACCAGCGCGTGCCGAGCTCGCCGAACAGCTCGCCGTAGAGCACGCCGAACACGATCGTGTAGAGCGCGACCGCCGCCGCGATCTGCGCGAGCGCGCGGGTGCGGCGGCCCGCCAGGTAAAACACGCCCGCGAGCGCCGCGATCGCCACGCCGTAGCCGACATCGCCGACGATCACGCCGAACAGCATCGGGAAGAACACCGCGACGAACGGCGTGGGATCGATCGTGCCGTAGCGCGGCAGCGGCAGCATCGAGGTCAGCAGCTCGAACGGCGCGAACAGCGGCGGGTTGGCGAGCACGACCGGCGCGTCCTCGGCGCGCCACTCGTCGCGCGCGAGCTCCTCGATCGCGAGCTCGGGGCCGAGCGCCGCGAACAGCGCGCGGCGCAGCGCGTCGCGCTCGCGCGCCGGGATCCAGCCTTCGATCGCGAACACCCGCGCGCTCAGCGCGGCACGCTCGGCGGCGCCCAGCGCGAGCAGCGCGTCGTGCAGGCCGCGGCGCGCGCGCGCGAGCTCGTCGCCGTGCGTGCGCGCGACCTCGGCGACCTCGTCGCGGATCGCCGCGAGCTCGCGGTCGAGCTCGGCCAGCCGCGGGCGCAGGCGCAGCAGCGCGTCGGCCAGCGGCATGTTGCCGATCGCGCGGGGCAGCGGCGCGTGCTCGACGCCGGCGGTCGCCAGCGCGTTCTCGATCGCGTGGGCGCGGGCGCGGGGCACGACGAGCAGCAGGACGTGCTCGCCGGTCGCGAGCGCGTGGGGGCGAAATACCATCGCCTCGCCGACCACCCGCGCGAGCGCGTCGCGCAGCGGCTCGAGCTGACCGGTGGCGACGCGCAGCAGGAACAGCGACTGGCGATCGGCGCCCGGCCGCAGCAGCTCGTCGAGGTCGGCCAGGAGCGGCGCGTAGCCGCGCAGCTCGTCGCGCTCGTCGCCGGCCCCGCGCGCGCGGGCGCGCAGCTCGTCGAGCCGGCGCCCCAGCCGCGCGCCGAGCCAGGCCGCGCGGCCCTCGCGCGGCGGCTTGCCCTCGCGATCGCCGACCGGCGCGCCGAGCTCGCGCAGGACGTCGAGCGCGTGCTCGACGTCGGCGATCGCGCGCGCGAGATCGCGGCGGCGCCGGGTGGTGCGCGGCGGCTCGGCCTGCGCGCCGTCGAGCGGCGCGGCGTCGACCAGCTGCACGGTCCCGGAGTCCTGCAGCGCGGCCACCGCCGCGGCGAGCCGGTCGCGCGGTCCCAGCACGCGGATGCGGGTCATCTCGACGATCACGACTCCTCCGCGAGCGCCATCGCGGCGAGCTCGCCGGCGATCGCGCGCGCGATCGCGGCGAGCACGTCGCCGCGGATCGCGTCGAACCGCGCGAGCTGCGCGCGGGTCTCGTCGGCGATCTGCGCGCGCCGCGCGGCGAGCTCGGCGTCGACCGCGGCCGCCATGTGCGCGCGCTCGGCCGCGACCTCGGCCGCCCGCGCCGCCTCGGCGGCCTCAGCTCGGCGGCGCGCCGCGTCGACCTGCTCGGCCGCGCGAGCGCGTGCGGCCGCGATCCGCTGATCGAGGCGAGCCTCCGCCGCGACCAGCTGCGCGAGCTCCGACGGCCGTGGCGAGGGCTCCATGCCTGCCCGCGGTGCAGTCGACATGCCACGCAGCCGGCCATCGCCGCGTGCAAGCCGCGCAGCGCCTGCTGACGCCCGCAGCCCGGCGCGCAGGTTCGGCGCGGAATACCGCCGCACTGCGCGGCCGGCGACGGCACGCGGGTTGCTCGACCCCGAGGTATGCGTGGCAGCGATTCAACGTTTCGCCGCGAGCTCGCGGCGCGAGGCCTCACCCGCCGCGATTTCGTCGAGTTCTGTGCCGGCGTCGCAGCGCTGCTCGGCCTACCGCGCGGCGCGGCGGCCCAGGTCGCCAAGGCGCTCGAGCTCAAGCGCAAGCCGACCCTGATCTGGCTCGAATTCCAGGACTGTGCCGGCAACACCGAGTCGTTCCTGCGCGCGTCGAAGCCGAGCGCGGCCGAGGTGATCCTCGATCTGCTGTCGATCGACTATCACGAGACGATCATGGCCGCGGCCGGCAAGCGCGCAGAAGCTGCCCTCGCCGGCGCGCTCGCGGACCAGCGCGGCAAGTACATCGCCGTGATCGAGGGTTCGATCCCGATGGGCGCGGACGGCGCGTACTGCACGATCGGCGGGCGCTCCGCGCTGCAGATCGCCGACGAGGTGTGCGCGGGTGCGGCCGCGGTGATCGCGGTCGGGACATGTGCGGCGTTCGGCGGCCTGCCCAACGCGGCGCCGAATCCGACCGGCGCGTACGGCGTGAGCGACGCGATCAAGGGCATCAAGACGCTGATCAACCTCCCGGCCTGCCCGGTCAACGCCGAGAACCTCACCGCGCTGGTCGCCCACTACCTCACCTTCGACACCTGGCCGGAGCTCGACGCCCTGCACCGCCCGCTGTTCGCGTACGGCACCTCGATCCACGACGCGTGCGAGCGCCGCGCGCACTTCGATGCCGGCCAGTACGTCGAGCGCTGGGGCGACGAGGGCCATCGCGAGGGCTACTGCCTGTACAAGATGGGCTGCAAGGGACCGGCGACGTTCCAGAACTGCCCGAACGTGCGCTGGAACGACCACACCAACTGGCCGATCGGTTGCGGTCACCCGTGCATCGGCTGTGCGGAGCCGCAGTTCTGGGATCGCATGACGCCGTTCTACCAGCACCTCAAGGACGTGCCCGGGTTCGGCGCCGCGACGGATATCGACAAGGTCGGCGCGATCGCGACCGGCGCGGTCGCGGCGACGTTCATCGCGCACGGCCTGGTCCAGATCTCGCGCAAGCCGAAGCGGTCGAAGGCCGAAGCGTCGTCCGCCGAGCCACCGGCGAGCGAGGAGCGAAAATGACGCGCATCGTTGTCGATCCCGTGACCCGCATCGAGGGCCACCTCCGCATCGAGGCCTCGATCGCCAACGGCGCCGTCTCCGACGCGTGGTCGTCGTCGACGATGTTCCGCGGCATCGAGCTGATCCTCCAGGGCCGCGATCCGCGCGACGCCTGGGCGTTCTGCCAGCGGATCTGCGGCGTATGCACGACCGTGCACGCGATCGCGTCGGTCCGCGCGGTCGAGGACGCGATCGGCGCGACCCCGCCGCCCAACGCGCGGGTGCTGCGCAACCTCGTGATCGCGGCGCAGGCCATCCAGGATCACGTCATCCACTTCTATCACCTGCACGCGCTCGACTGGGTCGACGTCGTGTCGGCGCTGTCGGCGGATCCGGCCGAGACCTCGACGCTCGCGCAGTCGATCTCCGACTGGCACGACTCGAGCGCCTCGTACTTCAAGGGCATCAAGGCCCGGCTCAAGGGCTTCGTGGATCGCGGCCAGCTCGGCCCGTTCGCGAACGCGTACTGGGGCCACCCCGCCTACAAGCTGCCGCCGGCGGCGAACCTCATGGCGGTCGCGCACTACCTCGCCGCGCTCGACTGGCAGCGCGACTTCATCAGGATGCACGCGATCCTCGGCGGCAAGAACCCGCACCTGCAGAGCTTCCTGGTCGGCGGCATGGCGACGCCGATCGATCCCAACTCGCAGGCGGCGCTCAACATCGACACGATCGCCTCGCTGCGCGAGCTGATCGCGGGCGCACGCCGCTTCGTGCACGAGGTCTACATCCCCGACCTGCTCGCGATCGCGTCGTTCTACAAGGAGTGGGCCGGCTACGGCGCCGGGGTCGGCAACTACCTGGTCTACGGCGAGTACCCGCTCGCCGACGGCAAGAACGCGCCGAAGTTCATTCCCGGCGGCGTGATCCGCGACCGCGCGCTCGACAAGATCCAGCCGGTCGATCCGAAGAACATCACCGAGCAGGTCAAGCACTCCTGGTACGCGTACCAGGACGGCGACGCCGCCGCGCTGCACCCGTCCAAGGGCGAGACCCACCCGACCTACACCGGCCCCAAGCCGCCGTTCGAGCTGCTCGACGTGGCGGGGAAGTACTCGTGGCTCAAGTCGCCGCGCTACGAAGGTCAGCCGATGGAGGTCGGGCCGCTCGCGCGCATGCTCGTCGCGTACGCCTCGGGTCACGAGCAGGTCAAGGCTCTGGTCGACGGCGCGGTCGCCAAGCTCGACGTGCCGCTGTCGGCGCTGTTCTCGACGCTCGGCCGCGTCGCCGCGCGCGGGCTCGAGACCGCGCTGCTCGTCGACAAGATCGGCGACTGGGTCGACGAGCTCGCCGCCAACATGGGGCGCGGCGAGCTGCGCATCCACGACAACGACAAGTGGGATCCGTCGAGCTGGCCGACCACCGCGACCGGTGCGGGCTTCCACGAGGCGCCGCGCGGCGCGCTCGGCCACTGGGTCCACATCGACCACGGCCGGATCGATCGCTACCAGTGCATCGTGCCGAGCACGTGGAACGCGGGGCCGCGCGACAAGGACGAGATCCCCGGGCCCTACGAGGCGGCGCTGGTCGGCACGCCCGTCGCCGATCCCGAGCAGCCGCTCGAGATCCTGCGCACCGTGCACTCGTTCGATCCGTGCATGGCGTGCGGCGTTCACGTCGTCGATCCGAAGGGGCGCGAGCTCGCGCACGTGAAGGTGCGGTGATGGCGGTCGTCGGCGCACACGGCCACGACGAGCTCGCGCGGTACTACGTGTGGGACCGCCTCGTCCGCGCGACGCACTGGGTGATCGCGCTGTCGATCGCCGTGCTCGCGGTGACCGGGTTCTACCTCGGCCACCCGTTCCTCTCGACGCCGGGCGAGGCACGCGCGCACTTCACCACCGGATGGGCCAAGGTCTTTCACTTCTACGCCGCGATCGCGTTCTCGCTCGCGGTCGGCGCGCGGCTGGTGTGGATGGTGCGCGGGCCGCGCCACAGCGGCTGGCGCAACTTCATGCCGGTCAGCCGGCGGCGCTGGCGCGACCTCGGCAAGACGCTGCAGTTCTACCTGCTGATCCGGCGCACGCCGCCGACGACGATCGGCCACAACCCGCTCGCGGGTCTGAGCTACCTCGCGGTGTTCGGCATGTACCTCGTGATGATCGCGACCGGGCTCGCGCTGTACGCGGTGAGCTCGCACTCGTACATGCACCACTTCGCGTTCCTGGTGCGCGCGTTTCATGGCGTGCAATGGACGCGCTGGATCCACCACCTGACGATGTGGGGGATCATCGCGTTCGCGGTCGCGCACACGTTCTTCGCGATGCTGACCTCGCGCAACGAGAAGAACGGCGAGCTCGACTCGATCTTCTCGGGCTACAAGTTTCTGCCCAAGGACCAGCCACCCGATGACAAAGACGTGTGACGCTCGCATTCCGATCCTCGTGCTCGGCCTGGGCAACGTGCTGTGCGGTGACGACGGCGCCGGCGTGATGGCGGTACACCGCCTGCGCAGCGCGTACGAGCTGCCGTCACCGGTGCGCGTCGTCGACGGCGGCACGCTCGGCCTCGATCTGCTCGCGCTGGTCGCGGCGGCCGACCGCGTGATCCTGGTCGACGCGGTGCGCGGCAACGACCCGCCCGGCACGCTCGTGCGGCTCGCGGGCGACGAGGTCGCGCCGGCGGTCTACGAGCGGCTGTCGTCGCACCAGGTCGGCGTGGCCGATCTGCTCGCCGGCGCGGCGCTGTGCGAACGCTATCCGAGCGAGGTCGTGATCGTCGGCGTCGTGCCCGACGCGATCGAGCTCCGGCTCGGCTGTACGCCCGACGTCGCGGCCCAGCTCGACGCGCTGGTCGAGCGCGTGGTCGACGAGCTACGCCGGATGGGCGTCGAGCCCAGACGTCGCGTCGCGCCGCACGCCGCGCGCGACGACGGCGCGCGCGCGCTCGGGCTGTGATGGCGGGCCTGCGCATCGAGATCCGCGGCACCGTGCAGGGCGTCGGGTTCCGGCCGTGGGTGTTTCGCGTCGCGCACGAGCTCGGCGTGGCCGGCCGCGTCCACAACCACGCGCGCGGCGTCACGGTCGAGGCGTTCGCGGCCGACGACGTGCTCGACCGCCTGGTCGCGCGGCTGCGCGAGCCGCCGCTGCCGGCGCGCGTGCGCGAGCTCGTCGCCGAGCCGATCGCGGCCGAGCCCGGCGGCGACTTCGTGATCGTGGCCAGCGCCGAGGGCGGGCCGCGCGCGCTGTCGATCCCCCCCGATCTCGCGACCTGCCCCGACTGCGAGCGCGAGATCCGCGATCCCGCGAACCGGCGGTTCGGCTACGCGTTCACCAACTGCACGGCATGCGGCCCGCGGTTCACGATCGCGACCGGCGTGCCGTACGACCGGCCGGCGACCACGATGGCCGTGTTCGTGATGTGCCCGGCGTGCGAGCGCGAGTACCGCGATCCGGGCGACCGGCGATTTCACGCCCAGCCCAACGCGTGCCCGGTGTGCGGGCCGCGCCTCGCGCTGTGGTCGCCGACCGGCGCGCCGATCGACGAGGATCCGATCGCCGGCGCGGCGGCGCGCATCGCGCGCGGCGAGATCGTCGCGGTCAAGGGGCTCGGCGGCTTTCACCTCGCGTGCGACGCCGCGAGCGAGGCCGCGCTGGCCACGCTGCGCGCGCGCAAGCACCGCGACGAGAAGCCGTTCGCGGTGATGGTGCGCGACCTCGACGCCGCCCGGGCACTGGCCGAGCTCTCGGCCGAGGAGGCGGCGCTGCTCTCCGCGCCCGAGCGCCCGATCGTGCTGGTCGTGCGCCGGCCCGGCGCGGCGCTCGCCCGCGGCGTCGCGCCCGACACCGACCTGGTCGGGCTGATGCTGCCGTACACCCCGCTGCATCACCTGCTGCTCGCGGCGATCGCGCGGCCGCTCGTCATGACCTCGGCCAACCCGTCCGACGAGCCGATCTGCGCCGACAACGCCGAGGCGGTCGCACGGCTCGGCGCGATCGCCGACGCGCTGGTCGTCCACGACCGCTCGATCGCGACGCGCTGCGACGACTCGGTCGCGCGCGTGATCGCCGGCAAGCCGGCGCTGCTGCGGCGCTCGCGCGGCTACGTGCCGCGCGCGATCGCGCTCGCCCGCCCGGTCGCCGAGCCGGTGCTCGCGGTCGGCGCGCAGCTCAAGAACACGTTCTGCATCGCGGTCGGCGACAGCGCGTACCTCGGCCCGCACGTCGGCGATCTCGATAACGTCGCCGCGCTCGACTTCTTCACCGCGGCGGTGACCCGCATGGAGGACATCCTGCGCGTCCGCCCCGAGGTGATCGCGCACGACCTCCATCCCGGCTACGTGTCGACGCGCTACGCGGTCGAGCGCCCGGCGCGCCGCCGGGTCGCGGTCCAGCACCACCACGCGCACGTCGCCAGCGCGATCGCGGAGCACGGCCTGGCCGGCCCGGTGATCGGCGTGGCCTACGACGGCACCGGCTGGGGCCCCGACGGCACGGCGTGGGGCGGCGAGCTGCTGCTCGCCGATGCCGCCGGCTACGCGCGGCTCGCGACGTTCCGCCCGGTCGCGCTCGCCGGCGGCGATCGCGCGATCGCCGAGCCGTGGCGGATCGCGCTCGCGCTGGCCGACGACGCGCTCGGCAGCGATGCGCCGATCGATCGGCTCGGCGTGCTCGCCGCCGTCCCCGCGGCCGCGCGCGCGACCGTGCTCGGCATGATCCGCGGCGGCATCCACGCGCCACTCGCGCGCGGCGTCGGGCGGTTCTTCGACGGCATCGCCGCGCTCGCGCTCGGCCGCGGCCGGGTCAGCCACGAGGGCCAGCTCGCGGTCGCGTGGAACCTCGCCGCCGCGCCCGGCGATCACGGCGCGTATCCATTCGCGATCGCGGAGGGCTCGCAGATCGACCTGCGCCCGCTGGTGCGCGCGGTGATCGCGGACCTCGTGGCAGGCGTCCCGCCGGAGCTCGTGTCGGCGCGGTTTCACGCCACGCTGGTCGCGGCGACGATCGACCGGGTGCGCGCGGCGGTCGCCGCGCACGGCCGGCTGCCGGTCGTGCTCACCGGCGGGGCGTTCGCGAACCCGTTGCTGGCCGAGGGCATCGCGCGCGGCCTGGGGGCGGATGGCCTCGACGTCCGCCTGCACGGCGAAGTGCCGTGCGGTGACGGTGGGATCGCGCTCGGTCAGGCGATCGTCGCCGGGGCGTGATCGCGCAGGCCTTGCGCGGGCGGTCGAGCAAAACGAACCGCCTGCGCGCGCCGCGCGAGATCCGCGGGCATACCGCGTGCAGCCGGTCGCGGCATGTGCCTCGGTGTTCCCGGCCGCGTGGTCTCGGTCCACGGCGACATCGCCGAGGTCGACTTCTGGGGCGCGATCAAGCAGGTGCGGCTCGACGTGATCGACGCGCCGGTCGCGCCCGGCGACTACGTGCTGAACCACGTCGGCTTCGCGATCCGGCGGATCCCCGCCGACGAGATCGGCGAGACCCTCGCGCTGTACGACGAGCTGCTGCGCCGCGCCGGCGACGGCGACCTGATGGCCGCCGACGTGCGCGGCGAGCTCGACGCGGCGGCCGCGCCGCGGAGGCGCGATGGCTAACGCGCTGCACTTCCGCGATCCGGTGCGCGCCTCGGCGCTCGCCGACGCGCTCGCGGCCCGGGTGCAGCGGCTCGGCCGCGCCCCGGTGTCGGTCATGCACGTGTGCGGCAGCCACGAGCAGGCGATCGCGAAGTTCGGGCTGCGCGCGGCGTTCCCGGCCGAGCTCGACGTCATCATGGGCCCGGGCTGCCCGGTGTGCGTCACCGACGTGCCCGAGGTCGACGAGGCGGTCGCGCTCGCGCTGGCCGGCGTCCGGATCGCGACCTACGGCGACATGCTGCGCGTGCCCGGGACCGTGCAGTCGCTCGCCGACGCCCAGGCCGACGGCGCCCGCGTGGAGGTGGTCTACGGCCTGGCGCAGGCGCTCGAGCTCGCCCGCGCCAGC
>DATJAE010000113.1:0-5115 GCA_035516595.1 Kofleriaceae bacterium | reverse complement strand
ATCGGCCTCGTGCTGGTGCGCCGGCGGCGCTGATCGCGCGCGCGCGAGCGAGCGCGGGGAGCGCGCGGCGGTAGAATCGCGTCATGACACGCGACATCCTCGAGCTCGGTGGCTCGCTCGGCTTCCTCGACGAGATCGCCGAGCGCTTCCGCGACCAGCCCGCCGCGGTCGACGCCAGCTGGCGGCCGCTGCTCGAGGACGGCCGCGCGCCGAAAGGCAACGGCCACGGCAATGGCCACGCGGTGGCGCAGGCGATGCCGCCGATGCCCAGCTTCGTGCGGCCCGGTGTGGTCACGATGTCGCCGATCGTCGCGGCCGCCGCGCAGACCGGCCCGTCGGTGTGGCCGCTGGTCAACGCATATCGCAGCCGCGGCCACTTCGCCGCCAACCTCGATCCGCTCGGCCTGCTCGAGACCGCGCGCGTGGTCGAGCTCGATCCCGCGACCTGGGGCTTCACCGCGCGCGACCTCGCCCGCGTGATCGAGCCGACCGGCGTGCACGGCCTGCCGCGCGCGACGCTCGCCGACGTGGTCGCGCGGTTGCAGCAGATCTACGCCGGCTCGGTCGGGCTCGAGTTCATGCACATCTCGTCGCCGGCGCGACGCAGCTGGCTCGCCGAGCGGATGGAGACCACCCTGATCGCGCAGCTGCCGGCCGACGTGCGCACGCGGATGCTCGCGCTGCTCATCAACGCCGAGCAGTTCGAGCGGTTCTGTCACACCAAGTATCCCGGCACCAAGCGGTTCTCGCTCGAGGGCAGCGAGAGCCTGATCCCGATGCTCGATCTGGTGCTCAGCCACGCGGCGCGGCTGGGCGCGATCGAGCTCGTGCTCGGCATGGCGCACCGCGGCCGGCTCACCACGATCGAGCAGATCCTGAAGCGCCCGGGGCGCGAGCTGTTCGGCCAGTTCGAGGACGTCGAGCCCGAGAAGGCGCTCGGTGGCGGCGACGTCAAGTACCACCTCGGGTTCTCGACCGATCGGGTCGACCCCGCCGGCAACTCGCTCCACGTCTCGCTCGCGTTCAACCCGAGCCACCTCGAGGCGGTCGATCCGGTCGTGGTCGGCCGCGTGCGCGCCAAGCAGGTGCGGCACGGCGATGTCGAGCACCGCCGGGTGGTCGGCGTGCTGGTCCACGGCGACGCCGCGTTCGCGGGGCAGGGCCTGGTGCCCGAGACGCTCCAGCTGTCGAGCCTGCCCGGCTATCGCACCGGCGGCACGATCCATCTGATCGTCAACAACCAGGTCGGGTTCACCGCATCGCCCGCCGAGCAGCGCTCGACGCCGTACTGCACCGACGTCGCCAAGATGCTCGAGTGCCCGATCTGGCACGTCAACGGCGAGGACCTCGACGCGCTCGCGCACGTCGTCGAGATCGCGAGCGAGTACCGCGCGCAGTTCGGCTCGGACGTCGTGATCGACATGTACTGCTACCGCAAGTACGGCCACAACGAGAACGACGAGCCGGCGTTCACCCAGCCGCTGATGTACGAACGGATCAGGACCAAGGCGTCGCCGGTCGAGGTCTACGGCAAGCGGCTCGTCGACGAGGGCGTGGTCGCCGCCGACGAGATCGCGACGATGACCCAGCGCCGGGTCGCCGAGCTCGAGGCCGAGCTCGAGGCCGCCAAGGCCAGCAAGCAGCGCCCCGAGGGCGCGTCGCTGACCGCGATGTGGCGCGGTTACCGCGGCGGGATCGCGGCGGCACCCGAGAACCCCGACACCAAGGTCATGCGGCCGGTGCTCGAGGCCATCGCGCAGAGCATGACCGAGCTGCCGCAGGGCTTCACCGCCCACCCCAAGATCGTGCGCCTGCTCGAGCAGCGCGCGCAGATGGGGCGCGGCGAGCGCGCGCTCGACTGGGGCATGGCCGAGCTGCTCGCGTACGGCTCGCTGCTCTACCAGGGCATGAACGTGCGGATGAGCGGCCAGGACTGCGCGCGCGGCACGTTCAGCCACCGCCACGCGATCGTCACCGACATCGTGACCGGCCGCGAGCACCTCGTGCTCGGCGCGCTCAGCCCGGATCAGGGCCAGTGCCGGATCTACGACTCGCCGCTGTCGGAGGCCGGCGTGCTCGGCTTCGAGTTCGGCTACTCGCTCGACTCGCCCGACGCGCTCGTCCTGTGGGAGGCGCAGTTCGGCGACTTCGCGAACGGCGCGCAGGTGATGATCGATCAGTTCATCACGTCGTCGGAGGACAAGTGGAAGCGGCTGTCGGGCATCGTGCTGCTGCTGCCGCACGGCTACGAGGGCCAGGGCCCCGAGCACTCGAGCGCGCGGCTCGAGCGCTACCTCCAGAACTGCGCCGAGCACAACATCCAGGTCGCGCAGCCGACCACGCCGGCGCAGATCTTTCACCTGCTGCGCAGCCAGGTGCTGCGTCAGTACCGCAAGCCGCTGGTCGTGATGACCCCCAAGAGCCTGCTGCGCCTGCCAGCGGCGAGCTCGCAGCTCGACGAGCTGTCGACCGGCAGGTTCCACCGCGTGCTCGCCGACCCGGGCGCCGACCCGGCGAAGGTCACGCGGGTCGTGATGTGCACCGGCAAGATCTACTACGAGCTCGTCGAGGAGCGCACCCGGCGCGCCGCCGAGCACGTCGCGCTGGTCCGGCTCGAGAAGCTCTACCCGTGGTGGCCCGAGCTGGTGCGCGAGTCGTTCGCGCGCTACGGCAACCTGCGCGAGCTGTTCTGGGTCCAGGACGAGCCGTCCAACATGGGTGCCGCGACGTTCGTAGAGCCGCGGCTCGCCGCGCTGGTGCCGCCGGGCGTCCGGCTCGAGGTGATCGCGCGCGCCGAGAGCGCGAGCCCGGCGACCGGCTCGCACAAGGCGCACGTGATCGAGGAGCAGCAGATCCTCGGCGCGGCGCTGCGTTAGGGCGCGAACGTCGGCGTGCGGCCGAGCGCGGCGAACATCGCGGTCGCGACCTCGCGCGGTCCGCGCACGAGGATCGCGCCGCGCCCCAGATCGAGCGCTGCCAGGGTGGGCGCGAGCGCGTCGAGCGTCAGCGCGCGCACCGCGCGGGCGGTCGCGACGTCGGCGTGGAGGTCGTGCCCGAGGTCGACCGCGCGCTCGGCGGCCTCGGCGAGCGCGCGCGACGCGGCGGTGGTCGCGCGCAGCTGGAGCAGCACGCGCGCTCGCGCCCGGACGAACGTCGCGGCGAGCTCGGGGCCGCCCGCGCGCAGCTTGGCGAGCTGGTCGCGGACGAGCGCGGTGGCCTCGACCGCGCGCGCGGAGTCGATGCTCGCCTCGATCGCGTAGCGCACCGCGAGCCGCTGCGCGTCGAGCTCGGCCGAGACCCCGTAGCTCGCGGCGAGGCGGTGGCGCACGTCGTCGAGCAGCTCCTTCATCATCGCCGCGGCGACCAGCTGGCCGGGGCGCGCGCGCTCGTCGAGCGTGGCCGGCAGAGAGATCTCGAGGGCGACCTGCGGCTCGTCGCGCGCGACCGCGAGCGCGATCGGCGTGGCGTGCGCGGGCGGGGCGGGGCGCGGCGGGGCGACGCCATCCCAGGTACCGAACAGGTAGTCGATCCACGCGTTGGCCACCGCGACGTCGAACCCGCCGGCGACGATCAGCGTCGCGTTGCTCGGTGCGAAGTGCTGCTCGCGGAACTTGATGACGCTGGCACCGTCGAGCACGAACGCGTCGGTGGCCCGAAACAGTGCGTGGGCGTACGGATGGTCGGCGCCGTACAGCGCACTCGGCCACGTGGTCGGCAGCTTCGGCGCGTCGGTCCGCTTGGTCGCGCGACGCAGCGCGACCAGGGCCTGGTCGACCTGCTCCGGCGTCGCGCTGCGCAGGTCGCGCGCGAGCCCGGTCAGCAGGTGATCGAGGTACATGTCGATGCCGGTGACCTCGTAGGTCGTGTGGTCGGCGGTCACCGACGTCACCATGTTGCCGCCGGCCTTGAAGAACGGCATCCACCATGACATGTCCTCCAGCGAGCGCAGCCCGTTGGTCGCGTGTGCGGCGAGGTCCGCCAGCCCCGGCTTGTCGGGCGGATCGTCGGCCGAGCCGGCGGCGAACACCAGCCGGATGTCGACCGCAGGCACGCTGCTCAGCGGCAGCAGCTCGACGGTCAACCCGTTGGGCAGCCTTCGCGTGATCGCGCCGGCGAACGGATCGGGCAGCTCCGCGCCGCCGGCCGCCTGATGAGCCTCGGCCGGATCGATCTCGCCGCGCGGCTGACCGGCCTCGTGGATCGGCGCGGCGAGCGCGGTGATCGCCGTGTGCTGCGCGCTGCCGGCCGGCACGATGTCGACGATCCTCGCGTGCTGGAGGGCGAGCGTGTCTTGCCCGACCCGGACCGCCTCGACGAAGCTCACGTGATTCAGCGTGGCGATCTGGTCGGCCAGGCTCGCGCCGGCCTCGCCTCCGGCCTCGACATAGCCGGCCAGCAAGGCGTCGCGTGACAGGCCGTCCTCGAAGCTCGTGAACAGCGCGTGGATCGCGCGCTGGCGCTCGTGCTCGAACTCGGTGGCCGCGACCTTCGCGCTCCCCGGGAACGGCTGGACGAGCAGATCGAGCACGTGGTTGGCGGTCTCGCCGGGGCGGAGCAGGACCGCGATGACCAGCTGCGGCGCACGCGCCCCGCCGGCCACGCCCGGTACGACGACGCCGTTGATGTCCGGCGCGATGCGATCGGCCATCATCCGAGCGACCGCGAGGACGATCGTGCGCTCGTGTGGATCGGCGGGCAGTGGCCACGCGACGAGCACCGCGCGATCGTTCCCCGGCAGCGCGAGCGTCGTGCGCTGGCCGTGCGGCAACACCGGCGGCACCGCCGGCTGCGGATCGACCGTACGCGCCGGAATGCCGGGGAGCACGTCGCGCAGGATCGGCTCGAGCTCGTCCTTGGTGACGTGCCCCGAGACCACCAGCACCGCGTGATCGAGCCCGTAGTGGCGCGCCGCGAACGCGCACGCCTGGTCGCGCGTGATCGCGCGGATCGACGCCGGCGTGCTGCTCGCGCGATGGTACGGATGGCCGTCCGGGTAGAGCGCCGCGTCGATCGCGGCGACCCCGGCGAAGCTCTCGTGCTTCTGCTCGACCTCCTCGCTCACCACCTCGCGCTCGCGGCGAAACGTGTCGTCGCTGATCGTGGTGCACGGGATCT
>DATJAE010000112.1:0-9145 GCA_035516595.1 Kofleriaceae bacterium | reverse complement strand
CAGCCGCGCGAAGCCGAGCAGGCGGGCGCAGTCGCGCACGAGCTCGACGGTCGTGACGTCGCGCGCGCGCTCGACCACGATGCGCGCCGCGGCCGCCAGCTCCGACAGCGGCACCTCGGCGATGTCGCGCCGCGCGGTCGCGCTCGGGCCGGCGACCCGCACCGCGGGCACCGCCGCCGGATCCTGATCGAGCCGCCACACGATCCCGGTCTCTTCGCCCATCCGGCCGCGGCCGTCGAGCGCCGCGCGCACCTGCTCGGCGACCGGCGGCGTGACCCGGCCGACGCCGAAGTACGCCGCGACCCGGCGCGCGAGCAGGTCGATGTGGATCGGCGCCTCGGCGGCGAGCACCTGCTCGACCAGCTTGCCGAGCTCGCCGAGGTAGCGCGGCGCGAACATGTCGTCGGGTGCGCGCCGCCCGCACGGCACCGAGGCGGCGACATACGGCCCGATCGCGATCGAGCCGCGCGCGATCCGGGTCGGCGTGGTCGCGCCGTCGTACGCCGGCAGCTCGGGCGGCGCGTCGGCCGGGCCGGAGCCGGAGGCGACCGCCGGCGGGGCGACGGTCGGCGCCGAGCCGCGCGCGCTGCGCGTGCGCACCGGCGCGGAGCCCTGGGCGCGGCGCTGGCGCGACGCGGCGATCGCCGCGACGATCGCGCCGTGCGCGCGATGCAGCTCGCGCTCGGCGTCGCGCCACCAGTCGACCGCCCAGATCCGGTGCAGCCGCCAGCCGAGCGCGGTCAGCTGATCGGCGCGCAGGCGATCGCGATCGCGCGCGCCGGACGCCGCGGCGTAGACCGCGCCGTCGAGCTCGATCGCGAGCACGAAGCGGTCGGCGTCGTCGGGATCGACCACCGCGAGGTCGAGGCGGTAGCGGCCGACCCCGACCCGGTGGCGGACGGTCCAGCCGCGCTCGCCGAGCGCGCGCGCGATCGCCGCGGCGATCGGGCTCTCCGGCGAGGCGTCGGGCGAGCGCGCCGCGCCGCCGCCGGCGCGAGCGAACGCGAGCAGCTCGGCGAGGTCGCGCGCCGGCGCGGGCGCGTCGCCGGCGATCGCCTCGGGCTCGAAGCTCGCGAACACGACCAGCTGGTCGCGCGCGCGCGTGGTCGCGGCGGCGAGCCAGCGCTCGGCGGCGGGCTGGGCCAGGGCGCCCAGCTCGTCGGCCGCGCAGCCGATCGACAGCAGCGCGACGTCGCGGGTCTCGCCGTGCATGCGGTCCGGCGTGCCGATCACGAGCGGCTCGGGCAGCGCGGCGAGCGCGGCGTCGAGCGCGGGCACCGCGGCGCGCGCGGCGTCGAGCGCGTCCTCGATCAGGTCGCGCTGTGCGCGCGACATCGCGACGATCGCGACGCTCTTGCCGGCGCGCGCCGGATCGCTGAGCCGCGCCGCGAGCTCGCCGACGATCGCGTCGGCCTCGGCGCGGTTGCCGCCGAGCTCGTCGGGCTTGCCGTCGACCACGCGCAGCGCGATGCCGAGCTCGGCGCTGCGCTGCGGCGCCGGCACGAGCTCGAACGCGTCGCCGTAGTAGCGGCGCGCCGCGAACGCGATCGCGTCCTCGTGGCGGCAGCGGTAGTGGCGCGCGAGCTGGAGCCGCGGCAAGCCGGCGGCGAGCGCGGCCGCGAACAGCCCGTCGGCCTCCCCGGCGGGCGCCGGCAGCTGGCCATCGCCGACCACGACCGCCGCGCGCGCGCGCGCGAGCGCGCCGAGCGCGTGCGCGACCGGCAGGCGCGACGCCTCGTCGAACACGACCAGGTCGAACGCGGGCAGCGCCGGATCGAGGTGCTGCGCGATCGCGTGCGGCGTGGCGAGCACGCACGGCGCGAGCCGCGGCAAGAGCTCGGGCAGCGCGGCCAGCGCGCCGCGCAGCGCGACGCCGCCGGGCGGTGCGGCCAGCGCGGCCGCGCGCGCGGCCCGCAGCGCCGCGACCTGCGGATCGACGTCCCGGGTGCCGGCGGTGCGCGGCACGCGCTCGGCCAGCCGCGCCACCATGCGGGTGCGCGCCGCGGCGAGCGAGGCGCGATCGGCCTCGGCGAACGCGGTGACGCACGCGTGATGCGCGGCGCCGCCGCCGCGCATGACCTGCGGCCGCGCGCGCAGCTCGGCGTCGGCCCACGCGAGCAGGGTGGCGCGCTGCCAGGCATCGGCGAGGTCGGCGGCGGCCAGGTCGCCGCGCTCGATCGCGGTGACCGCCGCGCCGATGCCGCACACGATCGCGGCGTGGCGCGCGAGGTGAAACCGGGTCCACGCGCCGAGCGAGCCGACCTGGCGGCGCAGCGCGATCACCTGCTCGCGCAGCGCGGCGAGGTGATCGGCGCCGGCGCCGAGCTCGGCGATGCCGACCGCGCCCGCGAGCTCGGTGAGCGCGCTGTCCCAGCGCGCGACCGCGCCGGCCAGGCGCGCGAACGGATCGGTCGCGGCTTGCGGCTCGCCGGTACCCGCCGGCGACGCGGCGACCTGCGCGACCAGCGCGCGCCATGCGAGCTGGCGGCCGTGATCGCCGCCGGCGATCGCGACCTGTTCGAAGGCACGGCGAAGCTCGGCGCCCCACGCGACCGCCGCGGCGATCTTGTCGAGATCGAGCGCCAGCGGATCGCCGCCGAGCTCGCCGTACCAACGCCGCGCCGGATCGGCCGCGGCCTCGAGCGCGGCGCGGCACGCGCGCTCGGCGATCACCGCCTCGAGCGCCGCGACCATCGCGTCGTCGCCACCGGGCGCGCCCGGCTGGATCGCGGCGCGCAGCTCGGCGCGCACCGCGCGCAGCGCGACGAAGCGCAGCGGCGCCATGCCGGTGCTCCAGCGCTTGAGCTGCGACCACAGTGCCGCGACGTCGACCATCGCGATCGCGTCGGTGAACTGCGCGTCGACCTCGGCGGCGAGCGCGCGGTGGCGGGCCGCGAGCGCGAGCAGCTCGGCCGGATCGCGCGGCGGATCGATCACGCCGCCGCCGCGCGCGCGGACCAGCGCGACCTTCTCGCCGACCTCGTCGGCGCGGTCGAGGTGCGCGATCGTCAGCAGCTCGGCGCCCGGGTGGGGCGAGGCCGCGGCGAGCTCGGCGAGCGCGCCGACCGCGCGCAGCTGATCGGGCGTCCGCGCGATGACGCCGGGGACGAGCGCGGCGAGCTCGCCGAGCGCGGCGCCGAGCGTGGTCGCGGCGGCCGCGGCGCCGTCGAGCGCCCGGGTCGCGCGCGCGGTGCCGTGGTCGTGCCACGCCGCGAGCGCCGAGCCGCGCCAGGGGTGGCGCGCGACCGGTTCGACCGCGCGGGCGGCCTCGGCGAGCGCGCGCGCCGCGGCGAGCCGGCGTTCGAACGTCGCGCGATCGAGGCCGGGCGCGTCGAGCTCGGCGAGCGGCGCGCACGGCGCGGTGCGCAGCTCGACCAGCCGGCCGAGCACGTCGTGCATCGACATGCCGAGCGGGGTCATCGCGTGAAGTGCGGCGACGTGGCCGTCGAGCGCACCGCGCAGCTCGGCGAGCCGACGCTCGGCGCTCGGTCCGGCGGCCGGACGGAACGCGCGATCGAGCGTGCGGCCGAGCGTGTCGAGCACCTCGGCGGCGGCGGCGCGCGCACCGTACAGCGGCACGCAGAAGTCGGCGACCCCGAGCGCGGCGAGCCGCTGGTGGACGGTGTCGAGCGCGCTCGCGCGATCGCTCACCACGAGCACGCTGCGCGCGCCGGTGATCGCGTGGGCGACGATGTTGGCGATGGTCTGCGACTTGCCCGTGCCGGGTGCGCCGGCGAGCACGAAGCTCGCGCCCGTGCCGGCCGCGGCGATCGCGGCGAGCTGGCTGGCGTCGGCGTCGAGCGGCGCGATCAGCGGCTCGGGCGAGGCCGCCGGCATCGCCTCGGGCGCGCCGACGCCGGCGAGCCAGCCGCTGGCGCCCGCGCCGAGCACGAGCCCGAGCACGTCGCGCCACAGGTCGAAGCGCTGGAACGAGAACGCGCCGAGCCGCGCGACCCGCTCGACCCGCGCGTCGTCGCACAGCGCGCCGGCCGCGTCGAGCACCGCCGCGAGATCGAGCGGCGCGGCCGCGGCGAGCGCGACGCCGCGCTCGGCGTGCAGGCGATGCGCGAGCGCGTCGTTGAGCCGCGGCGCGACCCCGGGCGCGCTGGCGAGCCGGAACCCGCCGCCGGCGCGCTCGAGCGCGACCGGCCACAGCACGATCGGCGCGCGGCGATCGTCCCACGCGTAGAGGCCCAGGCCGAGCCACACCACGTGGTCGGCGCCGCCGCGCGCGACCTCCGCCGCGCGGTGGAGCGCGACCAGCCGGCGCTCGAGCTCGCGCGGCTCGAGCGCGACGCGCAGCCGCCCGGCCTCGAGCGCGGTCGCGCCCGGCTCGACGATCAGCGAGCCGGTTGCGGCCACCGCGAACGCCAGCCGCACCGGGTCGATCGCGATCGGCACGCCGAGCTCGCCGGCGTCGAACAACGGATCGGCGGGATCGAGGAGCGAGTGTGTCCAGGCTTCGAGGCGCGCGTGCGCTGCGGGGTCGGTCACCCGGCCAGTCGATCACGACTCGCGAGGATGTCCAAAAAAACGAACGCCGACGGAGATCTCGCCGAACCGCTTGCGGGCGCGCGCCGCACGGTGTACTTTATACACCATGAACGACCTGACGAACGGCGCGCTGCTCGGCCTGGCGGTCGGCGACGCGCTCGGCACGACCTACGAGTTCGATCGGATCGATCAGCCGAGCTACCCCACGCTCGCGACCGGTCCGGCCGACGACGTGGTCGGCGGCGGGCCGTTCGGCCTCGCGCCCGGGCAGGTCACCGACGACACCCAGCTCGCGGTCTGCCTCGCGCGCAGCCTCGCCGACTGCCACCGGCTCAACATCGACGATGTCGCGCGCCGCTACGTGGTGTGGGCCGAGCACGCGTTCGACATCGGCAACCAGACCGCCGCGGCGATCCGCCGGCTGCGCGACGGCGTGCCGCCGGATCGCGCCGGCCACGACGTGTGGCTGGCCAGCGGCAAGCGCGCCGCCGGCAACGGCTCGCTGATGCGGACCGCGCCGATCGCGGTCGCGCTGATGACCGCGCCGGCCGCCGAGGTGATCCGCGCCGCGATCGCGGACTCGATGATCACGCACGCCGATCCGCGCTGCGCGCTGGCATGCGCCGCGTTCGACCTCGCGATCGCGACGCGCTGCGCGGCCGATCCGCGCATCCCGGTGCCGTTCTCGCACGTCGCGCGCGCCGCGCTGCAGGCCGGCGCCGAGCAGCTGCGCGCGGCGTGGCCGGACGACCGCACCGAGATCGATCGGGCCGAGGCCGACCTGTCGCGCGATCTCGACGCCGCGGACTCGCCCGACCCGGGGGTCTACCTGCCGGAGACCGACCTGCTGCGCACCGCCGGGTTCGTGCGCGTCGCGTTCCGCCTCGCGTTCTGGCACGTCGCGCACACCGAGACCTGGCGCGCCGCCGTGATCGACGTCGCGAGCCGCGGCGGCGACGCCGACACCAACGCCGCGATCGTCGGCGCGCTGGTCGGCGCGCGCGACGGCACGCGCGGCATCCCCGAGGCGTGGCGCGAGCGCGTGCTGGTCGCGACCGAGCCCGGCCCCGCCGAGTGGGCCGAGGCGCACCATCCGAAATACTTGCTGATGATGTGACGTATGCTGGCGCGGTGGACTCCACCTGGGCGCTCGACCCCGCCATCGTCCACCTGAACCACGGCTCGTACGGCGGCTGCCCGACCGCGGTGCTCGCCGCCGCCGCCGCGCTGCGCGCCCGGCTCGAGGCCGCGCCGATGCGCTTCCTCGTGCTCGAGTGGCAGGGCGAGCTCGATCGCGCGCGCGATGCGCTCGCGGCGTTCGTGCACGCGCCGGCCGAGCAGCTGGTGTTCCTGCCCAACGCGACCACCGGCACCGCGATCGCGCTCGCCGCGGCCGAGCTCGCGGCCGGCGACGACGTGCTCACCACCGACCACGCGTATCGCGCGTGCAAGAACCAGCTCGACCGGCTCGCCGCCGCGCGCGGCGCCCGCGTGATCGTCGCGCCGATCGAGCTGCCCTACGATCCCGACCGCAGCGCCGCGGCGATCGTCGGCGCGGTCACGCCACGCACCCGGCTCGCGCTGCTCGATCACGTGACGTCGCCGACCGCGCTGGTGATGCCGCTCGAGCGCATCGTGCCGGCGCTCGCCGCGCGCGGCGTGCAGATCGCGATCGACGGCGCGCACGCGCCCGGCCAGCTCGCGCTCGACGTCGCCGCGCTGCTCGCCCAGGGCGTGACCTGGTACGCCGGCAACAACCACAAGTGGCTGTGCGCGCCGAAGGGCACCGGCTTTCTGGTCGCGACCACGCCGGTGCGCCCGCTCGTGACCTCGCACGGCGCGAGCCCGGAGTACGGCCCGCCCAACCGGCTGCACGCCGAGCTCGACTGGATGGGCACGCACGATCCGACCGCGCACCTCAGCGTGCCGGCCGCGATCGCCGAGGTCGCGCGGCTCGGCGGGAGCTGGCCGGCCGTGATCGCGCGCAACCACGCCGTCGCGCTCGAGCTGCGCGATCGCGTGATCGCCGGGCTCGGCGGCGACGCCCGCCACCGGCTCGCGCCCGACGGCTCGCTCGGCTCGATGGCCGCGATCCCGATCGCCCTGCCCGCCCCGCCGCTCGCCGTGCAGACCCAGCTCCTGCGCGACGGCTGGGAGGTGCCGATCGTCGATCACGCGCGCGGCCCGCTGGTCCGCGTGTCGGCCCACCTCTACAACGAGCCGGCGCAGGGCGACGCCCTCGCCCGGAAGCTGCGCGCGCTCGGCGTCACGCTGCGGGGCTGACCGCCCGGCCGCGCACCTTGTAGATCGCGACCGCCTGCTCGCGGCCCTTGACGTGGATCTCGCCGGCCGGCTCGCCGTCGATCGCGCCCTTCGCACGCTCGTAGGTCGCGTCCGAGATCAGGATGTCGGTCGCGAGCTCCTTGGTCTTGCTCTCGAGCCGCGACGCGAGGTTCACCGCGTCGCCGATCACCGTGTACTCCATGCGCTTGACGCTGCCGATGTTGCCGGCGACGACCTCGCCGGTGTGGATGCCGATGCCGAAGCGCAGCGCCGGCAGGCCGCGCGCGACGAACCGCTGGTTGAGCCGCGCGAGCGCCTCGCGCATCGCCACGGCGGCGCGCGCCGCGCGCATCGCGTCGTCGGGCCGCGACACCGGCGCGCCGAACACCGCCATGATGTTGTCGCCGATGTACTTGTCGACCACGCCGCCCTCGGCGATCACGCAGTCGACCATCTCGGTGAAGTATTCGTTGAGCAGCCCGACGATCTCCTGCGCCTCGCGCTTCTCGCTGAGCGAGGTGAAGTCGCGCAGGTCGCAGAACAGGATCGACACCTCGAGCGTCTTGCCGCCGAGCTCGACCTCGCCCGCCATCAGGTGCGCGACCACCGCCTCGGTCATGTACTTGCCCATCGTGGTCTTCAGCTTGTCGCGCTCCTGCAGGCCATCGACCATCGCGTTGAACCCGGTGGCGAGATCCTCGAGCTCGTCGCCGGTGCGCACGACGTCGACCTTCACGTACTCCTGGCGCTCGAGCCGCTGCATCGCATCGTTGACCCGGGTGAGCGCGCGCGACATCCGCGACGCCAGCCGCCAGCCGAGCGCGATCGACACGAGCGTCACGCCGGCGAGGATCGCGATCGCGATCTCGAGGTGATGGCGCACGATGGTCTTGATGTCGGTGACGTCGAGCGCGATGTAGAACCGCGCGGCCGGTGCCTGGACCTGCGCGCGGCCGATCGACGGCGGCATGAAGCCGGCGATCGCCCAGGTCTCGTCGCCGTCGTCGCGCACCGCGCGGCGCCGGGTCGCGGCGTCGGCGAGGTGGCCGAGCGGGAAGCGCGGCGTCGCGTACTGCAGGCGATCGCCGATCACGAGCGCGAGCTCGAGGCCGAGCTTGGCGCGCGAGTTCTGGAAGTAGTCGGCGTCGAGCGGCAGGCAGACCAGCACGAATCCGGCGTGATCGACGATCGGCCGCACCACCGCGACCGCGGTCGGCGCGCCCGGATCGGTCTCGCAGCCGCGCTCGAGCACGACGTGCTCGCCGCCCAGCCCCGGCGGCAGGGTCTGGCGCGGGTGATCGCAGCCGATCGACGCGACCAGCTTGCCCGACGGATCGAAGAACACGATGTCGATGTCGGGGTAGGCGTCGTGAAACGGCGCGGCGCGCCGGGCCAGCGCCGCCGTGTTGCCCGCGGCGATCGCGCGCGCGGTGCCTTCCTGATCGGCGAGCGCGCGCGCCGTGACGTCGAGGTCCTTGAGATCGTCGGCGAGCTCCTGCTCGAAGCCGTCGATCGCCTCGGGCACGCGGTCGTCGATCTGCGCGATCAGCTGGCGGTGCATCAGCCAGTTGAGGATCGGCAGCACGACCAGCGCCGCCACCGCGGAGAACGCGACCAGCGCGGTGAGCTTCCTCCGGACCGTCCGCAGGATCATCCGACGAGATGGTAAGTCAGATCTTCTTGCGGCGCTGCTGGAACGAGTACGGGCGGTGCCCCGGCCCGCCCTTCTTGTCGCCGTCCTCCTCGCCCTCGACCGGCGTGCCGGCGAGCGGCTCCTCGGCGCCGGGGCGGAACTTGATCGACTGCAGCGGGCTCTCGCCGACCAGCACCTGGTTCTGCCGGCCGATGATGCTCTCCATGCCCTCGAGCTTGTCGATGTCGTCGAGGATGTCGTCGATCGACGCGTAGCGCTCGCTCTTGGCGTCGCGCGTCATGCGATCGAAGATGTCGTCGATGCCGTGCGGCAACGAGCCGTTGATCTGCGACGGCATCGGCGAGCGCCGGCCCGGCAGCTTCCGGGTGAGCAGCTCGTAGAAGATGATGCCGAGCGCGTAGATGTCGCCCTGCGGCCCGGCCGCCATCGGATCGGTGTAGAGCTCGGGCGCCATGTACGCGACGTTGCCCATGCCGACGTAGATCTGGCGGATCACCGCGTGGTCGCGCTCGACGATCCGGGTGAACCCGAAGTCCGACACCTTGACGTTGCCGTAGGCGTCGATCAGCAGCTGCTCCGGCTTGAGGCCGCGGTGGTAGACCCGCTGGGCGTGGCCGGCGCGCAGCGCGTGCAGGGTCTGGAGCAGGTACTTGAACGCGAGCTCGACCGGGATGTCCTCGGCGTCGTTGATCAGCCGGCGGCCCGAGCCGTTCG
>DATJAE010000111.1:0-11324 GCA_035516595.1 Kofleriaceae bacterium | reverse complement strand
GCGCTCGCCATGTCCATGTCGAGCGCTGTCTCCTGGGTCCAGTCGTCGTTGGGCGGCGGCGCCCCGGGCAAGGGGCTGGGCTGGCCCTCCTGGTTGAGCACGGTCAGACAGCCGCTCGCGATCGTGCACGGCGGCAGGCCGAACGTCGACCGGTACATCGCGAGGTCGCTCTCGATGTTGGCGTAGCCGTACGCGCCGATCAGGCCGACCGTGGCACCCGGCGCGAGCTGGGTCGGGATGTTGTACGCCGACGCCAGATCCGCAGGGCCGTAGCCGCTGGGCAGCGCGAACGATCGGCGATGCCCGGTCGCGTCGACCTGGATCTTCGCGTAGCAGTGGTAGAGGCCGCCGCTGCACACGTCGGCGGTCTCGACCGGCGCGGCATCGCGCGTCTCGCCCGGCGCGGGATCGCGCGTCTCGCCCGGCGCGGGATCGCACGCCGCGACGCCGCAGGACATCGCAGCCACGACGAACGCTCCGCGCATGGCGGACAGGATCACCCAATCGAGCTCCGCGGTGTGGTGCGTCTGCTGTCTCGATCTGTCCTTTCGCGATCTGGACATCGCGCCTCTCGAGGGTGCGAAAACGTACCGCACCTTCCGGGTGTGCCGACCGTTACGCTCGACCCATGAGAGCTCCATACCTGCTCGCCGGGATCCTGGTGCTCGCGCTCGGCTCCGACGCCCGGGCGCACTTCGCGCTCGACGCACCGCCCGCGTACTCGATGCAGGACAGCCTCGGGCTCCCCGAGAAGAGCGCGCCGTGCGGGCAGGCCGATCCGGGTACACCGGTCGTCCCGACCAACGTGGTGACGAGCTTCCACGCCGGCGACACGATCACCGTCACGATCGACGAGAAGATCTTTCACCCTGGGCACTACCGGGTCGCCCTGGCCACCGCCCAGGCCGGGCTGCCGGCCGATCCCGTGGTGACGGCGGGCGATACCCCGTGCGGCACGGCACAGATCGAGGACTCGTCGACGCCGGGTGTGCTGGTCGACAACATGCTGCCGCACACCACCGCGTTCAGCGCGCCGCAGTCGTTCCAGGTGACGCTGCCCGCCGGGATGACGTGCGACAACTGCACGCTGCAGGTCATCGAGTTCATGTCGGACCACGGGCTCAACAACCCGGGCGGTTGCTTCTATCACCACTGCGCGCAGGTCACCATCCTGCCGCCGGGTGCGCCGCTGCCCGACGCGGGGGCGGGCGCCGACGCGGGGACGTCGCCCAAGAAGTCGAGCGGCGGCTGCGCGGTGGGAGGTTCGGCCGGTGCGCTGCTGGCGCTCGCGGGGCTCGCGGTCGCGGTGCGGCGCCGCCGGCGCTGACCCGGCGGGTTGACGCCCTTCGGAAGGGCGCGGTAAGCCCTGGACATGCGCGACGTCGTCATCGTCGGTGCTGCGCGCACCGCCATCGGAAGCTTTCTTGGCTCGCTCGCGGGCGTTCCCGCTCCCCGGCTCGGCGCCACCGCGATCAAGGCCGCGCTCGAACGCGCCGGCGTCGGCGCGGACGAGGTCCGGCTGGTCCACATGGGCATGGTGCTGCCGGCGGGCACGGGTCAGGCGCCGGCCCGGCAGGCCGCGCTGTACGCCGGCTTGCCGCAGAGCGTGCCGTGCGTGACGGTCAACAAGGTGTGCGGCTCGGGGCTCGAGGCCGTGCTCGGGGTCGCGCGCGCGATCGCGGCCGGCGAGATCGAGATCGGCGTCGCGGGCGGCATGGAGTCGATGTCGAACGCGCCGCACGTCGTGCGCGGGCTGCGTAACGGCGTCAAGATGGGCGCGCTCGACACCTCGGACTCGATGATCACCGACGGCCTGTGGGATCCGTACTCGAACCAGCACATGGGCAGCTGCGCCGAGCTGTGCGCGAAGGAGAAGTCGATCTCGCGCGGCGCGCAGGACGAGTTCGCGGCCGAGAGCTATCGCCGCGCGCAGGGCGCGATCAAGGCCGGCCACTTCAAGGCCGAGATCGCCGCGGTCGAGATCGCGGACCCGAAGCACAAGGGGGGCACGATCAAGGTCGACACCGACGAGGAGCCCGGGCGCGGCGCGATCGACAAGCTGCCGTCGCTGCGCACCGCGTTCCAGAAGGACGGCACGATCACCGCCGGCAACGCGTCGTCGATCAACGACGGCGCCGCCGCGGTCGTGCTGATGTCGGCCGACGAGGCCAAGCGCCGGGGCGCGAAGGTGCTCGCGCGGCTGGTCAGCTGGGGCTACCACGCGCAGGCGCCCGAGTGGTTCACCACCGCGCCGGCCCAGGCGATCACCAACGCGCTCGCGCGCGCCAGGTGGGACGCCAAGAAGGTGGATCTCTGGGAGATCAACGAGGCGTTCGCCGTGGTGTCGATCGTCAACAACCAGCTGCTCGGCCTCGATCCTGCGAGGGTCAACGTGTGGGGCGGCGCGGTCGCGCTCGGCCACCCGATCGGCGCGTCGGGCTGCCGTATCCTGGTCACGCTGCTCCACGCGATGGCGGCAAACAACGCCCGCACCGGCGGCGCCTCGTTGTGCATCGGCGGCGGCGAGGGCATCGCGCTCCTGGTGGAGCGTCCGTGACCGTCCACAAGCTCGGGGTGGTCGGCGCCGGCCAGATGGGGCAGGGCATCGCGCAGGTCGCGGCGCAGGTCGGGATCGACGTGACCGTGGTCGACGCCGCGCTCGACTTCGCGCAGGCCGGGATCGGCAAGATCAAGAAGACGCTCGACCGCCTGGTCGAGAAGGGCAAGCTCGAGGGCGGTGCGCGCGATCAGACGATGGCGCACCTGCGCGCCGCGGCGGGCCACCGCGATCTTCACGACTGCGACGTCGTGATCGAGGCCGCGCCCGAGAAGGAAGAGCTCAAGCTCGCGATCATGAAGTCGCTCGGCGGCGCGTGCCGCGACGACGCGATCCTCGCGTCGAACACCTCGTCGATCTCGATCACCAAGCTCGCGACCGCGTCGGGCCGGCCCGATCGCGTGATCGGCATGCACTTCATGAACCCGGTGCCGCTCATGAAGCTGGTCGAGATCGTGCGCGGCCTGCCGACCTCGGACGCCACCAACGACACCGTGATCGCGCTCGCGCATCGCTTCGGCAAGACCACGATCGGCGCGCGCGACATCCCCGGGTTCATCGTCAACCGGATGCTCATTCCTCTGCTCAATGAAGCGTGCTACGGGCTGTACGAAGGGCTCGGCACCGCCGCCGACATCGACACCGGCGTCAAGCTCGGGCTCAACCACCCGATGGGCCCGCTCGAGCTCGCCGACCTGATCGGGCTCGACACCTGCCTCGCGATCGCCGAGGTGCTCCACCGCGAGCTCGGCGACGACAAGTACCGGCCGTGCCCGCTGCTCCGCCAGTACGTCGCCGCCGGCTGGCTCGGCAAGAAGGTCGGGCGCGGCTTCTACGAGTACAAGCTATGAGCTACCCGAGCTTCGATACGATCAAGATCGCGGTCGATGGCCCGCTCGCCACCGTCACGATCAGCCGCGAGGCGCAGCTCAACGCGCTGTCGAGCAAGGTGGTGACCGAGCTGACCGACGCGGCCGCCGCGCTCGAGGTCTCGACCGACATCCGCGTGGTCGCGGTCACCGGGGCGGGCGACAAGGCGTTCGTCGCCGGCGCCGACATCGCCGAGATGGCCGACTTGACGCCGCTGCAAGCGCAGGCGTTCGCCGAGATGGGCGGCGCGCTCGGCGCCGCGATCGAGGGCTCCGAGAAGCCGTGGGTCGCGCAGGTCAACGGCTTCGCGCTCGGCGGCGGCTGCGAGATCGCGCTGGCGTGCGACTTCATCTACGCGTCCGAGACCGCGAAGTTCGGCCAGCCCGAGGTCAAGCTCGGCGTGATCCCCGGGTTCGGCGGCACGCAGCGCCTGGCGCGCCGGGTCGGCGTCGCCAAGGCCAAGGAGCTGTGCATGACCGGCGACACGATCAACGCCGCCGAGGCGCTGCGCATCGGCCTGTGCGACGCGGTGTTCCCGGCGAGCGAGCTCGCGGGCAAGGTCAAGGAGCTGACCGCGCGGATCGCGGCCAACGGGCCGCTCGCGGTCGCCGAGGTCAAGCGCCTGATCCACGCCGGCCAGTCGACCACGCTCGATCACGCGCTCGCGCTCGAGCAGCGCAGCTTCGGCCTGCTGTTCGCGACCGCCGACCAGCGCGAGGGCATGGCGGCGTTCCTCGCCAAGCCGCGGCGGCCGGCCGCGTTCAAGGGCCAATGAACTTCACGCTGAGCGAGGAGCAGCTCGCGGTCCAGACCACCGCGCGCGAGTTCGCGCAGCACGAGGTCTTGCCCAAGGCCGCCGCGATCGATCGCGAGCATCGCCACCCGGCCGAGCTGGTCGCGCGCATGGCCGAGCTCGGCTTTCTCGGCATGGCGGTGCCCGAGCCGTACGGCGGCGCCGGGCTCGACCACGTGTCGTACGCGCTCGCGGTCGAGGAGATCGCGCGCGCGTGCGCCTCGACCGCCGTGATCATGAGCGTCAACAACTCGCTGGTGTGCGATCCGCTGCTGCGCTTCGCCAGCGAGGCGCAGAAGGCGACGTGGCTCGCTCCGCTCGCGTCGGGCAAGCTGCTCGGCTGCTTCGCGCTGAGCGAGCCCGAGGCCGGCTCGGACGCCGCGGCGCAGCGCACGACCGCGACCCGCGACGGCGATGGCTGGGTGCTGCAGGGCACCAAGAACTGGATCACCAACGGGCCGGTCGCCGACGTGTGCGTGCTGTTCGCGATGAACGATCGCGCGGCCGGGCACCGCGGGATCAGCGCGTTCATCGTGCCGATGCACCACCCCGGCGTGCGCACCGGCCAGCCCGACGACAAGCTCGGGATCCGCGGCAGCAAGTCGTCGCAGATCTTCCTCGACGACGCGCGCCTGCCCGGCGACGCGCTGCTCGGCGAGGTCGGCGGCGGCTTCAGGGTCGCGATGTCGACGCTCGATGGCGGCCGGATCGGGATCGCGGCGCAGGCGGTGGGCATCGCGCGCGCCGCGCTCGAGGACGCGCTCGGCTACGCACAGCAGCGCCGCGCGTTCGGCAAGCCGATCGCACAGCACCAGTCGATCCAGTTCAAGCTCGCCGACATGGCGACCGAGATCGACGCGGCGCGCCTGCTCGTCCTGCGCGCGGCGTGGCTCAAGGACTGCCACCAGCCGTTCGGCAAGGAGGCGTCGATGGCCAAGCTCTACGCCTCCGACGTCGCCAACCGCGCGGCGCGCGAGGCGATCCAGATCTTCGGGGGCAACGGCTACGTCACCGAGTTTCCGGTGGAACGCCACTTCCGGGATGCCAAGATCACCGAGATCTATGAAGGTACGAGCGAGATCCAGCGCCTGGTGATCGCGGGCTATCTAGCAAAGGGTGGATGAACATGAAGAACGTCGTCATCGCTGTCATCGCCGTCGGGCTGGTCGCGTGCGGCGGCCACCAGCAGCAGCCCGACACCACGCCGACCACCACGAACACCAACACCGCGCCGCCGCCCGACGACAGCGCGGACATGCTCTCGCCCGAGAAGATGGACGAGGTCCAGCACGACCTGCAGCGCAAGGAGATGATCGTGTCGGAGTGCCTCGCCAGCGCGATGGAGGCCGGCGAGGTCAAGCACGGCACGCACGGCAAGGTCGTGCTCGAGATCGTGATCGAGAACGGCCGCGCGACCAGCGTGAAGATCCAGCGCACCGACATCGAGAACAAGGGCATCACCGACTGCGTGATCAAGCACGTCACCGACATCGCGTTCCCGCAGATGAAGCATCGCTACGAGACGTCGTACACGTACGCGATGGAAGCGAACTGATGCGATGGGCCGCACCGGCGCTCGCGCTGATCGCGTGCGGCGGTTCGCCGCCGCCACGGTCCGCACCGCCACCGCCGCCGCCGCCCAGGCCGACCCGCGTGATGGTCGAGACCGACTCGGAGGCCGAGCCGGAGGACGGCATGCAGGTGGTCGCCGCGCACGGCCACATGGAGCAGGCGGCGGTCGAGGCCGGGCTGGCGCCGCACACCGCGGATCTGATGGCGTGCTACACGTCGCGGGTCGGGCGCCGGCGCTGGCTCGGCGGTCACGTCGTGCTGCACTGGGACATCGCGCGCGACGGCACGATCACCAAGGTGCTGCTCAGCGAGAGCGATCTCGGCGCGTGGCCGGTCGAGAAGTGCCTGCTCGACGTCGCGCGCGGCGCCACGTTCGACAAGCCGGTCGGCGGCGACGCCGACTTCCAGATCCCGCTCGACTTCTCGGCGAAGGGCGCGATCCTGGCGTGGGACGAGGACCAGGGCGAGAAGGCGGTCGGCAAGCAGCTCGCCAGGCTCGACGCGTGCAGCAAGAGCGAGCCGCCGCCCGACGACGTCACGGTCACCGCGTACGTCGGCCCGCACGGCAAGGTGCAGTCGGTCGGGTTCTCGTCGGGCAAGAGCGAGATCGGCGACCGGTGGGCCGAGTGCGCGAGCAAGGCGGTGGTCGCGTGGAAGCTGCCCGACCCGCGCGGCACGATCGCGAAGCTGGCGATCCGCTATCGCGCGCGGTGACTCGCGTCTCGTCGCGGGGTTGGTCGCGCGCGACGTAACCCTGCGTCGACGCTGTGCAACCCGCGAAGCTCGTAGTAGAACCGCAAAAGCTCGTCCCATGGACTTCGAGCCGACCGAAGAACAGCTGCTGGTCCAGCGCACCGCGCGCGAGTACGCCGAGCGCGTCCTGGTGCCGAAGGCCGCCGCACGCGACCTCAGCTGCGAGTTCCCGGTGGCGGAGCTGCGCGAGCTCGGCAGGCTCGGCCTGCTCGCGATCAACGTGCCCGAGGAGGTCGGCGGCGCCGGCGCCGGCGTGATCGCGTACTCGCTCGCCATGCAGGAGCTGGCGCGCGGCGACGCGTCGGTCGCGGTGGCGGTCTCGGTGACCAACATGGTCGGCGAGCTGATCGCGAACCACGGCACGGATGCGCAGCGCCGGGCGTGGAACCCGCGCCTGGCGTCGGGCGAGCTGGTGTCGGGCGCGTTCGCGCTGAGCGAGGCCGACGCGGGCAGCGATCCGGCCGCGATGCGTACGACCGCGGTCAAGACCGCGACCGGCTGGCGGCTCACGGGCACCAAGCAGTGGATCACGTGCGGCGATCACGCGGGCGTGATGATCGTCTGGGCGGTGACCGATCCGACCGCGGGCCACAACGGCATCTCGGCGTTCATCGTACCGGGCAAGGCGCCCGGCCTCGTCGTGGCGCGGCTCGAGGACAAGCTCGGCCTGCGCGCGTCGTCGACCGCGCAGCTCGTGCTCGACGGGGTCGAGGTCGACGACGACGCGATGCTCGGCGACCCCGGCCGCGGCTTTCCGCTCGCGATGACGGCGCTCGACGGCGGGCGGATCGGCATCGCGTCGCAGGCGATCGGCGTCGCGCGCGGCGCGCTCGAGGCAGCGGTGCGCTACGCGCAGGAGCGCGAGACGTTCGGCCAGCCGATCATCAAGCACCAGGCGGTCGGCAACATGCTCGCCGACGCCGCGACCTGGCTCGACGCCGCGATGCTCATGACGCTGCGCGCGGCCGAGCTCAAGCAGCGCGGCGACGCGTTCGCGCAGCAGGCCGCGATGGCCAAGCTGTTCTCGACCGAGCACGCGTGGAAGATCTGCGACATCGCGCTGCAGGTGCACGGCGGCTACGGCTACGTGCGCGACTTCCCGGTCGAGCGCGCGCTGCGCGACGTGCGGGTCACGCGGATCTACGAGGGAACGAGCGAGATCCAGCGCATCGTGATCGCGCGGAATCTGCTAAGAGGATAGGCCATGCCCGAGCCCGAACCGCGCAAGCTCCGTATCCTCGTCGCCAAGCCGGGGCTCGACGGCCACGACCGCGGCGCGAAGGTGGTGGCGCGCGCGCTCGCCGACGCCGGCTACGAGGTCGTGTACACCGGCCTGCACCAGACGCCGGAGATGATCGCCGCGGCCGCGCTCCAGGAGGCGGTCGACGCGGTCGGGCTGTCGATCATGTCGGGCGCGCACATGACGCTGTTCCCCGCCGTGATCGACGCGCTCAAGGCGCGCGGCGCCGGCGATGTCGTGGTGTTCGGCGGCGGCATCGTGCCCAAGGACGACCTGCCCAAGCTCGCCGAGATGGGGGTCGCCAAGATCTTCACCCCGGGCGCGAGCACGCACGAGATCGTCGAGTGGGTCGAGACGGTGCTGCGCCCGAAGGTCGCGTGATGCGCGTCGCCGCCGCGCTCGCGATCGCGGCGTGCGGCGCGCCGCCGCCCCCGGCGCCGGTCGTCGCGAGCGCACCCGCGCCCGCGGTCCCGATCGACGCGCCCGCCCCGACCCAGGACGAGATCCTCGCCGCGATCCAGAAGGCGATGAACGACCTCACGCCGGCGGTGCAAGGCTGCTGGGCGGCGGCCGCGACCGAGCGGTTCGACGTCGAGGGCGAGCTCGAGGCGTTGATCGACGTGGGCTCGAGCGTGCAGGTCGAGCTCGTGCGCGACACCGCGCGCAACCCGCAGCTCGCGGCGTGCGTGACCGGCCTGCTCGCCGGCTATCACTACGCCCCCCCGCTCGCCGGCCAGAGCTTCCAGCTGCCGTTCAAGTTCACCGCGCCGTCGGGGCAGAGCGTGATCGATCGCCGGCTGGTCGCGTGGCACGGCCAGGGTGACGTGTCGGTCGCGGTGCTGCTCGACGAGAACAACACGAACAACCCGGCGGCCTCGATGTTCGAGCTCGCGATCCGGCCGGGCGGCACGACCGACCTGCGGTTCTCCGAGCGCGCCGAGCTGTGGTACTTCGCCGGCCCGGCGCGCGTGAGGTTTCGCGGCGCGTTGCACGACGTCGCCGCCGGCGACATGATGTACGTGCCGGTCTACGGCGAGCGCGAGGTGATCGCCGGCGCCGAGGCGGTGCACGCGGTGATCGTCGCGGTGCCGGGCGGCCGCGAGGGCTCGGCGCGCGCCGGCGCGCTGCCGACCCGCAAGCTCGCCGAGCACACCGGCGGCCCGATCGTGCCGGTGATCCTCCCGGCGTCGGCCGCGCACAGCTACGGCCCGGCGACGATCTACCTCGAGCCCGCGGTCGTGAAGGGCGCGGCGATGTCGGGCGCGATCCTGAAGCTGCCCGCGGGCGCGCGCGTCGCGCCGCATGTCCACGGCCACGAGACCGAGCTGCTCTACGTGCTGTCGGGTTCCGGCACGATGACGGTCGCCGGCACCGAGCTCGCGATCACCGCGAGCTCGGTGATCCAGGTCCCCGCCGGGACCGAGCACGCGGTGGTCGCGACCGAACCGATCGTCGCGCTCCAGGTCTACACGCCGGCCGGGCCGGAGCAGCGCTTCAAGGCGAAATGATGGACATCGCCCCCATCCTCGCCGGCGATGTGCGCGCCGCGGCCCGGCTGATGCGCGATCTCGACGATCGCCGCCCCGACGCGCTCGCCGCGCTCAAGGCGCTGTTCCCGCACACCGGCAAGGCCTACGTGGTCGGCATCACCGGCAACCCCGGCGCCGGCAAGTCGACCGTGGTCGACGCGCTGATCGCGCACTACCGCGCGGCCGGCGAGAAGGTCGGCGTGGTGTGCGTCGATCCGACCTCGCCGTTCTCGGGCGGCGCGATCCTCGGCGACCGCATCCGCATGCAGCGCCACGCGCTCGATCCCGGCGTGTTCATCCGCAGCCTGGCCACGCGCGGCCACCTCGGCGGGCTGTCGCGCTCGACGTTCGACGTCGCGCACGTCCTCGACGCGATGGGCTTCGAGCGCGTGCTGATCGAGACCGTCGGGGTCGGCCAGGACGAGGTCGACGTGATGCGCGCGGCGCACACCACCGTGGTGGTCACCGTGCCCGGCCTGGGCGACGACATCCAGGCGATCAAGGCCGGCCTGCTCGAGGTCGCCGACGTCCTGGTGGTCAACAAGGCCGATCGCGAGGGCGCCGATCGCACCGAGCGCGACCTCATGCACATGCTCGACCTGCGCGCCGGCGAGCGCAAGCAGGTGCAGATCGTCCGCACGATCGCGACGCGCGGCACGGCCGACGGCTCCGGCATCGCCGAGCTGGCGGCCGCGATCGAGGCGCATCGCGATCGCGTGTGGCGCGGTCCCGAGGCGGCGGCGCGGGCCAGCGCGCGCGCCGCCGCGCACGTCGCGGAGCTGGTGCGCGCGCTGCTGGCCGACCGCGCCGCCCGCGCGATGGCCGCGCGCGGCGGCCTCGGCGAGCTCGCCGAGGCTGTGGCGACTCGCCGCATCGATCCCTGGACCATCGCGGAACAGCTGGTAAGCGCGCTGTAGGCCTGTAGCGGCGGTCACGCATCTGCGCGATTTGCCGTGCGCGTGGCATCTAGATGCTAGACTGACTTCCGCTCGTCGTACTTGAGGTCCTCATGACTCGCCTACTTATCCTGCTGGGGACGGTGGTGGCCGCGGGAGGCTGTGGCCTCATCAGCTCCGACGTCACCAACTTCAGCCTCGACCTGCCCGACAAGACGTTCACGGTGGACGCCTCGAGCTGGCAGGTGAACTCGACGGTCGCGCAGGCCTACCTGAGCTATCCCTGCGCGGCGACGCCGAGCTACTGCAGCTCCGCGGTGACCACCGCGTGCGCGAGCGGTTGCGCGGGCTCGTGCGACACGACCTCGCAGACCTGCGATCTGTCGCTCGCCGTGAGCGTGTACAGCAAGGTCGACCTGCAGATGGATCAGCCGGAGCTCAAGACGATCAACGATCAGCCGGTGATCCACGTCTCGATCGACAGCGTGACCTACGCGATCGCCGACAACTCGCTCAACGTCGCTACCCCGGCGATGACGATCTACGTCGCGCCGATGTCGGTGGTCGATCCGGACGATCCGAGCGCGACCGCGATCGGGACGATCGATCCGGTCCCCGCCGGCATGGCGATCACCACGCCGGTGCCCGTGACCTTCACGACCGGCGGCAAGCAGGCGCTGATCGACATCATGAGCACGTTCAAGACCCCGTTCAACGTGATCGTCGGCTCGACCCTCGTGATCCAGAGCGGCGATCCGCTGCCGACCGGCAAGCTCGACGCGGACGTTCACATCACCGCGCACGCCGGCGTCTGATCGATGGTCGGTGCGCGGCCGCACCTGCCGTAGTTATTCCGGGTGAACCGGCGCGGACACGCGATCGTGTCCGCGCACCCACATCGCCGCACAAGCTGGCGTGGGGCGGCGCGTTTGGGATGGCACGCGCGATGCTGATGGTCTGTGCCCAGAGGGAACTGCCATGAAGTCACAACTCACTGCCGTGCTGTTTGCTGTCCTGATCTCGGCGTGCGGCGGCGATCGCGAATCGTCGTCGACGCCGACCACCACCGCGCCGATCGCGAGCGTCGTGCCGCCCGCCACCAGCGAGGCGCCGG
>DATJAE010000110.1:0-3135 GCA_035516595.1 Kofleriaceae bacterium | reverse complement strand
GTCGAGGGCCGGATCCACGAGGCGACGTTCACGCGCGATGGCCGGATCGTGACGGTCGGCGAGCTTGACGACGCGCTGGCCGAGCTGCCGACCGGCGAGCACGTCGTGTCGTACCAGCTCGAGCAGCGCGACGACGGCGTGCGGCTGCGCGCGACCGCCAGTGGTCCGGTCGATCGCGCGGGCTTCGCCGCGGCGCTGCGCGCGCGCTACGGCGCGCCGGCCGAGGTCGAGCTGGTCGCGGCGCTCGAGCCCGCGCCGTCGGGCAAGTACCCGCGGGTCCGCCAGCTCATGGACCGCCGTGGACCGGCGGCATGATGCGCAGCAGGATGTCGGACAGGAAGTAGTCCATCACCAGCGTCGAGACCGACGCGATCACGACCGCCCGCGTCGTGGCCATCCCGACGCCGCGGCCGCCGCCCGATGCGTGGTAGCCCTGATAGCAGCCGACCGTCGAGACCATGAAGCCGAAGAACACGGCCTTGATGCAGCCCTGCACGACGTCGCGCACGTGGGTGACGTCCTGGAGGTTTGCCATCCACTGCCCGTGATCGACGTGCTCCATCACGACCGCGACGAGATAGGCGCCGCCCATGCCGACGATGAAGAACAGCAGGGTGAGGATCGGAGCGACGATCATCCCGGCGATCAGCCGCGGCGTCACCAGGTACTGGACCGGGTTGACCGCCATCGACTCGAGCGCGTCGATCTGCTCGGTGATCCGCATCGTGCCGAGCTCGGCCGCCATCCCGGCGCCGGCACGGCCCGCGAGCATGAGCGAGGTCAGCACCGGGCCGAGCTCGAGCGCGAGCGCCTTGCCGGTCAAGCCGCCGGCATACGACTCCAGCCCGAACTGCCGGAACGCGTTGACCGACTGCAGCGACATCACCATCCCGGTGAACGCGCCGACCAGCACCACGATCGGCAGGCTCGCCCAGCCGATGTACACCGCGGCGTCGAGATAGTTCTGCGCGCGGAACGGCCGCCGCACGAGCCACCAGAACGCGCGCCCGACCAGGATGAGGTGGCCTCCGAGCGCCTCGAGGAAGCGGTACGCCGGCGCGCCGGCCTGCGTCACGCCGGTCCAGATCGCGCCGGGCACGGTCGGCTCCGGCGGCGGGCTCGGTGGCTCCTGCTCGCTCTCGATCGGCTCGGGGCCGAGCACGGGCGGCGGCAGCGGCGGCGGTGGAGGTGGCGGCGCGTCCGTGGTGTGGGGCGCGATCATCGACCTGCACCGGCGGCGCTCGCGCGATCCGCCGCATGACAGCCGAGGCAGGTGACGAGCACGTCGCCGTAGGTGCGCGCGCGCGCCGCGAAGTCGTCCTGGTCGATGCGCTTGCGCGCCGCCGCGGCGACATCCTGCAGCTGCTGCGCGAGCACGGCGCGCTTCGCGTCGGGCGCCGGCGTCTGCGCGAGCACGTCGAGTCCGGCCTGCCACGAGTCGCGCGCGCCGCCGATCACGCCCTCGTACAGGCGATCGGCCGCCCACACGTGGCGGGCCATGCGCGCCGCGGTGGTGGTGCCCTCGGCGGGCGGGCGCGGCGGCGCGCCGAACATCCCGGTGACGTGCGCGTCGATGTGGCAGTTCGCGCAGGTCGCGGCGAGCCGCGCCGTGCGCCGGCATGCCTCGGTGCTGTCGGGCGCCATCGCGAGGTCACGCGCGTTCGCGCGCGTGAAGCTGATATCGGTCTGCCAGCGCGCGAGGCCGGGCTCGTCGAGCGCCTGCGCGATCACGCGCGCGATCACCTGCACGTCGTACAGGTCGTCGCGGATCACGAGGTGCTCGATCGCGCCGAGCATGGTGTAGTGCTCGTGCATGTGAAAGCGGACCATCTCGTCGTGATCGGACGGAGCGGGCGGGTCGGCGCGGCCGACCGAGCACGCGGTCAGCCCGAGGGCGAGCAATGCGATACGCATGATCGCGGGTGCTGCATGCTGCGTTCCAGCATGCGGGGCGCACGCGCTGCGCGATCAGCCCGGGAAGCGCGCCCGGTGGCCGATCGCCGCGAGCGCGTCGATCACGTGCGCGCCGCGCTCGTCGTCGCCGGCACACGCCGCATGCCGTGCGAGATCGCCGAGCGACACGATCCCGACCAGGCGGCCTTCGGAGTCGACGATCGGGACGCGACGCACCTGCTTGGCGGCCATCATCTGCTCGGCGTAGATCACGTCCTGCTCGGGGCTGAGCGCGAACACCTGCTTCGACATCGCCTCGTCGACGTGGATCGTCGTGAGCAGCCGCGCGCGGGTCCACGCCGCCATGCAGATGTCGCGATCGGTCAGGATGCCGACGACGTGCCGGTCGCTGTCGACGACGGGGAGCACGCCGCATTCGGCGTCCCACATCTTGCGGGCCGCGACGTCGAGCGTGGCGTGCGGGCCGATCGCGACGACCTGCGTGGTCATCAACTCCTTGATGTTCATATCGTGACGCACGTGCAGATCGCGGGCCTTCCGCGCCACGGCCACGTTCGCGCAGCGCTTGCGCGAGGACTCTGGCATCCGCCGTGCTTCACCCACCGACATGGACGTCGCGGATGTGATGACCAAGCCGATCGTGACCTGCCATCCCCAGGACAGCCTGGACCTCGCGGCGCACCGGATGTGGGACGCCGATTGCGGCGCGCTGCCGGTGACCGACGCAGACGGCGCGCTGATCGGGATCCTGACCGATCGCGACATCTGCATGTCGGCGTGGTCGCGCGGCCGGCCGCTCGCGGACATCCGCGTCGAGGACGCGATGGCCAGGCAGGTCTATACGGTGAAACCGGATCAGGAGATCGGCGTGGCCGAGCTGCTCATGGCCGAGCACCAGATCCGCCGCGTGCCGGTGGTCGACGCCAGCCACAGGCCGATCGGGCTGGTCTCGATGAACGACCTCGCACGCGAGGCCGCCCGACCCGGCAGCAAGCTCAAGGACGGCGTGACCCGCGCGCTCCACACGCTCGCGGCGATCTGCACGCCGCGTAGACGCGGAAAGGCGGCATAGCCATGGCATTCACCTGGTTCCTGATCGGCGTCGCGGCGGTGTTCGTGCTCGGCTGGTTGCTCCCGCCCGACGAGGAGCGCTCGGCCGAGGCGATCATCAAGCGCCGCTACGCGCGCGGAGAGATCGATCGCGAGACGTTCGAGCGCATG
>DATJAE010000109.1:0-20167 GCA_035516595.1 Kofleriaceae bacterium | reverse complement strand
CGCCGCTCGTAGAACGCGATGCGATCGATGTGGCGGGCGAGGCGGCGCGCGACCGGCCGCGGCGCGACCTCGCGCAGCCGGCGCAGGTGGCTGCGGCGCTGCCACCACCGGCGAAGGTCGTCGGCGAGGATCCACCCGAGCAACGTGGTGAGCCCGACCTGCCAGGCGCGCCCCGCGTGGCGAGCCTCGGCGTCGACGATGTCGTACGCGAGGTTGGCGGCGGCGGGATGGTCGGCGGCGGCCTCGGTGAGCGCGCGGCGCGCCGCGAGGATCGCGAGGTCGTGCTTGCTGGTCAGCGCGGGCACGAGCGTGTAGAGGTAGCGGCCGATCGCGCCGCTCACCACGACCGCGATCATGCTCCAGAACGGCACCGACACCCAGGTCGTGAGGCGGAGCGCCGAGTGCAGCACGATGAACAGCGGGCCGACGATCCCGGTCATCAGGTGGACGTCGAGCCAGAACTGGTTGGACGCGGTGCGCTTGAACCAGCCGAACCGGCGCTGGAGGAGATAGGCCATCGACAGCGCCATCAGCGCGGTGCCGACGTAGCCGCAGGTCAGCGCGAGCTTGGTGCCGGCGAGGAAGCTCACGTTCATCTCGGCGATCGCGGGCTCGATGCCGTCGTGGTGGGTCATCAGGTAGTAGCTCGCCGACCACGTCGGGTGGAACCAGCGCAGCGCGACCTCGGCGAGCACCGCGAGGAACGAGCCGAGCCCGATCACCCACAGCAGCAGGCTGAGCTTGCGCACCCGCACGCGCGCCTCGCCGGAGTCGCGTACGCCGAGCCCCTCGATGAACGGCCGCTCGGGCAGGACCGGCAGGCGAGTTCTCGGCGCGTCGGGGCGCTCCCGAAACAGCGCGGCCGGCGCGATCTCGATCAGGGAGCCGGTCGGGCACGCCGACACGCACGCCTGATCGGCATAGCCCGCACAGTGATCGCACTTGTTCGCGATCCGCCGCGCGGGCGCCTTGCGGCCCTTGCCGGGGCCGAACGCGAGCGAGCCCTTGTGCTCGAGCCGCGCCTTGAACCGCGGGCTGTAGCTCGGCAGCTCGGGCTCGGCGACGTTGATCATGTCGATCGCGCCGTACGGGCACGACAGCGCGCACAGGCTGCAGCCGATGCAGCGATCCTCGATGATCTGGATCTCGCCGGACCTCGGATCGCGCTTGATCGCGTCGTGCTCGCACGGCGACAGGCAGCGCGCGTCCGCACAGGTCCGGCAGGTGAACACGAAGTCGAGCAGGCCGAGCTCGTAGCCGCCGAGCGTGAGCCGTTGCGCGCCGTGCCGGGTCTCGCACGCCTCCTCGCACTGCTTGCAGTCGATGCACAGGTCGAGCTGGCGCACGCGCACGGTCGGGCCGGCGACCGACATGCCGTTGCGCATGTAGAAGTCGAGGATCTCGTGCTTGATCCCGGTGACCGCGCGCAGCCGCGCGTTGGTCGCCCCGAGCGCGGTCGCGAGCGCCTGCTCGGTGTCGGGCGCGTGCTCGGCGATCCACGCGAGCGCGTCGACGCCGATCAGCACCGCGACCACGCGCGTGAGCGAGAACGCGCGCACGACGTCGTCGCCGGTCGCGCTCGCGATCGCGCCGAGGTTGAACAGCTCGCCGGCGCGGAACAGCGCTAGGTTCTGCTTGGCAGCGCGCGCGAGCGGGCCGGGCGGCATCAGCGTGCCGTCCTGCTCGCCGAGCGCGGCATCGCGCTGCGGCCGGCCGCGCGCCGCCAGCGCCGACGGATCGAACACGCCGAGCGAGAGCTGGCCCTCGACCACGAGGCACAGCGCGCCCGGCCGCGGCTCGAGCAGCGCGTCGCGCGCGAGCTCGACGCGCGAGGCCGCGTCTTGGGCGACCAGGTGCGCGAGCACGTGATCGGGCACGCCCGCGAGCAGCGGGAGCGCGCGCAGGCTCGCGACCGTCGGATCGGGCAGCGGCGCGACGGCGACCATCAGCCGGCTCCCTCCGAATCGATCGGCGTGATGTCGCGGCGGGTGTCGCCGCTCTCGAACGGGTTGGCCCGGCGCGGCTCGCCGAACGGCAGGCGCTCGGCGAACGCCTCGAGCTCCGAGTTGTCGAACGCGAAGCGCTCGGTCGCGAGCCGGCGCCTGGGCGGCGGCACGGGCGGCGGCACGGCGGTGCGGCGCTTCGGCGTGCTCGGCCGCATCGCGTGGCCGACCGTGGTGGGCTCGGCGTCGAACGGGTTGTGGCGCGTGACGCTGGTCGTGATCTCGCCGTCGAACGGGTTGCGGCCGATCGCGGTCTGCGCGCCGGTGGTCCGGCCGGACGGGCTGGCGGGCGCCTTGCGCGCGAGCCGCGACGCCGGCACCAGCGGCACCGGGCGATCGTGGATCGTGAACACACCCGACAGATCGCTGACCGCGTCGCGCAGCTCGTCGCGCACGCGACCGACCACCGAGCGCATCCGGCTCGGCGGCCTGGCGATCGCGACCTGGCGGCCGAGCACGAGCGCGATCGACTCGGCGGCGCTGCGCGGGCACTCGGCGGCGTCGGGCACCATCCGGCGTACGACCTCGTCGCTCGCGCCCAGCGTGTAGAGGTGCGGCCGCTCGATGAAGCGCACGCCGTTGCTCTCGAGCCACGCGACCGGCGTGTCGGCGCCGATCAGCACGAACGCGCGCTGGTTCGGCCGGATCTGCACCGAGCCGTCCTTGCACGTGATGCGGACCTCGCGCTCGGTGAACTCGGCGACGTTGGACTCGAGCAGCACGGCCACCTTGCCGGCGCTCGTCATCTCGGCGAGCCGCTTCTGGTTCGCCGGCTTGCAGCGCTTGAAGCCGTCGCCGCGGTACGACAGCGTGACGCGCGCGCCGACGTCGGCGAGCGACATCGCGCCTTCCACCGCGGAGTCGCCGCCGCCGACGACCAGCACGTCCCGGCCGGCGAACTCCGCCGGATCGTCGAGCAGCGACTGCACCTTCTCGAGGTTCGCGCCAGGCACCGCGAGCAGGCGCGGCTTGCCGCGCAGCCCGGTGGCGAGCACGACGCGATGCGCGCGGTAGCTCGCGACCGTGGTCTTGATCGCGAACACGCCGTCGTCGTGGCGCCTGACCTGCTCGACCGCCTCCCCGAGCTTGATCGCGAGGCCGACGCCGTCGACCACCTCGCGCCACGCCGCGACCAGCTGCTCCTTGCTGCCGTCGAACACCGGCAGGAACGACGCGTTCACCGCGTCGGCCGGCTCGGCCATGAAGTGCTTGCCCTTCGGGTAGCGCGCCACGGTGGACGCGATCACGTGCTCCTTCTCGAGCACGACGCAGCTGAGCCCGCGCTTCTTGCAGGTGAGCGCCGCCGACAGTCCGCCCGGTCCCGAGCCGACGATCGCGACGTCGATCACGTCGCCGCGCGCGCGGTCGGGCGCGAGCTCGCGCGCGACGTGCTCGATCACCGCGCGGCCCAGGTTCGCCGCGTTCTTGACCAGCGGCTTGCCCGCGACCTCGCCGATCAGGTACTGCCCGGGCACGCCGGTCTGGAAGTGGTCGTCGAGCTCGGGCACGGTGAGCGTGCGCGGCGTGCCCCCGGCGCGATACATCACGAGCGCCATGGTCGGGCACGAGCTCGCGCACTGCTCGCACTGCACGCAGTCGGAGAACCGGCTGACCTTGACCTTGTGATCGACGAGGTCGAGCACCTCGGTCGGACACACCTCGATGCACGCCTCGCAGCCGATGCAGCGATCGTCGTTGATCGAGTGCAGCAGCGGCACGACCGCCTCGACGTGATCGACCTGCGCGAGCTTGCGCACGCGCGCGCGGCGATCGTCGACCACGGCGCCGAGCAGCAGCAGCAGCGCGGCGAACGCGGCGATCACGATCGGGATGGTCGGGTCCATGTCAGGGGAGGTGGATGCGGAAGCCCGCGGTGTGGCACTGCGAGGTGTTGCAGTTCGCGCCGGTCATCTCGTCGACCGGCGACTCCATCGCGAGCACGGTCGGGCACAGCGACACGAACGCCTTCGCCGGATAGGTCACGAACCCGTCGGTCGCGTAGAAGTTGCCGTTGCCGGGGTGGCTGACCGCGGTCGCGACGTTGCCGGCCGTGTCCTCGACATAGATCGTCGCGCCGCCGAGCGGCGTCGTGCCGGTCGTGTCGTACAGCGTGCCGGCGAACGTGAACGCGTCCGCGCCGCCGCCCTGGTGATGGCATTGCAGGCAGTCGTCCCCCGCGTTGCCGCCGCCGGTGCACGCGCCGCTGCCGTCGCTCGGAGTTGCCGGCGTGTCGCACATCGGCGGCGTGATCGTCTGGAGCGGCGAGGCGTCGAGCTCGGACGGACCTTGCTTCTCCTGGAGATCGCCCGAACAACCGGCGAGCACGGCGACGAGCAGCGACAACCGCACGCCTGTGCGGACTGCAACGGCCATTCCGGGCGTGCCGCGCGCGAAGCCCGCGTTTGGTCACGGCCGCAGCCTGTACGACGATCACACAATCGTGCGGTGGCCGCACGGGCTCGGCCGGCAAGTCCCGAGGATCTCGATCGCGACAGGTGGCGCACAACCTGCTCGTGCACGCCGCGGTGAGGTGCGCCGTCGTTTGCCTGCTCGCGATCTCGGCCGGCGCATCGGCCGAGACCCGGCACACGACCGAAGCGGTCGAGCTGCACAAGCGACCCGGCGAGAAGGAGCCGGTGGTCGGCAACGCGCCGGCCCACGCCGAGGTCACCGTGGTGTCGGACCAGGGCCGCTGGGTCAAGGTGCGCTACGCCGGCGTCGAGGGCTACGTCACGCGCACGACGCTCGACGCGCCGCCGCCCGCGCAAACCGCCGCGACGTGGAGCGCCGGCCGGCGCGCCGGCGACGGCCGCGAGGTCACCGCGCTGTTCGTGGAGACCGTGACCGCGAGCCCGCTGCGCGGCGCGCCCACCCCGAGCGCCGCCAAGCTGGCCGATCTGCCGCCGGGAACCCGGCTCGCCGTGATCGATGGAGCGAGCGCGCCGGGCTGGGTGCGCGCGCGCGACGACCAGGGGCGCGACGGCTGGATCGCGCGCGGCGAGCTCGACAACTCGGCGAGCGGCGTGAAGGTGACCGCGGTCGACCTGCAGGGCACGCAGCTCGCGCGCGCGGTCGTGCGCGACGACGTCCCGCTGCGCCTCGCGGTCGGCATCGGCTATCGCGAGCTCGGGATGAACATGTCGGCCAACGCCGACGGCGGGCTCACCAACTACCTGGTCGCCGCCGACGCGCTCGCCGCGGTGGCGACCGCCGACTACGCGCGGCGGCGCGGGCGCTGGCTGGTCGGTGGCGACACGCGCGCCGAGGTCAGCGTCTCGTCGCCCGGCATCGCCTACCCGGGGCCGACCGAGCTGCCCGGCAAGATCCCGTTTCGCACGTTCGGCGTCGACGCCGGGGTGCGCGCCGGCCTGCGCGTGCACGACGCGATCGACCTCGCGCTGCGCGCCGGCGGGCACTACGACGCGTTCCTGCCGCAGAGCGTGAACAACGCCGGCATGCTGCCGCGCGAGGCGTTGTACGGGCTCACCGCCGGCGTGCGCGGCGAGCTCTCGCCGCCGCGCTCGCGGTTCGGCGCCGCGGTGCGCTTCGACGTGCTCGCGCTCGGTGCGCGCCGGCAGACGCCGGGCCTCGAGGACGGCGCGTCGAGCCACCCGACCGCGCTGTGGGGCGGCGCGACGCTCGCCTACCTCGTGACCCGCCGGATCGCCGCGTTCGCGTCGTACGACCTCGGCTGGGCGTCGACCCGCTGGACCGGCGCGTCGCAGCGCGAACCCGGCGTGACCGACGCGCATCGCGTCGATACCGTGCAGCTCGTCGAGCTCGGCGTGAGCGCGGGGCTATGACCGCGCGCGGGGCGCTGGTCGTGGCGGCGTGTGCCGCGCTCGCCGGCACGGTGCGCGCCGACGACCTGCTCAAGTCGTCGCCCGGCGAGCTCGCGGCCAGCCACGCCGCGCTCGACAGCCAGGATCGGTGCACGACCTGCCACGAGCCCGATAACTCGGTGTCCGCGGCCAAGTGCCTGGGCTGCCACGATCACGAGAACCTCAGGCGGAAGATCGACGCCGGCGAGGGCTTCCACGTGTCGCCGAAGGCCAAGGGCCGGCCGTGCAAGCTGTGTCACCAGGAGCATCGCGGCCGCAGCTTCGATCTGATGGGGTGGGCGGGGATCGGCGGCCAGGCCGCGTTCGATCACCGCCTCGCCGGCTGGCCGCTCGAGGGCAAGCACGCGACCGCGACCTGCGCGAAGTGCCACACCACGATCGATCGCCAGGGCCTGCGCACGTTCCTCGGCACCGACAAGACCTGCGGCAGCTGCCACGCCAAGGATCAGCCGCACGGCAAGGTCCGGCCGATCGTGATGGAGTGCGGGCGCTGCCACGGCGAGACGCTGTGGACGCCGCAGAAGCCCAAGCTCGACTTCGATCACGACGACAGGCGCCAGGCCGCGATGGCGCTGGTCGGCACGCACGCCGACGTCGCGTGCGCGAAGTGCCATCCCAAGGGCGCGTTCAAGCTCGCCGAGCCGGGCGACAGCTGCGCGCAGTGCCACAAGAGCCCGCACGACGGCCAGCTGTTCGGGACCAAGGCGTGCAACCTGTGCCACAGCCCGAGCCTGCGCTCGCTGCGCGACGTCGAGTTCGATCACCGGAAGCAGACCGGCTATCCGCTGCTCGCCAAGCACGCCGGGCTGCCGTGCGGGTCGTGCCACACCAGGGCGCTCGGCAAGGCCAAGCCGAACGGCGCGTGCGAGGGCTGTCACCAGAAGGACAGCAAGCACGGCACGCGGTTCGAGAAGTTCCCGGCGTGCGCGACCTGTCACTCGCAGCGCGCGTGGACCACCAGCTTCCAGTTCAACCACGGCGCGAACACCGGGTTCGAGCTCACCGGCAAGCACGCGATCGCGCCGTGCCGCGAGTGCCACCGCGGCAAGTCGCCGTCGGAGTTCGAGCGGTTCGACATCAAGAACGGCTGCATGAGCTGCCACCGCCACGCCAAGGCGCACGGCGGCAAGTTCAAGAACGACCAGTGCCTGACCTGCCACCAGGAGGGCGGCAGCAAGAAGCTGCGCCGCGAGACCGCGCTCGAGACCTACCACGGCGAGTCGTCGAAGTTCCCGCTGCGCGGCGGCCACGCCACCGTGCAGTGCCAGATGTGCCACATCAACGACGTCTATCAGGACACCCCGCGCGAGTGCGGCGTGTCGTGCCACGAGGACTCGCTGCACAAGGGCTCGCTCGGCCAGGAGTGCTCGCGCTGCCACGAGCCCGGCCAGTGGCCGGCGGTGCGCTTCGATCACGCGACCCAGACCAAGTGGCCGCTCAAGGGCAAGCACGCCCAGATCAAGACGTGCGAGAGCTGTCACCCGAGCCGCGCCTATCACGGCACGCCGACCGCGTGCGGCGACGGCGCGTGTCACGCCAAGGACGACGTCCATCAGGGCAAGCTGGGGCGGGCGTGCGAGCGCTGCCACGACGAGACCGGCGCGGTGCTGTTCCGGCACAACCGCGACGCGAAGTTCAAGCTCGACGGCGCGCACGCGCCGCTGGTGTGCGGCGCCTGCCACAAGTCGATCACGTTCGTGCCGGTGCGCGGCGATTGCTTCGGCTGCCACCCCGAGCCCGCGATCCACAAGGGCCGCTACGGCACCGACTGCGAGCGCTGCCACTCGACGAAGAGCTTCGGCGACATCAAGGCGCTGCACGACGTCGGCGACTTCTCGCTGAGCGGCGCGCACGACCAGCTCGAGTGCGCGCGCTGCCATCCCAACGGCGAGAAGCTGCGCGGCGCCGGCAACCTGTGCATCACCTGCCACCGCAAGGACGACATCCACCAGAACGCGCTGTCGCCGCGCTGCGGCGAGTGCCACACCCAGCGCTCGTTCGCGCCGGCGCGCTTCGATCACCTCAGCGCCGGCTGCTCGCTGATGGGCCTGCACGCGACGCTGCCGTGCGCCGATTGCCACCGCAACGGCAACTACGGCGCGGTGTCGCCGATGTGCGCGAGCTGTCACCGCGACGAGGCGTTGCGGGTCAAGCAGCCCGATCACCGCCAGTTCCCGCCCGACTGCGGCAACTGCCACAACCCGTCGTCGTGGGTGCCCGCGACGCAGCTCGGACCCCAGACGATATGCAGGTAGCGCGCATCGCGATCGTGCTGGCGCTGTCGCCGCAGCTCGCGCGCGGCGACGGCGACGTCACCGCCACCGCGAGCGTCGCGCCGGCGCCGGACGACCTCGACGTGCGGCTGACCCTGTCGTCGTTCCTGTACCGGCAGAGCGGCAACGACGCCGAGCCGCTGGTCGATCAGGGCGCGAGCCCGCAGAACGCCAGCCCGGTGCACCGCTGGTTCGGCGACATGCGGTTCGAGCTCACCGATGACGGCTTCGCGGCCGACGCGCGGGTGCGCGAGACCACCAGCGAGGATTACCAGTCGGGCGCCGACGGCGGCGGCGAGTACGAGCTGCGTACGCTCGACTACCGGCTGGGCTCGCGCACGACCTACCTCACGCTCGGCCGCCAGTACATCGACGCGGTCGGCGAGACCAAGATCGACGGCGCGTCGCTCACCCAGCGGTTCGGCGCGGCGCTCGCCGGCACGATGTTCGTCGGCGCGTTCCCCGAGCTCGGCTCGCGCTCGCTCGACACCGACTACGTCCACTTCGTCAACAACGACGGCACGACCGGCCCGCTGATCGTGCCGGTCGCCGCGGGCCTCGGCCTCGCGTACCAGACCGCGAGCTACCACGGCGATGTCGGCGCGGCCGGAGTCTACGTCCCCGAGGACATCCCCGACGCGCCGTCCGATCAGAAGTCGCGGATCTACACGACGTCGAGCGGCTACTGGCGGCCGAGCTCGGCGCTCGACATCTATCACTTCGCGCTGCTCGACCTCGCCGGCGCGGACGGCGTCGATCTGGTCAACGGCAGCCTCGGGATCGACGCGCGCCCGATCGAGGGCCTGCAGCTCTCGTTCGCCGGCAACCACGTGAGCAGCGATCTCTTGCAGATCGTCGCGCGCAACTACCTGAGCGACCCCGATCCGAGCGCGCTCGGCGTGGTGCAGAACAACATCGCGCTGCTGCGGATCTCGTCCGATGCGGTGCGCGCCGGTGCGAGCGTGAGCCTGGCCGCGCAGCGCTTCGAGCTGTCGGCATCCGGCGGGTTTCATCGCCGACCCGCGGTGTCGGTCGCGCTCGCCGACGGCAGCGGCTCGGTCGTGTTCCCCGAGGTCGAGTCGGCCGACGCGACGTTCACCGTGCTCGATCGCCGATCGTTGGCGAAGCTGCGGCTCGCGCTGTCGGGCAGTGTGATCGAGCCGCTCGGCGGCGCGGTGCCGAACCGCTCGCGCGGCACGGTCGCGCGCCTGGTCGCGAGCCGGACGTTCGCCGACCAGCGCGGCCAGATCGACGCCGACGTCATGGTCGAGCGCTTCCGCGACGTCGGCGCGGCACAGGAGTGCGCGACCTCGCAGAACGCGCTCGCGTGCTACGGCACCTCGACCACCAGTGCGGCGCAGGCCGGCGCCGTGGTGTCGTGGCGGGTCGCGCGCGAGTGGCTGGTGGTCGCCGACACCCACGTCGGCTATCAGAAGGTCGGCTCGACGTTCGTCTACCCGATGGATCCGACCGATCCGGGGTCGATGGCGATCGCGACGCCGGTGCACTGGCCGGGCGTGGTGTCGGTGACCGCGTTCGCCCGCGTGCAGTGGAGGTTCCGCTAGTGCGGGCCTTGCACTGTGCGCGCACGATCTCCGCGCGGCCGCACCGGGAGCATCGGCGTGGCAACGACATACCGGCGGGCATCGCACTTGCTGGGCACGGGGCCGTGCGGGTTTGGGCGCTCGCGATCGCCGCGCTCGCGGCATGCAACCTCGGTCACCACGCGGCGATCGACGGCGGCGTCGCGCTCGGTCCGTCCAGCGGCTGCTCGGGCGTGTGCCACGGTGCCGGCGACAGCATCGCGCCGCCGCGCGACACCGCCGGCAACAGCACGACCACGACGATCGGCGTCGGCGCGCACCAGGCGCACCTCGCGGCGTCGACCTGGCACGCGCGCTTCCCGTGCGAGGCCTGCCACAAGGTCCCGCAGCAGGTCGGCGACCCCGGCCACATCTTCAACTACGCCGCCGACGGCACGCCGATCCGGATCACCGGCCCGGCCGCCGTCCTGTTCAGCGGGCTCGGCGTCGGCGCGCAGTGGGACCACGACTCGGCGACGTGCACCAACAGCTACTGCCACGGCGACACGCTGCACGGCACCGATCCGACGACCAACCAGATCGTGCCGGGCGCCGGTGGCACGCTGACCCAGCCGATCTGGACCAAGGTCGACGGCTCGGCGAACGCGTGCGGCGCGTGTCACGGCCTGCCGCCGCCCGCGCCGCACCCGCAGAACTCGGACTGCGGGCTGTGCCACCAGACCATGAACCCGGGCGACTTCGCCGCCGGCAAGATGGCGTACCCGGAGCTCCACATCGACGGCAAGGTCGAGGTGACCTCGACCCAGCCGTGCGACAGCTGCCACGGCGGCGGCGGGCAGTACGCACCGCCCAAGGACGCGCACGGCAACACCGCGACCACCGCGCCTGGCGTCGGCGCGCATGCCCAGCACATGACGACGAGCTCGACCTGGCACGCCGCGATCGCGTGCAACGAGTGTCACCTCGTGCCGGGCAGCACGACCGATCAGACCCACATCGACGGCATCGACGAGGTCTACCTCGATCCGACCGTCGCGGTGCCGGGCTCGCCGAACGGCACCGGCGGCCACCTGCAGATCCCCGGCGCGGCGTGGAACGCGGCGAGCTACACCTGCACGAACACCTACTGCCACGGCGGCGGCAGCGTCAGCCCGCTCACCGGCGGCGCGACCAACACGCCGCAGTGGACCAGGGTCGACGGCACGCAGAGCCAGTGCACGTCGTGTCACGGCATGCCGCCGCCGACGCCGCACCCGTCCGACAGCGATTGCGGCAAGTGCCACCCGACGATGACCGCCGGCAACAACCAGGTGATCACGTACCCGGCCAAGCACATCGACGGCAACGTCGACGTGATCGACGATCAGCCGTGCAACACCTGCCACGGCGACAAGGCCGGCAACCCGGTCGCCGGCGACAACCCGGTCAACGCGCCGCCCACCGACACCACCGGCGGCACGTCGACGACGCTGCGCGGCGTCGGCGCCCACCAGGCGCATATGGGACCGTCGACCTGGCGCGCGCCGATCAGCTGCGGCGAGTGCCACACCGTCCCGACCTCGCTCGAGTCGATCGGTCACGTCGATCACCCGCTGCCCGCGTACGTCAAGTTCGGCAACCTCGCCGGCTCGACCGCGACGTGGAACGGCTCGACCTGCAGCAACGTGTACTGCCATGGCGCGACGCTGTCCGACGGCGGCGGCTCGGCCGGCGGCACGACGACCGTGCCGGTGTGGACGGTCGTGAACGGCTCGCAGAGCCAGTGCGGGTCGTGTCACGGCCTGCCGCCGCCGCCGCCGCACCCCGCGGACGGCGACTGCGGCAAGTGCCACGACACGATGACGCCGGGCGGCGGGCTGGTGATCACCGATCCGTCGCGCCACATCGACGGCAACCTCGACGTCAACACCGACCAGCCGTGCAACTACTGCCACGGCAGCCCGGGCACGCCGACCTCGAACGGCGCGGCGATCAACGCGCCGCCGCAGGACACGCTCGGCAACACGGCGACCACCGCGCGCGGCGTCGGCGCGCACCAGTCGCACATGAACCCGGCCAACCCGTTCTTCAAGCAGGTGCAGTGCCAGGACTGCCACACCGTGCCCGCGACGGTGAACTCGGTCGGTCACATCGACCATCCGCTGCCGGCCTACGTCATCTTCAGCACGCGCGCGGGATCGAGCCCGACGTGGAACGGCGCGACCTGCTCCAACGTGTACTGCCACGGCGCCACGCTCACCGACGGCTCGACCGGCGCGGGGGGCAGCGCGACCTCGCCGATCTGGAACCAGGTCGACGGCACGCAGGCGCAGTGCACGTCGTGTCACGGCAACCCGCCGCCGCCGCCGCATCCGAGCAACGCCGCCGATTGCGGCCAGTGCCACGACGACGTGCAGGTCGGCGCGCCCACCACGTTCAGCGATCCGACCCGGCACATCGACGGCAACCTCGACGTCACGACCAACCAGGCGTGCAACTCGTGCCACGGCAACCACGGCGCGGCGCCCGCGTCGAACAGCGATCCGGCGAACGCGCCGCCGTTCGACAGCACCGGCACCGGCAGCGCGACCACGCTGCGCGGCGTCGGCGCGCACCAGGCCCACCTCACCGCGAACCCGACCTGGCACCAGCCGATCACCTGCGGCGAGTGTCACGCCGTGCCCGCGACGGTGAGCTCGGTCGGGCACATCGACCACCCGCTGCCCGCGACCATGACGTTCACCGGGCTCGCCGCGAGCAACGGCGGCACGACGTGGAACGGCGCGAACTGCAGCACGTACTGCCACGGCTCGACGCTCGATGCCGGCGGCACCGCGACCTCGCCGCAGTGGACCCTGGTCGACGGCTCGCAGGTGCAGTGCACGTCGTGCCACGGCAACCCGCCGCCGCCGCCGCACCCGACCAACGCGGCCGACTGCGGCACGTGCCACATGGACGTCACGCCCGGCGCGCCGACCACGTTCAGTAACCCGTCGCAGCACATCGACGGCACCGTGCAGGTGTCGTCGGTCCATCCCGCCGGCTACGACCAGGTCACCGCGCACGGCTACGACTTCGACGCCCAGGGCGCGACCAACTGCGCGACCGCGGCGTGCCACGGCACCGCGTTGACCGGCGGCTCCACCGGCGGGCCGTCGTGCACCACGACCTGTCACGACAAGGTCGGCAGCGGCTACACCTGGCAGACCCAGTGCACGTTCTGTCACGGCGACATCACGACGCCCTCGGGCAACGGCGCACCGCCGCAGGGCGTCGAGGGTGCGACCGTCGCGACCGATCCGACGGTCGGCGCGCACGCGATCCACGTCGGCGCGACCGCGACCCACGCGGCGATGGACTGCACGATGTGCCACATCAAGCCGAGCACCGCGCTCACGCCGGGCCACATCTCCGGCAACGGTACGGTGCAAGCCACGATGACGTTCTCGAGCCTCGACCCGTCGGCCTCGTACAGCTTCACGTCGTACACGTGCAGCACGACCTACTGCCACGGCAATGGCCAGACCACCGGGACGTCGCCGGCGTGGACGTCGACCACGGCGCTCACCTGCACCTCGTGCCACAAGACGCCGGCGCCGGGCGGCAGCGCGAGCGGGATGTCGGGCGAGCACAGCAAGCACATCGGCGACGAGCGGATGAAGTGCCAGCAGTGCCACGCGACCGTGGTCGACGCGACGCCGAACATCATCAACGTCTCGCTCCACATCAACGGCAGCAAGGACGTCAACTTCTCCGGCGGCGGTACGTGGACGCCGAACGGCACCAGCGGGTCGTGCTCGAACCTCGGCGGCAACTGCCACGGCACCAAGAGCTGGAACGGCGGCTGACGGCGCGGCCGCCGTCCCCGATGGGCGGATCGAAACGGTCGATCTACCTTGCCACAGAGGAGCTAGCCGCGCGGCGGCCGAGGCTTGAGGTCGTGCTTCTCCATCAGCCGGATCAGCGCGAACCGCGAGATGCCGAGCTGCTTGGCGGCCTGGGTCTGGTTGCCCTGGTTGGCGTCGAGCGCCGCGACCACGACGTCGCGCTCGACCTTGGCGACCCGGCCGCGCACGTCGAGCGGGCCGTGCTCCGCGCCGCGGCTCGGCACCGCGCGCTCGCGCAGCCGGTCTGCGAAGTGCTGCGGCTCGATCCGCGACCGGCCGCTCAGCACGACGGCGCGCTCGATCACGTTGCGTAGCTCGCGCACGTTGCCCGGCCAGTCGTAGGCCGACAGCACGGCGATCGCCTCGGGCGACAGCGTCGCGACATGATCGCCGAGCTCGGCCGACAGCTCGCGCGCGAACTGCGCGGCGAGCAGCGGGATCTCGCTGCGCCGGTCGCGCAGCGGCGGCACCGGGATCACGAACGCGCTGATCCGGAAGTACAGGTCCTCGCGGAACCGGCCGCGCCGGACCTCGACGTCGAGCTCGCGGTTGGTCGCGCACACCAGGCGGACGTCGATCGGGATCTCCTTGGTGCCGCCGACCCGCACGATCCGGCGCTGCTCGAGCACGCGCAGCAGCTTGGCCTGGGTGCGCAGCGACAGCTCGCCGACCTCGTCGAGGAACAGCGTGCCGCCGGCCGCGACCTCGAAGAAGCCCTGCTTGGTGCCGACCGCGCCGGTGAACGCGCCCTTCTCGTGGCCGAACAGCTCGGCCTCGACCAGCGACTCCGAGAGCGACGCGCAGTTGAGCCGCACGTACGGCCCGGCCACGCGCGGGCTCAGCCGGTGGACCGCCTCGGCGACCACCTCCTTGCCGACGCCGGTCTCGCCGACGACCAGCACGGTGATCGGCGATCCCGCGACGCGCTTGGCGAGCTCGAACACCTGCTTCATCAGCGGGTCGGCGACCACGATCTCGCGACCGAGCGCCGGCAACGTGGTCGGGCTCGCGCCATCGATCCGCGGCGCCCGCGCTCCGCGCAGGCGCTCGCGTGCCACGCCGATCAGCTCGCCCGCGTGCGAGCCGTCCTCGGGAAACGTCGCGATGCCGAGGTGCACCGTGATCCCACCGCCGGCCTCGGCGGCGCGCCGCGCGACGGTCTCGGCGGCGGTGCGATCGGTTTCGGGCAGGACGAGCGCGACCTCGTCGGTGCCGTACTCGGCGATCAGGTCCATCCGGCGCAGCCGGGTCGCGACCGCCTCGATGTGCGCGGTGATCGGATCGACCGGACCCTCGAAGCGCAGCATCGCGACCGCGAGCGGCCGGTGGTAGCGCACCGCGCGATCGACCTCGGCGTCGAGCCGGTCATCGAGCTCGTTGACGGTCGCGACGTGGCGCTCGTTGCGCGCGGCGCTCGTGCTCGCGACCACCGCGATCGCCGGCCCCACCGTCACGACATCCCCGGCGGTCACCCGTCGCGGCGCCTTGATCGGCGCGCCGTTGACCAGCGTGCCGTTGCGGCTGTCGAGATCCTCGACGACCACGACCTCGCCGCGCCGGCGGACCACCGCGTGGCGGCGCGACACCGCCTCGTGGTCGATCGCGACGTCGCTGTTCGCGGTCCGGCCGAACACGATCTCGGCGCCGTCGTCGAGCGGGATCACGCGCGAGCGCACCTCGCCGCCGAGCTGCGCGATCAGATACCACGAGTTGGGACGCTCGCCGTCGTCGAATACAGCGAGCGCGGCGGTCGTCGTCCGGTCATCACCCACGCCAAACGGAGCATAGCGCGCGATCCCGGGTCGACGCGTCACGGCAGCGTGATGCGCCCCGGCGCCGCGTTCGCGCCGTCCTGGGTGTGGCAGGAGTTGCAGTCGCCGCTGGTCTGCGCCGCCGCCATCGCGCGCTCGGTCGTACCGACGACCACCTTGGCGTGGATCGGCAACGCGACCGCCTTGGTCGACGTGAAGTTGCCGGCCGAGTTCGGCGTCAGGCTGAACATCGCGCCGTTGGCGTCGGTGATCACGATCGTCGCGCCGGTCGCGCCGTTGCAGTCGTCGGGCTCGTGGCCGGTCGGGTAGACCGTGCCGGCGATCGTGAACGCGGGCGCATCGTCGCCGCCGGTCCGCGCGGTGTGACACGCGATGCAGGCCTCGCCCGGGTGCATCCGGGTCGAGCCGTCGTTGCCGCCGCTCCAGTAGCTGCCGCTCGTGCAGGTCGGGGCCGCACCCAGCGGGTCGTTGCCGCCGCTGCCCGTCGCACCGCCGGCGTCTCCGCCCAGGAGCGGGGGGTCGACGCCGCAGCCCACGAGGACGCACACGAGCGCCGCACGCCCGAAGTGTTTGCTGCTCATCGCCACCGAGCACAGCAAGCGATATGCCGCGCCAATCGCTTGATTCGACGCGCACCGCACCCGGGTGTTCGGTTGTGCGCGCCGCGCACAGTACGCCGAGTGCACGAAACGATCTGGCGTACACTCATCGGTGGTGACGACAGCGCCGCCGCAGGTTGGCTCGACCGCCAACAGCTACATGATCCTGGCCAAGCTCGCGACCGGCGGCATGGCCGAGCTGTTCCTGGCCAAGAACGCCAGCGGCGCGGGGATCGAGCGCTATGTCGTGCTCAAGCGCGTGCTCAGCCACCGCGCGCACGACGCCAGCTTCGTGACGATGTTCCTCGACGAGGCCCGGCTCGCCGCCCAGCTCCGCCACCCCAACATCGCGCAGGTCTACGACACCGGCGTGCTCGGCGACTCGTACTTCTTCACGATGGAGTACGTCCACGGCGAGACCGTGCGCGAGATCCTGCATCGCAGCTACGAGCGCGATCAGAAGATCCCGCTGCCGTGCGTGCTCACCATCGCGTCGCACGCGGCGGCCGGCCTGCATCACGCCCACGAGCGCACCGGGCTCGACGGCGAGCCACTCGGCATCGTGCATCGCGACGTCTCGCCGTCCAACCTCATGGTCAGCTACGAGGGGCACGTCAAGGTCGTGGACTTCGGCGTCGCCAAGGCGTCGCTCCGCCGGTCCGAGACCCAGTCCGGCACGGTGAAGGGCAAGATCTCCTACCTGTCGCCCGAGCAGTGCCGCGGCAAGGTGATCGATCGCCGCAGCGACCTGTTCTCGCTCGGCATCGTGATGTGGGAGATGCTCGCGTCGGATCGCCTGTTCAAGCGCCAGACCGACTACGAGAACATGGAGGCGATCGTCAAGGAGGACGCGCCCTCGCTCGTCGGCCGGCGTCCCGACCTGCCGCGCGAGATCGACGCGATGGTCGCGAGGCTGCTCGCCAAGGATCCGGACGCGCGGTACCAGAGCGCGGGCGAGGTGGTCGACGCGATCGAGCAGATCGCGGTGAGCGCGGGGCTGTCGCTGTCGACCACGAGCCTCGCGCGGTTCATGCTCGACCTGTTCGGCGCGCGGCGCGAGCCCTGGCTCGAGATGAAGGCGCGCGACGTCAAGACCGAGGCGGTGACCGTGACCGCGTCGGTCGGCGCGGCGCTGTCCGAGCTCACCGACGCGCAGCTCGCGAGCGTGCCCGATCTGCAGCAGCATCACCCGCGCGACTGGCCGGAGGCGTCGCCGGGGCCGCTCGACGACGCCAGCACGACGACCGAGCCGTTGCGCGGCGTGCCGGTCACCGCGCCCGCGCGCGACCCGGTGCCGCTCGAGCCGATCGCGCGGGCCTCGCGGCGCGGCTGGATCGTGCTCGCGGGCGGCGCGACGATCGCGCTCGTCGCGGTGGTGCTCGTCGTCCTGCGGGTGCACGGCGGCGAGGCGGTGCCGCGCGACGCGGCCGCGCTCGCGGTGGTCGCGCCGCCGCCGCCTGTCGCGCCGCCGGCTGTCGCGCCGCCGCCGCCGCCGGCTGTCGCGCCGGCTGTCGCGCCGCCGGTCGATGCCGCGCTCGCGGTCGAGTCCGCGCCGGCCCCGGTCGATGGCGCGGCGGTCGAGCCCGCACATCCGGCGGCGGCGATCCACCATCGCGCGTCGCCGGCCGACGAGCTGGCGCGCGCGGTGCGCGCCGATCGCCCGGCCGAGGTCGTGGCGCTGTGTGCCGGCAACGCGCGGCTCGCCGCGCAGAGCCTGGTCACGTGCGCGCTCGCGGCATGCCACGTCCGCGATGCAGCGCGCGCGCGGCACTGGATCGATGCGATGCCCGCCGCGCGCCAGGATGATCTCGTTGCGGCGTGTCGCGAGGCGGGCACGATGCTCGAGGTGGCCGCGCCCAGGCCGCCACCGCCGAAGCCGCCGGCGCCGAAGCCCGGCGAGAAGCCGACCGAGGAGGAGTGCAACGCGAACCCGATGCTGTGCCGGGGATCGCGCTAGGACGCCGCCGGCGAGATCACGCCCGACCCGCTCTCCGTGCCGAAGATCAGGATCGCGCCGACGCTGCCGCCACCGCCGCCACCGCCACCACCGCCGGTGCCCGTGCCCGCGTTCATGCCGGCCCCGCCGTTGCTGTCCGCGCCACCGTCACCGCCGTCGCCGCCGCTGCCGCTGCCGGCGCCGCCGGCGCCGACCGCGCCGTTCAGCGATTCCTTGCCGCTCTGACCGTTGCCGCCGCCCTGACCGCCGCCGCCGCCGTTCGCGAACACGAAGCCGCCCACGTTCACCGTGCTCGCTTCCAGGCCGATCATCCCGCCGGTTCCGCCGCCACCACCGCCGGTGCCGGGATCGTCGCCGCCGCTGCCGCCGGCACCCGATGCGTCGACCACCCCGGGGACCGAGATCGTGTTCGTCGCGATCATGTAGATCGCGCCTCCGCCATGCCCGCCGCGGATCTCGCTGCCGCTGCTGGCATGTCCCGGGCATCCGCCGTGCAGCGACGCGGCGTCGATCGTCGCGCCCGCGGTGGTGGGGCTGCCGCTGCCGTTGGTGCCGCCGCTGCCGCCGAGCATCGCGAAGCTGCCGCCCTCGCCGCCGCCGCCGTTCGATGGCGAGCTTCCGGTCATGCACCCGGCGTAGTCGGCGCCGGCACCCATCTGGCTGCCCGTGCCGCCGCCGTGGCTCGACGCATCCAGCGTGCCGGTGATCGTGATCGAGTCGCTCGCGACCAGCACGAACGGTGGCGCGCCGGTCGCCGTGACGGTGATGCCGCTCGCGACCTCGATCGTCGCGCCCGAGATCACGCAGAACCCGTCGCCGCCGGAGGTCACGTTGGTGTTGCACGGCGGCGAGGCGCCGCTGAAGTTGCCCATCAGCTGCAGGTCGCCGCTCGGCTCGGCGCTGAAGCAGACCTGCACGAGGTGCTCGCCGTAGCAGAACGGACCCGAGCTACCCGTGCCGTCGCCCGGCAGCGGATCGTCGAGCCCTGCGATCTGGCGGCAGCCGACGGCGATCAGCGCGAGCGCGACGAGCCTGCATGCCCCCACGACGAAGATGGTAGGGCGTGCGAGTCAACACCGTCAACAGTTGCTCGACTTCTCGATCTGCGTAGGATCGACGCGGTGGTGCGCAACCTCTGCACGGTGCTGTGTGCGGTCATCGCAGCCGGCAGCGCGGCCGCACAGTCTCCGCCGCCGAGCGACGCCGATCACTACTTCGATCTCGGCCGCGAGCTGGCGGACCAGGGCAAGTACGCCGAGGCGTGCGATGCGTTCCAGCACAGCCTCGAGCTCGATCGCTCGGCGGGCACCGAGCTCAACCTCGGTGACTGTCACGAGAAGCAGGGCCACGTGCGGCAAGCGTGGGAGATGTACACGGCAGCCGCCGACGATTACGACCACGCCGGCAACGCGACGCGCGCCAGGTTCGCGCGCGATCGCGCCACGGCGGTCGCCGCCAAGCTCGCGACGATCATCGTCAAGCCGCCGGCACCCGCGCCGGCCGGGCTCGCGATCACGATCGGCGGGCGCGAGATGCCGCCGGGGCCCGAGGCGAAGGATCGCGTCGAGCCGGGCACGATCGAGATCGTCGCCACCGTGCCGGACCACCCGCCGTACAAGACCACGACGCCTGCTACCGCGGGAACGACGGTGGTGGTCGCGCTGCCCGCGTTCTACGCGCCGCCGCCGCCGCTGGTCGAGCCGCCGCAGATCCGCCGGCGCAGCTGGGTGCACGCGTCGTGGGCGCTCGGCGGCGTGGGGCTGGCGAGCGCGATCACGTCGGGCGCGCTGACCTGGATCGCGCGCGATCACTACACCGACGCCGCGGACGGCTCGCACTGCCACCACGTCACCGGCGGGATCACGTGCGACAGCGTCGGCGGTGGCAAGATCCGCGACGCGCAGCACCTCGCCGACATCGGCACCGGCTTCGCGGTCGGCGCCGGCGTGATGGGCGCGATCGCGGTCATCGTGTTCGCCGCCGCGCCGCACGACGCGATCCAGGTCGCACCGATCGCGAACGGTCGCACGATCGGGCTCTCGATCGCCGCGCCGTTCTAGGTGTGATCTCCTAGGGCAGGTGGATCCGGCCGGTCGCCGCCGCGGTGTGGCAGCCGGTCTGGTTACAACCGCCGGTGCCCTGGGTCATCGGCGCCGTCATCATCTGCACGGTCGGGCAAGCGCTCGCGTAGAGCGTGACCGGATAGGCGATCGAGGTGCTCGTGTAGAAGTTGCCGTTCTGCTGCGTGATCAGATCGATCGAATGGCTGTTCGCATCGACCACGGTGATCGTCGCGCCGGCGACCGGTGTC
>DATJAE010000108.1:0-16385 GCA_035516595.1 Kofleriaceae bacterium | reverse complement strand
CATGGGCAAGCTGCTCGGCCTGCCGATGGGGTGCGACGCCTGCTTCACCTATCACGCGCGGATGTCGCAGGACGAGCTCGAGTCGCTGAAGGTCCTGCTCGGCGCGGCCGGCTGTGCCTACCTGATGTCGCTGCCGGTCGGGGACGACATCATGCTCAACTACCAGTCGACCAGCTACCACGACATCCCGACGTTGCGCCGCCTGCTCCACAAGCGGCCGACCCCCGAGTTCGACGCGTGGCTCGACGCGCGCGGGATCTGGCGCGGCGACGATCCGGGCCCGAAGTTCGGCGACGTCACGGTGCTGGCGTGACGTTCCCGCTGTCGAGCGACGGCCGCACGATCCGCGCCGTCCCCGGCTCGCGCAAGACGGCGGTCGAGCGCGACGCCGCGCTCGGCGAGCTGCGCGAGCTGCTCGCGACGATCGACACCCGGCTGTTCGCGCGGCTGCCGGTGCCGGCCGAGCGCGACGACGATCCGTTGCTCGGCCCGTTGCTCGCGGTGTGCGGGCCGCGCGTCCACGTGCCCGCCGAGCTCGCGATCCTGCCGCCGTCGCGTCGGTTCAACCGCCCCGGCGACCGCCGGGTGTTCGCGGCCAAGCCGTACATGGACGGCGTGACCGGCTACGTGCTCGCGCCGAGCGAGCTGCGGCCGGAGCTCGCGATCTGCGGATACAGCGAGTCCGGGCTGCTGCTCGCCGAGGAATACGCGGCGCCGCACGAGTGGCTGCTCGAGCTGTGCGCGGCGCTGGTCGGCGCGTCGCCCGGCCGCGATCCGGACGAGCTGTGGGAGATCATCGCGGGCGACCTGCCGCCGGGCGAGCCCGCGCGCCCGGTCGCGCCGCCGCTTCGCGACGGCGTGTGGCGGCGCGAGCGCGGCGGCGTGATCGATCGCGAGGAGACCTACCGCGACGGTCTGCGCGACGGCCCGCTGCGCTGGTGGTCCGTCGACGACTACCTGCCGCCCGGCGCCGATCCGATGACCGAGCCCGAGGTCCGCCGCGGCGCGGTGATGCGCGAGGGCACGTTCGTGCGCGGGTTCGCGCACGGGGACTTCCGGTTCTGCGACGACCTCGGCCGGCCGACCCACGAGGTCCGGTTCGAGCGCGGCTGGCCGGTCGGCCGCTGCACGGCGTATCCCGAGGGTACGTCGGGTCTGTGCGAGCCGGCATCGATCGACTACGAGCTCGGCGTCCCGGTGCGCTGGACGATCCCACCGCTCGCCCATGCCTCGGTCGCGGTCGTGCGCGCCGGCGCGCCGCCGGCCACGCTCGCCGAGCTCGCGACCGGCCGCCCGATCGTGCTGGTCGATTGCAGCGCGACCACCGCGCACGCGATCCCCGACGCGCTCGATCGCGAGCTCGCGACGTGCGGCGCGCTGATCGTCGGGATCGCACCGGCACCGGGCCGGGCGATGGTCGGCAGCCATGCGGTCGAGGTCGTCGCCGACCCGGAGGGCAAGCTCGCGCGCGCCTACGGCCACCGCCACCGGCGCCTGCTGTCGATCACGCTGCTGCGCGCCGGGGGCCAGTTCGCCGGCGCGGGCCGGCTCGCCAGCATGCGGGCGCTCGCGCGCAAGCTCGCCGGCTGACCGGCTACTCGAGCGGGCCGACCAGCCGCGCGATCGATTCGACCAGCACCCGGCCGCGGCCCGCCGGCGACAGCTCGCCGCACTGGGGCCACAGCGACTGGAACCATGCATCGAGCGCGGCGATCTCGGGCTCGCTCGAGCAGAACACCGCGATCTCGAAGTTGAAGAACAGGCTGCGCATGTCGAGGTTCGCGCTGCCGATCACCGCGAGGCCGTCGTCGACCAGCACCGCCTTGCCGTGCATCATCGACGGCTCGAAGCAGCAGATCTTGCCGCCCGCCGCGGCGACCGCGCGCAGATAGCTCGCGCCGGCGTAATCGGCGGTGCGATGGTTCGAGCGCGCCGGCACCACGACGCGCACGTCGACGCCGCGCCGCACCGCGAGCACGAGCGCGCGTTCGAGCCCCTCGTCGGGCACGAAGTACGGCGTCGCGATCCACAGCCTGCGGCGCGCGTTGAACACCGCGGTCAGGAACGCGTCGTAGATCAGATCGTGGGCGACGTCGGGCCCGCTGCCCACGACCTGCAGCGTGCTCGGACCCGGCGCCGGCTGCTCCGCCGGGGCATCGAGCGCGCTGCGCGCGGCGAACGCCCAGTCGGCGCGAAACACCGCATCGAGATCCGACACCGCAGGGCCGGTCACCTTCGCCGACAGATCGCGCCAGCGGTCGGGTGCGGGCGTCGGCCCCATGTACTCGTGCGCGAGGTTCATCCCGCCGATCACCGCGGCCTTGCCATCGACCACGATGATCTTGCGATGGAGCCGGAGGTTCGCGCGCAGCTTGCTGCGAAACGGCAGGTGCCAGACCGGCATGAACCACGCGAGCCTTCCCCCGGCCTGCTCGTACGCGCGCAGCTTCGGTCGCGCGGCGCGCCGCTTGAACAGCGAGTCGAGCAGCAGGCAGACCTCGAGCCCGGCCCTGGCCTTGCGCTCGAGCACGCCGAGGATCGCGTCGCCGACCTCGTCGGAGCCGAGGATCAGCGTCGAGATGTGGATCGTGCGCTCGGCCGACTCGAGCATGGCGATGATCGCGGCGAACGCGGTCTCGCCCGTGACGTAGAGCTCGAAGGTGTTGCCGTCGCGCTGCGGCGGTGCGCCCGACGCGGTGAGCAGTCCTGCGAGCGTGTCGTGCTGACCGGTGGCCGTGGTGGGAGCGTACAGCCCGGTCTTGTTGCCGCCGGCGCGCAGCTTGCGCCCCCCGAACATCAGGAACAGCGGCACGCCGACGTACGGGATGAGCACGATCGCGAGCAGCCACGCGAACGTCGTCCCGGCGGCGCGTCGCGGCACGACGATCGCCGCGACCAGCACGAGCGCCATCACGAAGCCGAGGATGGTCGACAGGTGAGAGATCAGCAGGTGGACCGGCTCGGCCATCGCGCGACCGTGTGTAGCACGGCCGGTCACTGCTTCTTGCCGTCGAACGTCGCCAGGCCCATCGCGAGCGGCGCGCCGGCGTAGCTCGCGCTGCCGGTCCAGGTCCCGCCGGTGATCGTGTCGGCGACACCGTCGTCATCGCCGTCCGATGCCACCGCGAGCCCCGCGAGATCGAGCTCGAGCGGCGCGGCGTCGAGCGTCGCGAGCTTCGCGTACAGCTCGTCGGCGGCCGCGGTCAGGCCGACGCCGCACGCGCTCTCGTACAGGCTCGCCGTGCCGATCCCGAGCTTGTCGGCGACCAGCGCACCGAGCGACTTGCAGTCGACGAGGTCGGTCAGCGCGGTCGCGAGATCGCTCGCCGCGGGATCCACCGTCGGGATCACCGCGCGGTCCAGGCCGATGCGCAACATCTCGCCGTAGGCCAGGCCGATCGCGTGGTGCTCGACCGCGAGCTGGCCGAGCGCGTCGAGCGTGACCTGGGTCTGCGCGGTGACGTCGGGCTGGCCGGCACCCGCGAACGCGACGTCGGTCGTCGCGGTGGGCAGCTCGAAGCGCAGCCCGACGATCGCGCGCCCGGTGCCGCCGGCCTGCGCGACCGTCCACACCTCGAGCGTGTCGAACCGGGTCGCGATCTGCGCGAGGCCGCTGCCCAGCGTGCGTACGCCGGCCGAGAAGTGCGGCGCGATGTCGTCGATCTTCTCGTCGAGGTAGGCGGCGACCAGCGGGGCGACCAGCTGCGCGGCGGTCTTGATCGATCCGTCGGGCAGCGCCGCGACGAGCCGATCGACCAGGTACAGGCTGGGATCGTCGGGTGCGTCGGTGGCATCGGCGAGCTCGGCGAGCGCGCCGTCGGTGCCGCCCGGCATCGTGCCGAGATCGATCCGGCTGGTCACTTCGAACGTACCGTCGATCGCGAGCGGGACGGGTGCATCCGGTGCGGGTCGGGTGGCCGAGCTGCAGGCGACGAGCGAAGCGAGAACGAGGATGAACGAGCGAGGCATGGTGGTCTCCGGTGCGGGTTTGCGCCGCGCCGAGCTGCACCGCGCGTGCCGGGCGGCGAACCTCGCGACATCACCGAGCCCGCGCGCTCGCGCGTCCGGCGCACCGTCCGGCCCGCGGCCATGCGCGTCCGGCGTGCGGACGAACCGGACATCGGTTGCCGCGCGGCCCCCGCTCGTGGTGCATTACACGGCGGTGAGCCGGACCCGTCAGCTGATCGCCGCGCTGCGCGACGCGCTGGGCTCCGCCGAGCCGCTGCCGCCGCCGGTGGCGCTGCCCGCGATCCCGGCGCCGCCGGCGCGGGTCTACGTGCCGCGCCCCGAGCAGCCAGCGTTCGCCGCCGAAGCCGCGCGCCACACCACCGCGCTCGTCGGGATCGGTCACGTCGGCACGCGCTACGCGACCGATGTCGTCCTGCAGTTCCAGGCCGAGCTCGCGGTCGCGCACGCCGCGGTCGGCGCGCTCCTGCCCGACGACTGGGCGAGCCGCAACGGCTTCCTCGGCGTGCGCACCCGCGTGCGCGATCACCGCGAGTTCCTGCTGCGGCCGGATCTCGGGCGCCGGCTCGACGACGAGTCGCTCGCCGCGGTGCGCGCGAAGTGCGTCCGCCATCCCGACGTCCAGCTGATCGTCGCCGACGGCCTCTCGGCGGTCGCGTGCGTCGGCTCGGGCAAGCAGCTCCACGACGCGGTCGCGCGCGCGTGTCAGAGCCGCGGGTTATCGGTCGGCACGCCGATCGCGGCGCGGTTCGCGCGAGTCTGGCTCGAGGACGAGATCGGCCAGGAGGTCGCCGCCAAGGTCGCGATGATCCTGCTCGGCGAGCGCCCCGGGCTGGGCACCGGCGATGGCCTGTCGGCGTACGTGGTCTACGCGCCGAAGCTCGGCAACACCGACGGCGACCGCAACATGATCTCGAACATCCATCCGCGCGGCACGCCGATCGACGAGGCCGCGCGCCGGCTCGCCGCGCTCGCGGCCGCGATGATCGAGCAGAAGACCAGCGGTGTCCGGCTCGATCTCGCGCGGATCGGCGAGACCGCCGAGCGCGCGCCGCGCCCCCCGCAAGTTCGCCAGCGCCTGGTGGGGCGATGACCCGGCGAACGCCCTCCACCGGCTCGATCCTCGAGCCGATCGTGCCGAACGTGCTGTCGGTGCGGCGCCTGCCGCGCGCCGATCCCGCGATGATCCGCGCGTACGGCGGCGATCCGGACCGCCACGCCTCGCTCGGCCTGGTGACCTGCGATCAGGACGATCCGACCTACGTCGCGCTCGACGAGGCGACCAAGCACGCGCCGGTCGACGTGATCTTCGCGAGGAGCTTCTACGCCGGCTCGGCGCACGCCAGCGGCCGGCTGTCCGGCGAGATCCTCGGCGTGCTCGGCGCGCGGGAGCCCGAGGCGATCGACGCCGCGCTCGACGCGCTGGTCCGCTGCCTGCGCCACGACGCGTGCTTCTACGACGCCGACGGCAAGGCCACGGTCACGGTGTTCCCGCACGTGATCGCCTCGCTCGGCGAGTACCTCGCGCGCGAGGCCGGGCTCCAGCCGGGCGACCCGATGGCCTACCTGGTCGCGCCGCCGATCGAGGCGTCGATCGCGCTCGACGCCGCGCTCAAGGCCGCCGAGGTGCGCGCGGTGCGGATCACGCCGCCGCCGACCGAGACCAACTTCGCGTGCGCGTGGCTGACCGGCGCGCTCGACGCGTGCGAGGCCGCGGCCGTGGCCTACGCGGCGACGGTGGTGGAGGTCGCGCGCTCGTGATCAAGAACCGCACCGCGATCCTGGCGCTGCTCACCGCGCTCAACTTCCTCAACTACATGGATCGCACGGTGCTCGCCGCCGTGCTCAAGGACATCGAGGGCGACCTGTCGCTGTCCAAGCTCCAGGCCGGCCTGCTCGCGACCGCGTTCCTGGTCGGCTACTTCGTGACCTCGCCGATCTTCGGCGCGCGCGCCGACAAGGGCACGCGCAAGGGCCTCATCACGATCGGCGTCGCGGTGTGGAGCCTGGCCACCGCGGCGAGCGGCCTGGCCACCAGCTTCGCCACGCTGCTGATCGCGCGCGCGGTGGTCGGCGTCGGCGAGGCCGCCTACGCAACGCTCGCGCCGACCATCATCGATGACATCACGCCGCCCGACCGCAAGAATCGCGCGCTCGCGATCTTCTACCTCGCGATCCCGCTCGGCTCGGCGATCGGCTACCCGCTCGGCGGGATCATGGCCAAGCACCTGGGCTGGCGAAACGCGTTCTACATCGCCGGCGGCCCCGGGCTCGCGATCGCGCTGTCCTGCCTGCTGATCGCCGAGCCGAGCCGCAAGCTCGCCGGGGCCAAGGCGCGCATTCGCGACAGCCTGCGCACGCTCGCGCGCATCCCGCTGTATCGCCGCGCCGTGCTCGGCTACTGCGCGTGGACCTGGGGCGCCGGCGCGTTCCAGATCTGGGGGCCGCAGTTCCTGCAGGACCGGTTCTCGCTCGACGAGGCCGCCGCCGGCACCTACTTCGGCGCGGTGCTGGTGGTCGCCGGCGCGATCGGCACGATCGTCGGCGGCCGCTGGGCCGATCGCACGCAGCGCGCGCTGCCGCCGGCCGACCCGACCGCGCCGTACGACGGCCGCCGCAACCGCGAGGGCATCAACCCGCTGCTCCGGGTGTGCGCGCTCGGCATGGTGGCCGCGGCGCCGCTCGGCGTCGCGTGCTTCGTCATGCCGAACGCGGCCAGCTTCTTCGGGTTCGCGTTCCTGTGCTCGATCGGCCTGTTCCTGTCGACCTCGCCGGTCAACGCGATCGGCCTGCGCGCGGTCCCCCCCGAGCTGCGCGCGAGCGCGATGGCGGCGATGATCTTCGCGATCCACTTGCTCGGCGATCTGTGGTCGCCGCCGACGGTCGGCCTGCTGCAAGATCACCTGCCGGTCACGCTCGCGATGATGGCGGTGCCACTGGCGTTCGCGCTGTCGGCGTACCTGTGGTGGCCGCGAGCGCACGAGGCCGAATGACGGTACGATGAGGCGTGGCTGGCCTCCCGGACGACGTCTCGATCGGCGAGACCGCGCTCGCGGAGTCGCTCGAGACCGCGGTCGGCGGCGGGCCGCACGCCCACGCGCCGAGCGAGAGCATCGATCTCCAGCCCGGCCAGACGTTCCGCGGCCTGCGCATCCGCGCGCTGCTCGGCGCCGGCGCGATGGGCAACGCCTACCTCGCCAGCCACACCAGCCTGCGCACGCCGGTCGTGATCAAGCTGTTCCGGGTCACCGGCGGCGATCCGCTGGCCGAGGCCCATCTCGCCGCGCGCGTGGTGTCGTCGCGCGTCGTGCCGGTGCTCGACGCCGGAGTCGAGGCCGGCCTGCCGTACGTCATCCAGCGCTACGTCGACGGCATCGACCTCGAGGAGCTGCTCGGCATCCACGCCGCGGCAAACCGCGCGATGCCGGTGGCGACGCTCGTGCGGATCGCGGTCCACGTGTTCCACGGGCTCTCGGCGATCCACATCGCCGGCGTCGTGCACCGCGACATCAAGCCGCCGAACCTGTTCCTCGCCGGATCGGGCGGCGCGCTGGTCGGCGACTTCGGCATCGCGGTCGATCCCAACTCGGCGCGGCGCCCCGAGGTCGCCGGCACGCCGATGTTCATCGCGCCCGAGCTGTGGGACGGCGAGATCGCGACGCCGCGCTCGGACCTGTACTCGGCGGCGGCGACCCTGCACCTGCTGTGGCAGCGCCAGGCGCCGTTCGTCGCGTCGTCGTTGCCCGAGCTGTCGCGCATGCACAAGGAGCGGCCGTACGTGCCGCCCGCGACGTCGGATCCGGTCGGCGCGTACTTCGGCGCGGTGCTCGCCCGCCTGCTCGCCAAGGATCCGTGCGACCGGCCCGAGTCCGCGCTCGGCACCGCGCGCATCCTCGAGCGCGTGATGACGCCACCGCCCGAGCTGCGCGGCCACGCCGACGGCATCGCGCGCTGCGGCGATCTCCTGATCGAGCTCGACCAGGCCGACATCTGCGGCGCGCGCACCGACGTCATCGTGTGCCCCGCCAACGAGCAGCTCGATATGCGGATGGGCGTGGCCGGCCTCCTGCGCACGACCGCCGGCGACGCGCTCGAGGCCGAGGCCAAGCGACAAGGGCCGATCACGATGGGCCAGGTGGTGTGGACCCAGCCACACGGCCTGCCGGCGCACGAGATCGCGCACGCCGCGGGCGCGCTCGACGGCGCGATCTGCATCCAGCGCGCGGTGCTGCGCACTCTGTTCGAGGCCGAGCGGCGCGGCCATCGCTCGATCACGTTTCCGGCGCTCGGGACCGGCGCGGGCGGCGTGCCGCACGGCCTGGCCGCGCGGCTGCTGCTCGAGTCGGTGCGCACGTTCGCGTCGTTCGGGCCGCGCAGCTGCCGCTCGATCCGGATCTCGCTGCCCACCGCCGACGCGTTCACGGCGTGGAGCAAGGGCCTGGTCGCGCTCGACGCCGACCCGCTACGCTAGCGCCTGCTCGGTCGCCGCGACGTGGCGCGCGCGCTCGATCCGCGCGTCGAGCCGGCGGGCCAGGCCGCGCGCGCGATCGGCGATCGCGGCATCGCGCAGCACGCGGTGCGCGACCAGCAGCGCGTCGAGCTGCTCGTAGGCATCCTCGAGCGCCTCGGCGCGGCTGGCCAGCTCGCTCGCGAGCTCGCGCGCGGCCGGCTGGCCGAGCGCGGCGATCACCGCGGTCCGGGCCGCGAGCGCGCGCGCGACGCGCGGCGGATCGCTGCCCTCGGCGAGCGCGCCGGCGCGTTCGGCCTGGGCGAGCGCCTCGGCGGTGCGGCCGGTGCGGAGGTAGGCGCGCGCGAGCAGCACGGGCACGGTGCGCTCGGCGTTCTCGCACGTGCCGGCCGGGCCGTACAGCAGATCCAGGATCCGGCTCATCGGCCCGTCGGGCAGGTACGGCTTGCGGCCGAGGCACGGCGCGAGCACCTCCTCGACGTCGGCGTCGCTCGCGTCGGGGCCGAGCCACTCCGCGAACTGCAGCAGCATGCAGCCGGGGCAGTCGGCGCACTCGTAGACGTGGTTGTAGCGGGTGACGGTCGGCGCGAGCCTGTGCACGAGCTCGGCGAGCGCGGCGTCGTCGCCGGCGATGTAGGCGCGCCGGGCCTGGAGCGTCCACTGCGCGAACGGCTCGTAGTCGTAGTGCGCGAGCACCTCGCCGAGCACCGCGAGCACGCCGTCGCTGGTCGCGAGCGGGATCTCGGGCAGGTCCATCGCCGAGCCGGCGACGTACTTGAGCCCCCACGCCAGCCGGCGCGCGAGGTCGAGCTCGTCCTTGTCGTCGCCCTCGCCGGTGGGGACCGGCCGGCGCCGGACCTCGGGCCACAGCTCGAGCAGCTCGGCGCCGGCGACCACGGCGTGCTGGTGGCGGCCGATGTGACGGGCGTGCGCGACCTCGATCGCGCGGGCGAGCGCGGCGGCCTCGACGTCGCCGGCGGCGCGCGTCGCGGCGGCGAGCTCGGCGAGCTCGACCAGGGTCGCGTCGGTGGCGTCGGCGCGGCGCAGCTCGATGATGCGTTCGCGGGTCAATTGTAGGCTCCGGTCACCGCGCGCATCAGCAGCTTGCCGAGGTCCTCGGAGAACGTGCGCGCTTCGCCGGCCGAGAACGTGCGACGCACCTGCATCGCCGCCTGGGCGTAGCACAGCCGGACCGCGTGCGCCGCCAGCTCGAGATCGGGCGCGTCGGGCAGCGCGCGGACCAGCGAGTTGTCGACGTTGAGCACGAACCGCGTGCCGCGATCGCCGCGCGCCACCGCCAGGCCGCGCAGCAGGTCGCGCGCGAGCGGCGACGCGCCCGAGCGCATCACGCTGCGCGCCCGCTCGCGCAGCGCGGTCGGCTCGGTCACCAGGAACCCGGGCAGCGAGTGCGGCTCGAACCGGCCGAGCTCGGGCTCGACATCGAGCGGCTCGAGCAGCGTGCGCGCGAGCGCGAGCACCGCCGCGAAGCGCTGCGCCTGCTCGGGCGCCGGCGCGATCAGCACCTCGAGTGCCTCGAGATCCATCGGCTGGAGCACGACGCCCGCGCGCGCGGCCCACGCCTCGACGAACGGCCGGTCGTGGACGTAGGTCGCGTTGACCAACGGCAGGCCGCGCGCGGTCGCGATCGGCGCGACGTGGCCGAACCCCTGCGACGAGGTCACCACGCGCAGCGCGCGGTCGCCGCCGGACGCCGCGAGCAGGGTCGGCAGGTCGACGTCGCCGAAGTTGGTCTCGACCACGATGCGATCGCCGATCGCGGCGAGCAGCTCGGGCGCGCTCGCGCACGCGCCGCGCAGGTGGGTGGCGTGGTGCCGCATCACCCGGTCGAACGCCGCGAGGTCGCGCGCGGGCAGCGCGGCGAGCCAGCCGAGCACGCGCTCGCGCAGCTCGGCCGCGAGCCCCGCGGCGGCGCGATCGCGCACGTAGGTCTCGCGGCTCGCGGTCGGCGACAGCTCGGGCGCGTCGACCACGCCGGCGACGAAGCCCGACCACGACGGCAGGAGCTCGCGCACGCCGTCCTCGATCAGGAAGCCGTTCTGGTGCACGGTCAGCCGGCCGCCCTGCGCCTGGGCCGGCTCGGCCGCGATCCACAGGATGCCGCGCGCCAGGGCGAGCACGGCGATCGGATCGGCGCCGTGCGCGATCGCGTAGGCGCGGCCGGCCTCGATCGGGTCGGGGCACAGCCACGGCGGCCGCTCGTCGAGGCGCTCGCCGCCGAGCGACAGCGCGATCGGCAGGTAGCGCACGTAGCGCCGGAGCAGCTCGCGCAGCCGGCCCTCGCGCGCGAAGCCGTGGTGCTCGGCCGCGAGCTCGAGCCGCACGGTCGTGCCGATGCCGGCACGCTCGGCCGGCTCGATCGTCCAGGTGCCATCGGCGCGGCCGGTCCAGCGCACCGGATCGCCGCCGTGCGCGCGCGTGGTGACCGCGATCCGCTCCGCGACCAGAAACCCGCTGAGCAGGCCGATGCCGAACTGGCCGGTCGTGCCGCGCGGCGAGGTCGCGTCGCGCTTGGTCGAGTAGCCGATCCGGCCGAGCGCGGCGGCGATGCCATCGGGGCGCAGGCCGGCGCCGTCGTCCTCGAACACCACCGCGCCCGGCTCGGCGAGCACCGCGATCGCGCCGGCGTGGTCGGGCTCGCGCTCGCGGCGCAGCAGGATCGCGTCGGCCGCGTTCTGCACGAGCTCGCGCACGAACACCGCCGGATCCGCATAGAGGTGGCCGCCGAACACGCGCAGCAGGCCGGCCAGGTCGACGTCGAACGCGGTCATGGGCCTGATGTGATACACCCGCGAGCGTGAAGATCCACGAGTACCAGGGCAAGCAGCTGTTCCAGAAGTACGGCGTGCCGGTGCCGGTCGGGATCCCCGCGATGACGATCGACGAGGCGATCGCGGCGGTCCCCAAGGTCCAGGCGCAGGCCGGCACCGACGTCGTCGTGGTGAAGGCGCAGATCCACGCCGGCGGCCGCGGCAAGGGCGGCGGCGTCAAGGTGTGCAAGACCCGCGCGGACGCCGAGGCCGCGATCAAGGCGATCTACGGCATGCAGCTGGTGACCCACCAGACCGGGCCGGAAGGCAAGAAGGTGCAGCGCCTGCTGATCGAGCAGGGCCTCGCGATCGATCACGAGTACTACCTCGGCATGCTGCTCGACCGCGCGACCGGCCGGGTCACCGTGATGGCCTCGACCGAGGGCGGGATGGACATCGAGGAGGTCGCGGCCCGGCACCCCGAGAAGATCCTGCGCGAGGCGATCGATCCGGCGACCGGCTGGTGCGAGTGGCAGTCGCGCAAGCTCGCCAAGCAGCTCGGCATGGCCGGCAAGCTCACCGGCGAGCTCGCCAGGTTCCTGCGCGCGCTCACCCGGTGCTACGACGACCTCGACTGCTCGCTGCTCGAGATCAACCCGCTGGTGTCGACCAAGGACGGCCGCGTGCTCGCGCTCGATGCCAAGATCAACTTCGACGACAACGCGCTGTACCGCCACCCCGAGATCGAGGCGCTGCGCGATCCCAGCGAGGAGGACGCGCAGGAGATCGAGGCCAAGAAGTGGGACCTCAGCTACATCTCGCTCGAGGGCAACATCGGCTGCATGGTCAACGGCGCCGGGCTCGCGATGTCGACGATGGACATCATCAAGTTCTACGGCGGCAAGCCGGCGAACTTTCTCGACGTCGGCGGCGGCGCGACCGCCGAGAAGGTCACCGCCGCGTTCAAGATCATCACGAGCGATCCCGACGTGAAGGCGATCTTCGTCAACATCTTCGGCGGCATCATGAAGTGCGACACGATCGCGGCCGGCGTGATCGCCGCGGTCAAGGAGGTCGGGCTCAAGGTGCCGCTGGTGGTCCGGCTCGAGGGCACCAACGTCGAGCTCGGCAAGAAGATGCTCGCCGAGAGCAAGCTCGACATCGTCGCGGCGGCCGACATGGCCGACGGCGCGCAGAAGGCGGTCAAGGCGGCAGGAGGTGCGCGATGAGCGTCCTGGTCGGTCACAACACCAAGCTCGTCGTGCAGGGCATGTCGGGCTCGGCGGGCGCGTTCCACGCCAAGCAGATGGTCGAGTACGGCACCCGGGTCGTCGCCGGCGTCACGCCGGGCAAGGGCGGCAGCACGGTCGCCGGGCTCGAGCACGTGCCGATGTACGACACGGTCGACGAGGCGGTACGGCTGCGCGGCGCCAACACCAGCGTGATCTACGTGCCGCCGCCCTACGCCGCCGACTCGATCCTCGAGGCCGCGGCCGCCGGCATCGATCTGATCGTCGCGATCACCGAGGGCATCCCGGCGCGCGACATGGTCGAGGTCAAGTACGTGCTCGATCGCGACTACCGGCACGTCACGCTGATCGGACCGAACTGCCCGGGCGTGATCACGCCGGGCCAGTGCAAGGTCGGGATCATGCCCGGCTACATCCACAAGCCCGGCGGGGTCGGCGTGGTGTCGCGCTCGGGCACCTTGACCTACGAAGTCGTCCACCAGCTCACCGCGCTCGGCCTCGGCCAGTCGACCGCGATCGGGATCGGCGGCGATCCGGTGAAGGGCAGCGACTTCATCGACACGCTCGCGTGGTTCGCCCAGGACTCGGGCACGTCGGCGATCTTCATGATCGGCGAGATCGGCGGCGACTCCGAGGAGCGCGCCGCCGACTTCATCAAGGCCAACGTCAGAAAGCCGGTCGCCGCGTTCATCGGCGGCCAGACCGCGCCGCCGGGCAAGCGCATGGGCCACGCCGGCGCGATCATCTCGGGCGGCAAGGGCGCCGCGGCCGACAAGATCGCCGCGCTCAAGGCCGCGGGGATCGCGGTCGCGCCGACGCCCGCCGAGATGGGCTCGACGCTCGCCAAGCTGCTGGCGTGACCGAGCAGCTCGCGCCGAGCGAGATCGGCACGCTGGCGTGGCTCGAGGCCACCGGCGGCCGGCTCGACCGTCGCGCGCGCTCGCAGCTGCTGCGCGGGATCTTTCCGATGATCCGCGCCGGCTTCCGGCTGCGCCGCGCGGCGAAGCGATCGCCGCGCTACGGCGCGCCGCTCGATCCGTTCGAGCCGCCCGACACCGCGATGGTGCGCGCCGCGCGCGAGCACCTCGACGCGCACAGCTGCCGCGCGATGGCCCATCACGCGATCCGCACCGCGTTCTGGACCGCGGTCGTGCTCGACCAGCACGGCGCGCTCGACGATCGCGCGCTCGAGACCGCGTGGGTCGCGGCGCTGCTCCACGACGTCGGGCTCGAGCAGCCGGCCGAGCGCGGCGACTTCAGCGCCGGCGGCGTCGCGGTGCTCCACCAGCTCGCGCACGACCATCACTGGAGCGACGACCAGACACGCGACGCCGGCGAGGCGATCGCGGTCAACCTCAGCACGCGGGTCGATCCCGCGCGAGTCGGCGCGATCGCGTGGGCGATGAACGTCGGCGGCACCGGCGAGCTCGGCGTGTGGCCGCATCGCGCGCAGCTGCGGCGCGATCGCATCCGCGAGCTCGAGGCCCGCTATCCCCGCGACGGCTTCCGCGCCGAGGCGCTGCGCTTGATCCGCGACGAGGCGCGGCGCCTGCCCGACGGCCGGTTCGCGCTGTTCAAGACCATCTACTGGCTGCTGATGCGCTAGCCATGGCGGCTCGGCATGCCGCCACGGCCGCGCGATTCCGCACGGTTACACCGGCACGGAATCTGTACAGCAACGCGGCATGCGGCGACTGGTGGCGATCGCGGTGCTCCTGATCGGTGCGGGAGTCGCGCACGCCGCACCGTGCGTGAACGTCACGTCGCCGCACGCCGACGACGTCGAGCCGCTGCGCCGCGCGCTGGTCGCCGCGTTCCCCGAGACGCCGCACACCTGCATCGACGTCTCGGTCGTGCGCTGGACGATCGACGTCGCCGGCGGTGACCTGACGCTCGCCGCGACGGTTCATGCCGTGGTCTCGGACGACACCGGGCGGGTCCGCGCGATGCTGTCGGGCGGCGCGACGGTGCACGTCCGCGGCTACCGCGCCCGGCGGATGCCGACCTACCGGCGCGACGCGCTCGAGGACAGCGTTGCAGGCATGTTACCCGCGCTGCGCGCCCACGTCGCGACGCCGCCGCGCGACGAGCCGACCAGCTGATAGGCTTGGCGCGGTGCAGCTGGCCGACTCGATCTACTGGGCCGTGATCGTCGCGTGCGGCGGGATCGCGGTCGCCGGGACCGCGATGTGGTACACGGCGCGCAGGTCCGACCCGGATCGCCTGCCCGAGGCTCGCCTGCGCGCGCCGTCGGCGCGTCTGCGTGCGACCTTGCCGCCGGTGATCGCGGCGATCGCCGGCGCGATCGCGCTCGTGATGTGGCTGGGCGGTCACCACGTCGCGATCGTGCGCGACGACGGCAGCGGCCTGGCGGTCGAGCGCGTGATCCGGCTCGGCGAGCCGGACGTGCCGCTCGCGCCCGGCTCCGACGACCGCCACCGCGACGTCTCGATCGTGAACACCTCGCACCGCACGGTGAGCTACCAGGACGTGGTCTACGGCAGCCTGTTCAACGGGGACGGCACGGCGATCCCGCCGGGGACGCGCCTGATGGTGAACCGGCTCGACTTCGTCGGCCCCGACGACAAGCCGCCCCAGGTCATCGCGGCCGACCAGGTCGAGGGCGAGATGAGCTTCGCGTCGCGCGGCTGGCTGACCTGGTAGGCGCGGCGCTCCGCCCCATCACGTTACGTTTTGTTGCGGCGGGCATCGCGAGGCCGCGCCGGCGGTATCCATGCGTGGAAGGCCAGCTCGCCGCCGCCGGAAATGCGACGGTGGCGAGCTGGTGCTTCGCCAGCGATGACCTCGAACCCGATCGACCGTCCCCCGCGGATGCAGGTGCGCGAGCCGCGCGCCGGGTCGCGCCACCGCCTGCGCATCCTGCGCGCCGGGATCGCGATCGATCTGTTCGCGCCGCGCGATCGCGCGCCGCGCACGGTCCTGACCGTCGTCCCGAAAGCTACGCCGTGATCCGCTTCGCCGTCGTGATGCTCGCCGCCGTCCCGCTCGCGATCGCCAGCGCCGATACGCCGGCCCCGCCCAAGCACGCGCCCCCCAAGGCCGCGTTCGACGCATGCGCCAAGGCCAAGCAAGGTGATGCGTGCTCGTTCACCGGCCGCGCCGGCAGGACGCTGTCCGGCACGTGCGAGGTGCCCAGGTCCGGCGGCAGCGCGCTGGTCTGCCGCCCCGCGCGGATGCACGGCGGCTCCGGGTCCGGCTCGGGCTCTGGCCACTAGGTGCCGCGCTCCATGTAGGCCTCGTGCAAGCCGGCGTGGCGATCGCTCGCCATGTAGAGGTCGTCGTGCTCCTCGACGACCTGGAAGCCGAGGCGCTCGAACACCGCGACGTTGCCGGACTCGCGGATCGTGTAGAGCGATAGCCGCCGCGCACCCAGCGCGCGGGCACGACCGAGCAGCTCCGCGATCAGCGCGCGTGCGACGCCGCACCGCCGGCTGCGCTCGTCGACGAATAGCCCGACCAGGTGCACGCGGTCGCCCTCGCGGAAGTGCTCGACCGTGCCGACGACTCGACCGTCGCGTACCGCGACGAGCCGCGCGCGCGGCGGCAACGCGGGCAGCGCCGCGCCGGGCCTGGGTCGATAGGTCTCGCGCAGCGTCGCGACGCCGGATCGCACGACCTCGGCGACCTGCGGCGCATCCCGCTCGGTGACGTCGCGGATCGCGATCGCGCTCACGTCGCGCTCACCGACTCCTGCGCGCGCTGCACCATCGCGACCGCGCCGATCAGCACGATCGCCGCGGCGACCTGGTGCGGCGCGAGCGCGTCGTGGAAGAAGCCCCACGTGATCGCGGCCGCGGCGACCGTCTGCATCATCTCGAAGTAGCCGGCGGTCGACGCCTTGGTCAGGTGGAGCCCGCGGAAGTAGATGACGAGCGGGATGCCTCCCGACAACGTGGTGAGACCGACCATCCA
>DATJAE010000107.1:0-2531 GCA_035516595.1 Kofleriaceae bacterium | reverse complement strand
CGGCGAGCTGTTCCTGGTGATGCCGATCGTCGACGGCGGATCGCTCGAGGCCGAGCGCGAGCGCTTCGGTGACGAGGGCTGGGCGCGCCCGCGGCTCGCGCAGGTCGCCGCCGGGCTCGAAGCGCTGCACGCGCGCGGCATCGTGCACCGCGACCTCAAGCCGGCGAACATCTTGCTCGACCGCGGCGTCGCGCGCATCGCAGACTTCGGGCTCGCGGCGGTGCGCGAGCTCGCGACGGTCGATCACACGCGTTCGCTCAGCGATCTCGGACTGGCCGATACGCTGTCGCCCGACGGTGCGCTGACTCGCGCCGGCGACGTTTTCGGGACACCCCGTTACGTCGCGCCGGAGCTCGCGTGGGGCGTGCGCGAGGCCGCGCCGTCGAGCGACGTGTTCGCGTTCGGCGTCGTGGCGTACGAGATGATGGCCGGCCGCGCCGCGTTCAAGGTCGCGCCGCTGCTCGAACGCATCGCCGGCCGCGCGATCGAGCGGCCCGTTCCGCTTCCGGCCGACGGCGCGATGATCATGCGTTGCCTCGAGGTCGACCCCGAGCTGCGCCCGACGGCGCAGGAGCTGGCGCGCGCGCTGCGGTAGCGCCGGTCACGCCGGGCGGCGCGAGTGCCGCTGCCCACGCGTCCTGGACCGCGTACGGCACGGCCAGCGCGAGCTCGTCGCCCGACGCGACCGACATCACGACGAACCCGCGGCCGGCGATCCGGCGCGAGCGAAACCACTTCTCGATGCGCACGCGCTCGATCTCGCTGCGCGGCACCTCGACCGTGGTGCGCAGCGAGCGCACGAGCAGCCGGCGCTCGCCGAGCCCGGCCGCGCCCATGATCTCGAGCGTGCCGCCGCCCGCGTGCGCGCGCACGAACCGCACGCGCTCCGGCTCGCGCACGATGGCCTCGCCCGCCGCGGCGAAGTCGTCGCGCAGCTTGCCGGGCAAGCGCCGCAGCCGCCGCGTGATCGGGATCCAGATCGCGGCCTGCACGGCGCCGACCGACACCAGGATGCCGACGACGAGCAGCACGACCTGGGCGGGTGTCATCAGAAGTCCACCAGGTTGGCGCGCAGGCGCGCGAGCAAGCGATCCGCGGCGGCGCCCCACTCGCCGCTGACCCGTTCGAACGCGATGCGATCGTTCGCTGCGATGCGATCGACCGGGCGGTGCGCGACCTCGAGGATCGGGAAGCCGGCCCAGTGGAACGCGTGGCGCAGGTAGTCGACGAAGCGCAGGCGATGACGGTAGTACGTCACGCGCGGATCGACGGCGTCCGCCGGCTGCGGCGCGGGCAGCTCGATCGCGTACGGCGCACCGCCGCTGATGTTCTGCTTGTGGAGGTAATCGGGCGCGAAGTCCAGCCACAGCGGCCCGACGATCTCGCGGTGCGAGGCCGCGATGTCGCGCTGCTGGCGCGCGGCCGCCTCGAGCGCGTGGCGCGCGCCCGCGACCACGAGCGGATCGAGCGCGATCAGCGCGATGCCGTCCCGCTCGAGCGCGCACGGCCCGTAGTCGTGGCGATCGTCGCCGTCGGGGACCAGCGCGATCGCACCGGCGACCCGCCAGAACGCGTCGAGCGCGATCGGCGCCGGCGCGCCGAGCTCGGCCTCGAGCCGCGCGAGCTCGCCGTCGTCGGCCGGCGTTCCGATCGGCGCGACCCGCGCGCCGGCCTCGCACAGCGTCGCGCGCACCGCCTCGGCGTTGTGGCGCACGCGCTTCATGATCTCGCGCGCGACCGCGTGGGCCTCGGCGCGCAGCTCGGCGTGCTGCACGACCGCGAGCGCGTGCTCGATCAGCTCGTTCCACGCGCCGCGCTCGCCCGCGAGGTAGCGCGCGAGGAAGTCGCGCCGCTCCGGCAACGCGACGCGCGCGAGCACGGGCTCGTGGGGATAACGCTCGATCGCTGCCAGCGCCGCCGCGCGCGGCGAGACGCCGAGCACCGAGCGCGCCCACTGGCCGATGTAGTCGTGGCGGCGCAGCCGGGCCGCGAGCTCGATCAACCGCGGCTCGACCACCAGCGGATCGCCGTCGGGCGCGAGCTTGCGCGGCAGGGCCCCGCCGTGACACACGTAGAGCAGCCGCCGCACGATCTCTTCCTCGACCGGCGTGTCGCTGCGGCGGTCGAGCACGATCTGGATCGCGGGCAAGAACCGCGACCACACGGTCGCGAGATCGCGGAACACCGCGGCGCGCACCGCGACGTTGCCGATCGACGAGTCGGCGTCGGCCCAGTGCGCGTCGAGCGCGGCGTGGGCGCGCGGATCCGGCAGCGCGGCGAGCGCGTGCGCGCACGCCATCCGGATCGCGCGCTCGGGATGGCCCGCGAGCATGCGGATCATCAGCTCGAGCGACTCGAGATCGCCCCGCGCGCCGAGCATGCGGATGAGCTCGCCGCCGCGCCCGACCTCGGTGCCGGCGCGAGTCGCCGGCGCGAGCGCGCGGCGCTCGTCGGGCGCCATCGCGAGCCAGCGATCGATGCGCGGCCAGTCGCGCATCACGAACACCGTGACCCCGGTCTCGGCGAGCGCG
>DATJAE010000106.1:0-5376 GCA_035516595.1 Kofleriaceae bacterium | reverse complement strand
TCACCTGCGCGCGCAGCTGGACCTGCGGCGGCGGCGCGCTCGGATCGCCGACCTCGATGCGATGGATGCGCGCGCGTAGATCCGCCATCGCGCGATCGAGGATCGCGTCGAACACCGCCGCCTTGCTCTCGAAGTACAGGTAGAACGTGCCGCGCGCGATCTGCGCGCGCTCGATGATCGAGTTGATCGATGCGCCGTGATAGCCGGCCTCGGCGAACACGTCCTTCGCGGCGGCCATGATCTGGCGCCGGCGCTCCTGCTTGGCGCGCTCGCCGGGGTCGACGATCGCCACTAGCCGCCTCGCCTCGATTGATACGCGACGATCGCGCGCTCGAGCCCGGAGTACGCGCGCCGCCAGGTCAGCTTGGCGTCGACCACGCGCCCGCCGTGCAGGACGTGCGCCTCGACCTCGGCCTCGAGCGCGCGCGCGAACGGCGCCGAGTCGGCGTACAGGTTGATCTCGTCGTAGACGCCGTGCGACAGCGCGGTGAAGTTGGCCGAGCCGACGTCGCTCCAGCGGTGATCGATCACGACGACCTTGCTGTGCACCATGCGCGGCAACAGCACGATCGTCAGGTTGTCGGGCGCGCCGGTCAGCCGGCGCAGCATGTCGCAGGTCGCGCGGTTGGTCGCGCCGAGCACGTCGGCCTGGTCGGCGGTGACGAGCTTGACCGCGACGCCGCGCTGCACCGCGCGGGCGAGCGCCGCGGTGAACCGGCGGTCGCCGAAGTACGCCATCTCGATCGTGAGCGACTCCTGCGCGGCGTCGATCAGCGCGAGCCGGTGGCTGATCATCGGGCACGATCGCTTGCGGTGCGCCTCGCGGCTGTGCACCAGGAAGTCCAGGCCGCGCGACGGATCGAACTCGTCGTGGCCGGCCATGCGCTCGCGCAGCCGCGCGACGTGCTCGGGCCCCTCGGCCTCGATCATCACGTCGATCCACTCGTTGCGGTGGTTGTCGCCGATCCCCATCGAGCCGAGCGCGACGTAGCGGTCGTCGACGATGTAGACCTTGCTGTGATCGAAGCGCTTGCGCTGGTGCAGCGTCGTGATGTTGTCGTGCGCGAGGATGCGCTGGGCCAGCGGGTTCGGCTTCTGCTTCATCGAGCCCGGCGCGCGGATCACCGCGCCGAGGAACCACGCCTGGAACCCGCGGATCGGATCGACCCGCTTGTGGAAGAAGCTCTGGCGGTTGCCGCCAGCGAGCTCGTAGACCGCCGCGATCCGATCCTTGTGGATCGTGACCTGGGCGCCGCGATCGGCGGCGGCGAGCACCGCCTCGCCGAGCAGGTTGCCGGCCTCGTCGTCGCGCCACAGGAACGCGCGGATCTCGACCGAGTGCTCGGCGCGGCGCACGCGATCGAGGATCGCCTGGAACGCGACGTCGCCCGAGCCGAGCACGCGCAGCGCACCGCGGTCGACCGGGGTCGACACCGAGTGCAGCGGAGCCGGCAGCGCGAGCGGCTGCATCTGGCGCACGCGCCGCGCCCGGCGACGGCCAGGGAACGGACGGAAGCGACGGCGTGCCATGAAGCTCCCTACGGTTATCGCACGCCGCGGGATCGGTCAATCCTCGCGTCGGAACCTGCCGAACCGCGCCGGACGTGGGACCCACACCGGGGGCGCTGTCACATCAGGTCGCGTCGGCCGGCTCGGTCATCTCCTCGCCCTCGGTGAAGAACCGCAGCTCCGCGCTGGAGAACGGCTGGACCGAGACGCGCTTGCTGCGCTGGCGGCGGCGCGCCGGCCGCGGGTCGTCATCCACGATCGTCGCCTGGGGCAGGCGGCGCGACACCGGGCCGCTCGCGTAGTCGGGCGCGCGCGCGAGGTCGCCGGTGCGCAGGAACACGCGCAGCGCGCGGCGCGCGGCGAACGCCGGCACGGCGAGCGCGATCGCCGCGGCGCTCGCGGCCAGCCACGCCCCGGCCCCGAGCGCGAGCGCGGCATCGCGATCCGCGCCGGCCAGCACGATCGCGGCGCCGAACCCGGCCCAGCCGGTGGCCTGGCCGACGACCGCCGCCACCACCGCACGCGGCCACGGGCCATGGGACAGCGCGACCACCAGCACGTTGGCGAGCTGGGCGACCAGGATCGCGCCGGCGAGCGCCAGCGCGGGGACCAGCGCGTCGTCACCGGCGCCGAGGATCGCGAGCCCCGCGAACGCGAAGCTCGCGAGCGCGGACGCGATCGCGAGCGCGGTCGCGCGCCGCGCGCCGTACAGGTCGCACGCGATCGAGGTCGCGCACAGCGCGACCGGCAGGGCGAGCGCGCCGAGCGGCACGATCAGCGGGGTCGGCAGGTCGAGCCCGAACGTGGCACCGACATCGATGGTCTGGCCGACGCCGAGGACGACGGTCGCGCTGGTCGCGACCAGCGTGATCGTGACCAGCACGAGGAAGGTTGCTTCGCGACGCGCGTGCAGCACCGCGTCCGAGATGACGTCGCGCGCCGGAAAGTCGGCTTGCCGCGACGGCAGGAGCCAGCGATCGCTCGGATCAGTTCGCATCGAGCTGAGCGTAGCCATGACCGGCGCGATCTGCCCGTGTGCCCGCTAACACCTCGTGATGTTCTCACGCGCCATTGGTGCAAATTCATCACGATACGTGTCGAAGCGAGGTTGATTCGAGCTCCAACTAACTGAGTTGGCCCTCAGTTTGTCGAGGAAGAACGACCGATGTCGCCGAAATGTCGCGCGCGCGTGATGGCACGCACCGTGCTGTGCGCGCACCGCATGCGGGGATCACGTCTCGCACCATTTCTGTTCACGCTGGCCACGGCCGCATGCGGCGCGAAGGGCACGGCATCGCCGGACGCGCAGGTCGGCTGCGGCACGTACATCGTGCCGCCGACCGACTTCGAGGCGACGTGCTCGCAGCTGTGCGCGCTCCACGACTGCCCGACGAGCGCGTGCACGCTGACCAGCGGGCCCGGCGCATCGGAGACGCTGGTCTGCCACGCCACCGAAGGACGCTGAGCGGCGTTGCGCCCCGCAGCTTCCGAGCCGTTGCCGTTCGCGACATCGCGCGGCTGCCGCCAGTCATCCCGCGCACTTGCCCTGGCGTGACGCTTGCTCGTGCGCGCGGGCGTGTGCGACGTCGAGCTCCACGGCATCCGCAAGATCTACGACGGCCAGACCCGGCCGGTGATCCCGCAGCTCGAGCTCGCGATCTCCCCGCGCAAGATGGTCGTGCTGGTCGGCCCGTCGGGCTGCGGCAAGTCGACCACGCTGCGCATGGTCGCCGGGCTCGAGGAGCCCACCGCCGGCACGATCCGGATCGACGGCCGCGACGTCACGCAGCTGCCGCCGGCCGAGCGCGACATCGCGATGGTGTTCCAGAGCTACGCGCTCTACCCGCACATGACGGTGTTCGACAACATGGCGTTCGCGCTGCGCATCAAGCGCTTCGCCGACGCCGAGATCCGCCGGCGCGTCCAGGCGGTCGCCGACAGCCTCGGCCTGGGCCCGTACCTCGAGCGCCTGCCCAAGGCGCTCTCGGGCGGCCAGCGCCAGCGCGTCGCGATCGGCCGCGCGGTGGTGCGCCAGCCCAAGGTGTTCCTGTTCGACGAGCCGCTGTCGAACCTCGACGCCAAGCTGCGCGGCGAGATGCGGCGCGAGATCGCGCGCATCCACCGCGACTCCAAGGCGACCGCGATGTACGTCACCCACGATCAGATCGAGGCGATGACGCTCGCCGATCAGATCGTCGTGCTCAAGGACGGGGTGATCCAGCAGATCGGCTCGCCGGTCGACATCTACGAGCGTCCGGAGAACCGGTTCGTCGCCGGGTTCTTCGGCACGCCGTCGATGAACTTCCTCGCGGCCGATCTCACGGTCGCCGGCGATCGCTCGGCGGCGCGCGGCGCGGGCTTCGAGATCCCGCTCGGCGCGCGGCCCGCGCTCCGCCCGGCGCAGGCCGCGGTCGATCACGTCGTGATCGGGATCCGCCCCGAGCGGCTGTCGCTGCAGCGGCGCTACGACGCCGTCGCGCTCGCCGGCGAGGTCGCGATGCGCGAGGTGCTCGGCGCCGAGGTCGTGCTCCACGTCGAGTCGTCGGCCGGCCCGCTGACGGTGCGCACCGAGGCCGGCGCCGCGCCGCATCCGGGCGACACCGTCCAGGTCTGGCTCGACCCGAAATCGATCCACCTGTTCGACGGCGCGACCGAGGTCCGGCTATGAGGCTCGCCGCGCTCGCGCTGTGCGCGCTCGTCGCGTGCGGCGATCCGCGGCCGCCCGGCGTCGTGCTGTGGCACTCGTACACCGGCCAGGAGCGCGCCGCGCTCGAGGCCACCGCCGCGACCTGGAACGCCGAGCACCCCGACACGCCGCTCACGCTGGTCGCCGTGCCGCACGACGCGTTCGCCGACAAGATCAGCTCGGCGATCCCGCGCGGCAACGGGCCCGACCTGTTCATCTTCGCGCAGGATCGGATCGGCGACTGGGCGGACGCCGGCGTGATCGAGCCGATCGAGTTCTGGGTCGACGACGCGCGGGCCGATCGGTTCAGCGATCTCTCGCTCGGCGCGATGACCTACAAGGGCTCGCTGTGGGGGCTGCCGCTCGCGACCAAGTCGCTCGTGCTGTTCTATCGCACCGACATGATCGCGACACCGCCGACGACCACCGACCAGCTGTTCGCGCTCGAGCCGCAGCTGCACGCGCGCGGCGCGAGCGTGCTCGCGTACGCGAACTTCGATCTGTACGGCCACGCGCCGTGGCTGCACGGCTTCGGCGGCCGGGTGCTGGACGAGCACGGCACGCTCGCGATCGCGACGCCCGAGGCCGCGCGCGCGATCGCGTTCGCGCGCGAGCTGATCGTGCGCGACGTGACACCGAGCGAGACCACCGGCCCGCTGGTCGCGAGCCTGTTCAACGACGGCAAGGCCGCGATGGCGATGTCGGGCCCGTGGTTCATCGCGGATATCGATCGCGCCGTGCCGTGGAAGGTCGCGCCGCTGCCGATCGTCAGCGAGACCGGCAAGCCGGCCGCGCCGTTCCTCGGCGTCGAGGGCATCCTGATGTCGGCCAAGGCGCGCGACAAGGACGCGGCGTTCGCCGTGATGAACGCGCTGACCGGCGACCGGGCCGCGATCGTGCGCGCGCGCCAGGCCCAGCAGGTGGTCGCGAACGTCCACGCGTGGGACCAGCCCGATCTCGCCGGCGATCCGGTGCTGCGCGTGTTCCGCGCCCAGCTCGCGCACGTCGTCGCGATGCCGACCGATCCGGTGATGCGGATGGTGTGGACGCCGTACCGCACGGCGCTCGACAAGGTGCTGCACGGCAACGGCGACGCCGGCGCGGAGCTGCGCCGGGTCGAGCGCGAGGTCCAGGGCAACCGATGAGCCGGGCGAGCTCGACGCAGGTCGCGCTACCGGTCG
>DATJAE010000105.1:0-10400 GCA_035516595.1 Kofleriaceae bacterium | reverse complement strand
CACCTGGCCGAGGCCGTGGCGGAACGCGTCGGTGCGCAGGTCCATGAGCTGGCGCCGCAGATCGCGCAGCGCGGAGTCGAGCGACTCGGGCGCGGCGTCGGGCACGAGCAGGTGCGCGACGTGCTCGAACACCTGGCCGATCGTTGGGACGAGCGCGCGCGCCGCGAGCCGGCCGCCGCGATCGAGCTCGATCGTGACCTCGACCGCCGAGCCGGTGGGCACGGTGTCCTTGACCGCGTCGCCGCCGATGTCGAGCGTGCCGACCAGGCGGCACAGGTGCGCCTGGCTCATCTCGCCCTGCACGATCGGGATGCGCAGCACGCTGCCGTCGCTGCCCTTCGCGACGGTCTCGACCGTGTGATGGGTGAACGTGCGGCGCGCGGGCAGCGGCGCGCCGCGCTCGAGGTAGGTCTGGACGTGGCCGCTCGCGAGCGCGACGCCGAGCGTGCGCGACAGCGGCGGATCGCCGATCGTCAGGCCCTGCACGATCGTGAGCGCGGGCGGCGACACCGCGATCGCCGCGCCGCTCGCGGCGGTCGCGACGATGTCGAACGTGCAGGCGCGGCGCGGCAGCAGCGCGACGCTGGTCAGGAACGTGCCGTCGGGCTGGACGCTCGCCTCGGCGCCGGTCCAGCCGCCGTCGCTGCGCACCAGCTTCACCTTCGCGGGCGGATCGGCGCCCACGAACTTGCCGACGACGTGCGGCGTGAGGTCGGCCGACACCGCGGGGTACTGCAGCCACACCTGGCGGCCCGCGATCGGCGCCTGCGCGGCGGCGCGGCCGTCGAGCCCGGCGGTCGCGGCGTAGAGCGCCGCGCCCTGCGCGACCAGCGTCATCGGATCGTGGCCTTCCGCGATCGGCGCCTCGAGCCGCGCCGCGACCCGCGCGCGCACGATCGGCATCACGGTCGGCCCGCCGACCAGCACGATCTTGGCGAGCCGGCCCGGTCCGAGCCCGTTGGCGGTGAGCAGGCGCACGCACACGTCGAGCGCGCGATCGACCAGCGGCGCGCACAGGCGCTCGACCGTCGCGCGATCGAGCTCGAGATCGACCTCGACGTCCTGGCCGTCGATCACGAGCGGCTGGGCGAGCGTGACCTGCGCGCGCTCGCCGCGCGACAGCTCGATCTTGGCGTCCTCGGCGGCGAGCCGGAGCGCGCGCAGCGCGGCGGCGTGCTCGGCGTTGGCGCGGCGCGGCACCACCGCGAGCCGCGACGCGAGGTGCTCGGTGATCGTCCAGTCGAAGTCGCGCCCGCCGAGGAAGTTGTCGCCGTCGTGGCCGACCACGCGGAGCAGGCCGTCGCGGGTCTCGAGCAGCGAGGCGTCGAACGTGCCGCCGCCGAGGTCGAACACCAGCCACGTGCCGGCGCCGTCGTCGTCGGCGCGCCACCCGGCGGCGAGCGCCGACGCGATCGGCTCCTGCAGGAGCTCGACCCGGCCGAACCCGGCCAGCCGCGCGGCCTCCGAGGTCGCCGCGCTCTGCGGCAGCTCGAACAGCGCGGGCACCGAGATCACCGCGCGATCGATCGCGACGCCGAGCTGGTCCGCGATGTCCTGGCGGAGCGCCTTCAAGACCTCGGCCGACAGCTCCTCCGGCTTCTTCGCGAGCCCGGCCGCGGGGAACTCGATCGGCCGGTCGGTGCCCATCAGCCGCTTGAACTCGGCCGCGGTGTTCGCCGGATCCTGCTCGAGGAAGCGCCGCGCGCGCGTGCCGACCGTGACCCGGCCCTGCTTGTCGATGCGCACGACCGACGGCGTGACCGTCGCGCCCTGGGCATTGCGCACGACCGCGACGCGCTCGCCGTCGAACACGGCCGCGGCCGAGTTCGTCGTCCCCAGATCGATCCCGACGTACAGCGGCGTCTCGGCCATGTGTCACGCAAGCCTAGCACTCGACGACCCCGTATACTGAGGGGATCCATGCGCTGGCTCGCGGTGATGGCGCTGTGCGGTTGCAGCGACGGCTCCGGCTTCGCGCTCGCCGGCGACGACCAGTCCGAGCGCGAGGTCGAGCAGACGATCGTGTCGGCGCACGGGCGGCGCGCCGAGCTCGCGTACGTCCAGGGCGGCGGCGCGGCCGGCTACGTGTTCTACGAGGTCGACGTCGACGGCCGCGCGATCGCGCGATCGCGCCAGCGCCCCGTCGTCGAATGGCTCGGCGACTCCGGCATCCTGCTGCGCGGCTGCTTCGACGCCTACGATCGCACGTGGCTCGACGGGGATATCGCGCAGGATGTCCGCCGCGGCATGGCGGTCGCGTATCAGCGCTGCCGGTAGACGATGAAGCCGCGCGTCGGGTCGTACGGCGACACCGCGACGTTCACGCGATCGCCGAGCACGACGCGGATGCGGTGGCGCCGCACCTTGCCGGCGAGCTTGGCGAGCACCTCGTGGCCGTTGTCGAGCTTGACCCGAAAGTTGCCGCCTTTCGCGATCAAGATGACCTCGCCGTCGAGATGGACCAGCTCTTCCTTGCTCACGCGCTCCCCTGGGTAGGGCCCTCTAGTAGCACTAACCGGCCGCCAGGAAAAGCGCTCCCGCCCCGAAGGTGATCTACCCTGTCGGGATAGATGGATCGGCAGAAGCCTCGCGCCACGAGCGACGAGATCGACCTGTACATCCGCACCTACTACTCGCTCCTGCGGTCGAGCGGCGAGGTGCGCGTGCGCGCGTTCGAGGAGGCGCACCTGTTCGCGCGGTCGAGCCTGCACCTCGGCGCCGAGGATCCCGATCCCGATCTCGCCGCGTTCGCGTACAGCGCCGGCCGCTTGCCGGATTGCATGCCGGGGATCCGGCGGATCGTGCTCGGCCAGAGCATCGCGCAGTTCGTCGCGGCCGGCCTGCCGATCGAGAAGTGGCAGGGCGTGCGCACGCGCGGCCGGCGGCGGCCGCTGCGCTGGGATGGCGGGCGCACGCTCGCGGTGTTCGTCGCGTCGGCGTCCGACATCGACGATCTCGTGCCGATCCTCACCGCGTACCAGATCGAGTGGAACAAGCTGCGCGAGCGCCTGATCGCGGCGCGCCTGGACGACGTGACCGATGACTTCGCGCTCGCCGCCGCGCTCGGCACCGACGAGGCGGGCGTGGCGCGGCTGCGCGGCGCGCTCGGCGCGCAGTCGAGCGCGATCCTGCGCGACATCATGGCGCACGATTGCGATCTGTTCGTGCGCCTGCTCGATGGCTCGTTCCGCGAGTACCAGCGCTCGGCGCTGCGCTGGTGGAACGCGATCGCGCCGGCGGTGCCGCCCGGCCGCCCGGTGTACTTCGTGTCGTCGAACAGCCACTCGCTGGTGAACCTGCTCGGCGGCTACGCGCGCGCCCACGAGGCCGAGATCGTCGACTTCCTGCGCCGCCGCAACTTCGAGGGCCTCGCGCCGCGCTACGAGGAGGCGATCGCGAGCGCCGATCACGCCGGCGCCACCAACATCCTGTACTACGCGCTGCGCGCGTTCATCCACGACGCGGTCGAGCGCATGGACGCGGTGCAGGAGGCCGACCGGATCGCCGGCATCCGCGCGATCGCGTCGCCCGGCAAGATCGATGTCGACGCGCAGGTCATCGAGCTCGCCGCGCTGCGCGTCGATCACCTCGACCCGCGGGTCCGCGTGGCGGGCATCGAACGGATCGCCGAGAGCCGCGCCGTGCTGGTCAACATCGACTATCCGCTCGGCATGGCGGCGTATCACCATCTGTCGACCGTCGCGCTCGGCGTCGAGGAGCTGCGCGGCGTCTACATCATGGGCAAGGCGGCGACGCTCAACGGCCGGGTCGGCGACGTGATGATCAGCAAGGTCGTTCACGACGAGCACTCGGCGAACACCTTCCTGTTCCGCAACGCGCTGGTCGCGTCCGACGTCCAGCCGTTCATGCGGCACGGCACGGTGCTCGACAACCAGAAGGCGCTGACCGTGCGCTCGGCGTTCTTGCAGAACCGCGACTACATGGACGTGTTCTACCGCGAGGGTTACACGGTGATGGAGATGGAGTCCGGACCGTACCTGTCGGCCGCGTACGAGATCGCCGAGCCGCGCCGCCATCCCAAGGACGAGATCGTCTCGCTGGTCGATCAATCGAAGTTCGAGCTCGGCGTCATCCACTACGCGTCGGATACGCCGTACTCGCGGCGCCAGAGCCTGCTGTCGAAGAGCCTGTCGTACTTCGGCGTGGAGTCGACCTACGGCTGCGCGATCGCGATCGCGCGCCGGATCTTCACGAGCGAGCTCGCGAGGCTCGGTTGATCGAGCACGCGGACATCGTGTGCATCGGCGCGGGCGTGTCGGGTCTGGGGTTCGCGAACTGGTGGCGCGAGCGCCATCCCGACGCGCGCGTGATCGTGCTCGAGCGCGAGGCCGAGCCCGGCGGCTATTGCCGCACCGTCGTGTGCGATGGCTTCGTGTGGGACTACTCCGGCCACTTCTTCCACTTCAAGCACCCCGAGATCGAGGCGTGGTTGCGCGCGCGCATGCCGGGCCAGGACGTGCGCACGGTCGAGCGGGTCGCGCGCATCCGCTACGCCGGGCTCGACATCGACTTCCCGTTCCAGAAGCACATCCACCAGCTGCCGCACGCCGAGTTCCTCGAGTGCCTGGTCGAGCTGTACTTCCGGCCGAGCGGCGAGGGCGCGCCGCGCTCGTTCGGCGAGATGCTGGTGCGCAAGTACGGCAAGGGCATCACCGACAAGTTCCTGCGCCCGTACAACGAGAAGCTCTACGCGATCGATCTCGACCGGCTCGATCCCGATGCGATGGGCCGGTTCTTCCCGCACGCCGACCTCGCCGACATCATCGCGAACATGCGACCGGCGGCGGGCACGCGGCACGGCTACAACGCGACGTTCAGCTATCCGGCCGGCGGCGCGGTGCAGTACATCCGCGCGCTGCTCCGCGATCTGCCCGGCGGCGCGGTCGCGTGCGGCGAGCCCGCGCTCGCGATCGATCTCGACGCGCGCACCGTGACCACGCCGCGCCGCACGATCCGGTTCGGTCACCTGGTGTCGTCGGCGCCGCTGCCGAGGCTCGCGCGCATGTGCGGCGTGACGCACGAGGCCGCGGCGTTCACGTCGAACCAGGTGCTGATCTGGAACCTCGGCTTCGATCGCAAGGGCGCGCGCGACGTCCACTGGATGTACTTCCCCGACCCGTCGATCGTGTTCTACCGGGTCGGCTGGTACGACAACATCCTGGCTACCGATCGCATGAGCCTGTACGTCGAGGTCGGCGCGCCCGACGGCGCCACGCCGGAGCGCGACGCGCTGCGCGCGCGCGTGCTCGCGGACCTCCGGCGCGAGCGGATCGTGACCGATCACCAGCTGGTCGCCGAGCACCACGTCGCGCTCGATCCGGCCTACGTCCACATCACCGGCGCGTCCCTGGCCGAGACCGCGCGGCTGCGCGGCATGCTGGCCGGGCACGGCGTGCATTCGGTGGGGCGATATGGCGGCTGGACCTACTGCTCGATCGAGGACAACCTGGTCGAGACCCGCGCGCTCGCGGCCGCGCTGTCGTAGACCACGACAGGCCTGTCGCGGTCGGTGGCTCGGCGGCGTTTCCGCCGCGCGAACCCCGCGGATCCAGGCCGCGGCCGGCGTGGCACGCCGCTTGATGAGCTGGCGGGCATGCGGATGGTCCTGCTGGTCGTGCTGGTCGGATGTGCGGCGCCGAGCTCGGAGCCGCTTCCCGACGCATCGCCGGTCTGCATCGACTCCGCGCTCAACATCGAGGCGCCGCGCGCCGACCTGCACTACGCGACCGACGTCGCGGTGGTGGTCGACGTCACCGAGCCGCAGCCGAACGTGGCGCTGACCATGGTCGACGACACCGGCGCGTCGTACGCGTTCGATCACTTCATCCCGGGCACGGAACCGGATGGCGCGATCTACCTGGCGACCTGGCGCTACACGCTCGCGGCCGGCCATCGCTACGACCTGACCGTCACGAGCTGCTGCGATGCCGTGTGCTCGACCACGCACGACCCGCACGAGGTCGTGTTCTTCACCAGCGCGGAGTGATCCGCGCGATCGCGTAGGCCTTGTCGTCCTGGACCACGACGTCGATCGTCTTGCCGTCGCTGAGCGCGACCACGCGCGGCTGATCGTCCTCGCCGAGGCGGAGCCGGGCGTCGAGCGCGTAGAACGCGGGGGGCTGGCCCTCGCGCCACATCGCGAGCACGCCGCCGTGGATCGCGACCGCGACCAGCTTGCCGCCGATCGTGGTCAGCGCGGCGCGCTCGGGCACGCCGACCGGCAGCTGCGCGGTGCGGCACGTGTTGCCGCACAGCTGGGCCTCGCGCGGCTGCTCCGGCGCGACCGCGATCGCACCGTCGAGCGAGCAGCCGATCAGCTCGCCCTGGATCGGCGCGCGCACGAGCGGGTGACCGCCGCCGAACCCGATCACCTCCTCGCCGAGCCGGAGCCAGCCGCGATCGGCGCTCAGGCACGCATCCGAGGCATCGCCGGCATCCAGCACGACCGCCGGCTCGTCGCCGTCGGGCTTCACGATCTGCGCGGCGAAGCCCTTCGCGGTCTCGAGCTGGAGCACGGCGCGCCCGTCGGTGTCGACGTCGGCGCCGGCGCGCGTGACGCCGGCGATCGAGATCTGCTCCCAGGTGTCACCGTGGACGTGCGCGATGCCGACGGTCTTGCCGGGCTCGCTGTAGACCAGCTCGCCCGCGGCGTGGCTGCCGAGTGCGGCGAGCACGAGCTGATGATCGCCGAGCTTGCCGAGCGGCCTGGGCGCGGCCATCGCGCCCTCGTCGTCGAAGTCGCCGAGCTCGACCAGCGCGCCGCTGGAACGCGCGCCCCATCGCGGATCCGGCGCGGCGCGAAACAGGTTCGGCCCGACCCGCGCGACCCGCGGCGCCGCCCCGGGGACGAGCTGGACCTCGACCATCCGGTTCGGCGTGGTGCCGGCGCACAGGATGCCGTGCGCCGACGGCAACACACCGGCGAGCTCGAGCTTGCCGACCGGATCCGCGCCATCGCGGATCGGCACGACCTGCGCCGCGGGCAGCGGCGGTGGCGCGGTGCGCTCGCTGGTCGGCAGGCCGGCCGACGCGCGCAGCGCGGCGCGCGCGGCGTCGAGCTTGTCGAGCGTGCCGGGCAGCGAGTCGATGCCCTTGACCTTCGCGACGTGCCACGCGAACGCGGTCGCGGCCTGGCTCGCCGCGTGATCGAGCTCGCCCCACGCGGCCTCGACCGCGGGCAGGCCGGTGTCGGGCGCGTCGCCGCGCGACAGCTTGGCCATGAGCTGGGTGCACGAGCCGCCCTGCCACGGATCCGGCGACAGCTCGCGGATCGCGAGCGCCTCGCTGGTCCGGGACGAGCCGGGCGAGGCGCCGAGCAGGCAGTCGCGCGCCGCCTGCCAGCGCGCCTCCCACGCCTCGATCTCGTGCTGGGCGTCGCGCGCGATCTGGTTCGGCCGGTAGATCTTGATGAAGTAGAAGCCCGCGCCGCCGGCGATCACCGCCACCGCGCCGAGCACCAGGGCCACACGTCCGCGATCGCTCATGCCGGCGTCTATATCACCACGCGGTCGCGGCCCGAGCGCTTGGCGGCGAGCAGGCGGCCGCTCGCGCGCTCGATCAGCTGGGCGACCGTGTCGCCGGGGCCGAGCTCGGCGCAGCCGATCGAGACCGTGATCGCGAGCGGCTCGCCGCGCGTGGTCTCGAACGGGCGCGCCGCTACCGCGGCGCGGACGCGATCGAGCGCGCTGCGCGCGGCCTCGCCCGCGGCGTCGTCGATCACGATGCAGATCTCCTCGCCGCCGTAGCGCGCTGCCCAGTCGGTCGCGCGCAGGGCATCGCGGATCCGCGCCGCGATCTCGGCGAGCACCTTGTCGCCGGTCGGCCAGCCGTGCTGCTTGTTGACCTGCCCGAAGTGATCGACGTCGAGCAGCCCGACGCTCAGCGGCCGGCCGCGCTCGGCCGCGTGATCGACCTCGAACGGCAGGCGGCGATCGAGGTAGCGCCGGGTCGCCAGCCCGGTCAGGGCGTCGACGTCGGCCTGGTCGCGCAGGCCCTGGAACACGCGGCGGCCGCGCCACGAGATGACCTCGGCGACCCGATCGGCGAGCACGCGGGTCATGTCCTCGAAGCCGTCGAGCTCGAGATCGCCGTCGCGCTCGCGGGCCTCGCGCGCGCGCTCGCCGTGATCGACGACGCGATCGCGGCCGCGCGCCTTGGCGGCGTAGAGCGCGCCCTCGGCGTGGCGCAACAGCTCGTCGTAGCTCGCCTCGGTCGTGCGCACGCACAGCCCGAGCGACGCGGTCAGCGCGGTGCCGTCGGGGAGCGGCGCGGCGCGGAACGCCGCGTGGATCGCGGCGGCGAGCGCGCGGGCGTCGCGATCGGCCGGCAGCGCGACCGCGAAGCCATCGCCGCTGGTCCGCGCGACCATCGCGTCGGCCGGCACGGCCGCGCGGATCCGCGCCGCGGCCGCGACCAGCGCCTCGTCGCCGGCGGCGTGGCCGTGCTGGTCGTTCAGCCGCTTGAAGTGATCGAGGTTGATCGCGATCAGCGCGCCCGGGAGCGCGGCGCTGGCCGCGCGCGTGAACGTCGCGCGATCGGTGAGGCCGGTCAGACCGTCGAGCCCGGTCCGCCGCGCGAGCAACGTCTGACGGTGGCGCACCAGCTCGGGCGGATCGCCTGCGAGGCAGACGTCGTCGCCGTCGCGCATCCGCGCGAGCACGCCGGCGAGCTCGCCGGCGGCGACCTGGAACAGCACCGGGCCGGCGACGTCGCCGCGCGCCGCGAACAGCTCGTCGAGCGAGGCGAAGTCCGTGCTGCGCAGCACCACCGGCACACCGCATTCTACTCCACGACACTCCCGGGTATGGATCCGCCATGGAGCTCGCACGCGATGCATTCGTCGATGGCACGTGGCATGCGACCGCGCGGCGCTTCGCGGTCCGGGATCCGTTCGACGGCGCGCCGATCGCCGAGGTCGCCGACGCCGACGACGCGCTGATCGATCGCGCGATCGCGTCGGCGGGGCGCGCGGCCCCGGCGTGGCGGCGCACGCCCGGCCCCGAGCGCGGCAAGCTGCTCGCCGAGCTCGCGCGCCGGATGCTCGGCGACGAGCGCCGGCTCGCCGAGCTGTGCACCCGCGAGAACGGCAAGCCGATCGCCGAGTCGGCCGCCGAGGTGCGCTACGCCGCGAGCTTCTTCGCGTGGTTCGCCGGCGAGGCCGAGCGCGGCTACGGCGAGACCATCCCGGCCAGCCACGCCGACCAGCGCCTGCTCGTGCTGCGCGAGCCGGTCGGGCCGTGCGCGGTGATCACGCCGTGGAACTTCCCGTACGCGATGCTGACCCGCAAGCTCGGCGCGGCGTTCGCCGCGGGCTGCACCGTGGTGGCCAAGCCCGCGGAGCAGACCCCGCTCGGCGCGCTCGCGATCGCGCAGCTCGCCGAGGCGATCGGGCTGCCGCGCGGCGTGCTGTCGATCGTGCCGGCCGCCGATGGCCCGCGCGCCGGCGGCCGGCTCGTCGCCTCGCGCGCGATCCGCAAGGTCAGCTTCACCGGCTCGACCGAGGTCGGCCGCGCGATCATGCGGACGTGCGCCGACGACCTCAAGCGGGTGTCGCTCGAGCTCGGCGGCAACGCGCCGTTCGTCGTGCTCGGCGACGCCGATATCGACGCGGCGGTCGCCGGGGCGATGATCGCGAAGTTCCGCAACGCCGGGCAGAGCTGCGTCGCCGCCAACCGGTTCGTCCTCGAGGCGCCGATCGAGGCGGCGTTCAGCCGCGCGTTCGTCGCCGCGATCGCCAGGCTCGCGGTCGGGCGCGGCAGCGATCCCGGCGTCGACCTCGGCCCGCTGATCGACGACGACGCGGTCGCCAAGGCCAAGCGGCTGGTCGACGACGCGATCGCGCGCGGCGCCCGCGTGGTGCACGGCGCGCCGCCCGACGGCCGTTCGCGCGTGGTCGCGCCGGTCGTGCTCGCCGGCATCACCAGCGAGATGGCGATCTGGCGCGAGGAGATCTTCGCGCCGGTCGTCGCGCTGCGCACCGCGCGCGACGAGGCCGACGCGATCGCGCTGGCCAACGACACCGACGCCGGCCTCGTCGCCTACCTCTACACCCGCGACGGCGCGCGCCAGCGCCGGGTCGCCGAGGCGCTCGAGGCCGGCATGATCGGCCTCAACGAGGGCCTGGTGTCCACCGCGCAGGCGCCGTTCGGCGGGATCAAGCACTCGGGCATCGGCCGCGAGGGCAGCCGGCACGGGCTCGACGACTACACCCAGTGGAAGTACATCGCGACCCGGATCTAGTAGCTCGCCACACGGGATCTGATCGGTTGGGGCCGCCGATCCATCGCCGATCGCTTCGTTGCCGCTCCTTGCGTTACGCCCGGTAGCGCTGCGTCGCGGCGCCTCGCGCTCGGCGCGCCTCGGCAGCCGCAACCGATCAT
>DATJAE010000104.1:0-9547 GCA_035516595.1 Kofleriaceae bacterium | reverse complement strand
GTTCCTGCGCGACTACGCGGTGACGTTCGAGCCGTCGCGGCTGGTCGTCGTCGCCGCGCCGGGCGATCCGCTCGACGACGCGTTCCAGCGCGCGCCGATCGCGCTCGAGCCGATGCCCGACGGGCGCTACCGGATCGCGCGCGCCGAGCCCGCCGAGCTCGCCGGCGGCGTGCTGGTCTCGGTCGATGGCCGCCCGCTCGCCGGGCTCGATCTCGAGCGCGCGGAGCGCACGCTGCGCGGGCCGGTCGGCACGCCGCACCGCCTCGTGGTCGAGACCGCGGCCGGCGCGACGGTCGGCGCGGTGGTGCGCGTCGTGCGGGTGCCGTGACCTCGCGGTCACGCGGGCGACCGGCTTGAATGAACCGCCGGCCCGGGCCGTCACACCGGGTCCGGACACGCGCCGCGCGCGATCTTGCAACAGATCGAGCGCGCCGTCCGCGCGTTGTTCACGACATGAAACGTCGAGCCGAGCGCGCGCGGGCGTAGGGTTGCGCCGCGATGGAGCCGTGCTATTCGCCCGACGAGCTGCTCGCGCTGGTGAGCGGCGCCGACGACGACGCCGCGATCCACGATCACCTCGATCGCTGCGATGCCTGCCGCGCCGCGCTGGCCGCGGCGACGCGCGCGCGCCTCGAGCCCGGCGGCGACCGCTACGTCGTGATCGACGTGCTCGGCGCGGGCGCGACCGGGGTGGTCTACGCGGCCTACGATCGCAAGCTCGACCGCCGGGTCGCGCTCAAGCTGGTGCGGCGCGGCACGCCGGCGTGGTCCGAGCGGTTCGCGCTCGAGGCCAAGGCGCTGGCGCGGCTCAGCCACCCCAACGTCGTCGTGGTCTACGACGTCGGAGCACGCGGCGATCAGCTGTTCATCGCGATGGAGCTGGTCGACGGCATGCCGCTGGCGGCGTGGCTCGCCCAGCGGCGGCCGTGGCGCGACGTCCTCGCGATGTTCGAGCAGGCGGCGCACGGGCTCGCCGCGGCGCACGACGCCGGCATCGTCCATCGCGACTTCAAGCCAGACAACGTGGTGATCGGCCGCGACGGGCGCGCGCGGGTCGCCGACTTCGGGCTCGCGCGGGTGGCCGAGGCCCCGAGCGGCGCGCGCGGATCGCCGCCGCTCGCCGGCAGCGCCGCGGTCGGTACGCCGATCTATGCCGCGCCCGAACAGCTCGCCGGCGAGCCGATCGACGCCCGGGCGGACCAGTTCAGCTTCTGCGTCGCGCTCTACGAGGCGCTGTTCGGCGCGGTCCCGTTCGGCGGCGCGACGCTCGCCGATCGCGCGGCGGCGGTGGCGGCGCGCGAGATCCGCCCGCCCGCGCCCGGCGTCGCGGCGCCGGCCTGGCTGCGCGCGCGCGTCGTGCGCGGGCTCGCGCCGGATCCGGCGGAGCGCTATCCGTCGATGCGCGCGCTGATCGACGCGCTGCGCGCGGATCCGACGATCGCGCGGCGGCGGCGCTGGCTTGCGGCAGCAGGGCTCGCCGCGACCGCCGGCGCGGTCGCGCTCGGTCACTTCGGGCGCGCCGCCGCGCCGCCGTGCAGCGGGACGGCGCGCGAGCTCGCCGGCGCGTGGGACGGCGAGGCCCGGCGCGCGATCGCGCACGCGTTCGCCGCGAGCGGCGCCCCGTTTGCAGCCGAGCTCGATCGCGAGGTCGAGGGCGGGCTCGACCGCTACGCGACGCGCTGGATCGGCGCGCGGCGCGACGCGTGCGAGGCGACCCGCGTGCGCGGCGAGCAATCGGAGGAGCTGCTCGATCTCCGGATGGCGTGCCTCGACGCCCGCCGCGACGAGCTGCGCGAGCTCGCCGGCGAGCTCGCGGGCGGCGATCCGGCGGCGCTGCGCCGCGCGGCGAGCGCGGTCGACAAGCTCGCGCGGGTCGAGGATTGCAACGACGCCAGCGCGCTGCGCGCCGAGCTGGCCCCGCCGCGCGATCCGGTGGCGCGGTTCGCGCTCGCCGGGATCCGCGCCGAGCTCGCCGACGCGCGCGCGCTCGACGCGCTCGGCCTGGTGCGCGAGGCCGAGCCGATCGCGAGCCGCGCGGCCGACGACGCGCGCCGGCTCGGCGATCGCGCCGCCCAGGCGGAGGCCGGCGTCGTGGTCGGCCGGCTCGCCGCCGAGCGCGGCGAGCTCGCGGCCGCGGAGGCCGCGCTGCTCGACGCGGTGGTCGCGGCCGAGGCCGCGCACCACGACCGCGCGCTGGTCCAGGCGATGGGCGCGCTGACCTTCGTCGTCGGCTACGCGCTCGGCCGCTACGCCGAGGGCGATGCCTGGCAGCGCCAGGCGCTCGCGATCGTCGATCGGCTCGGCGACGACGTGCTCGCCGGCCGGGTGCTCAACAACGCGGGCTCGATGCAGTATCGCGCGGGCCGCTACGAGCTGGCGATCGCCAGCCACCGCGAGGCGCTGCGCCGGTTGGAGCGCGCGCTCGGGCCCGACGATCTCGAGCTCGCGAACGTGCTCAACAACCTCGGCGCGCCGCTCGACGCCGAGGGCCGCTACGACGAGGCGCTCGCGCAGTTTCGCCGCGCGCTCGCGATCTACCAGGCGCGCGAGGGCGCGTCGCACCCCGACGTCGCCTCCGAGCTCGACAACATCGGCGCGGCGCTGCGCGATCTCGGCCGGCTCGACGAGGCGATCGCGTCGCTCGAGCGCGCGCTCGCGATCGCCGAGCGGGCGGAGGGCCGCGACGCGCCGCCGGTGGCGAGCGTGCTCGAGAACCTCGCCAACGCGCTGCGCGATCGCGGCGACACCGATCGCGCGCTCGCGCTGCTCGACCGCGCGCTCGCGATCCGCACGGCGACCGCGGGGCCGATCGACATCGCGAACGTCGAGCGCGATCGCGCCGACGTGCTCGCCGCCGCCGGCCGTGACCGCGCGGCGCTCGATGCCTACCGCCGCGCGCTCGACCAGCTGCGCCGCGTGCTGCCGGCCGATCATCCGAAGGTGGTCGAGCTCGAGCTCAACCGCTCGATCGTCGAGCGCCGCTCCGGTCAGGCCGCGGCCGCGCGCAGCGAGCTCGCGGCCGTGGTCGCGCTCGCCGCGCCCAAGCCCGAGCTCGCGCGCTACCTGCCGTACGCGCTCGAGCGGCTCGGCGTGCTCGAGCTCGATCGCCACGACGCCACGGCGGCCGAGCGCTGGCTCGATCGCGCGGTCGCGGCGTGGCCGGCCAGCCCCGGCGATCCGGCCGAGCTGGCGGAGACCCGCTTCCTCGCGGCGCGCGCGCGCTGGGAAACCGGCGACGATCGCGCGCACGCACGCGCCGCGGCCGCCCTGGCGCGCGCCGCGCTCGCCGCGGCCGGGCCGCGCGCCAACCCCCATGTCGCGGAGGCCGACGCGTGGCTGGCGACCCACTAGCGATCGCGTACGAGCGCGCGCTCGCGACCGCGCGTGCCGCGTGGCCCGCCCTCGCGGTGCCCGACGCCGCGTTCGTGCACCACCTCGCGGCGCGCCTGCCGGCGGGCCAGGATCCGGCCGCGGCGATCGCGCGCGCGCACGTCGCCGACCTCTACCTCGCGGTCGGCTGCCTGCGCGGCGTGCCGGGCGCGCTCGCCGCGTTCGATCGCGAGCTCGCCGGGGTGATCGCGAGCTTCCTCGGCCGCGACGCGTCCGACGAGCTCGCCCAGGTCGTGCGCGAGCGCGTGCTGGTCGCCGCGCCGGGCGAGACGGCGCGCCTGGCCGGCTACACCGGGCGCGGGCCGCTCGGCGCGTGGCTGCGCGTGGTCGCGGTGCGGGTCGCGCTCAACCTCCGCCGCGCGAGCGACGCGTCGCGCCGCGCGGAGGCGGCCGCCGGCGACGAGCTCGGCCGCGATCTCGATCCCGAGCTGGACTTCATCAAGGCGCGCTACCGCCCGATGTTTCGCGCCGCGCTCGAGGCTTCGATCCGCGCGCTGCCGGCCAAGCGCCGCAACATGCTGCGGATGTACTTCCTCGACGGCATGACGCTCGCGCAGATCGCGGTCCTGTTCGGCGTGCACGAGTCGACGATCGCGCGCCAGCTCGCCGCCACGCGCCACGAGATCGTCGAGCGCACCCGGCGCGAGCTGGTCGACGGCCACGGCCTGGCCGCCGACGAGGCGCAGAGCCTGATCGAGCTGTGCGCGAGCCGGGCCGAGCTCGCGCTTTCGAGCGTGCTGCGCGCGTCGCGCTGATCGCGTGCAAGATCGCGCGGGGCGCGTGTCAGCTCGACATGAGACGCCTGCTCGTCGCGTGTGTGCTCGCCGGTTGTAGCTCCTCGATGCCGTCGCCCGGCGACGACGACGGCCATCCCGGCCGCGATGCCTCGAGCGCCTCGCCGGGCTACACGATCGACATCGGTCAGGCCTATCAGTCGTCGGCCGGCGTCACGATCGCGCCCGCGACGGCGTCCGGCGTGTACTCGGGCTACTACCAGGCCCAGAGCGATCCGAGCGCGATCCCGTCGCTCGCGGTCAAGATCCACGCGGCGTCCGGCTCGCTCGCCGCCGGCACGAGCTATCCGTGCGCGCGCTCCGGCGATGCGGACGTGATGGACGAGACCAGCGTGTTCGTGCAGTGGCTCGACGGTCACAGCTATTACACGAATCTCATGCCGGACCCGACCTGCTCGATCCATCTGACCGCGGTCTCGCAAGCCGGCGTGTCCGCGACGATCTCCGGCACGATCTTCGACGAGACCGACCCGAGCTATCCGTCCTACGGCTTCACCGCGTCGTTCGTGGCGACCGGCTCGTGACGATTCCCGCGCAAGATCGCGCGCGGGCCGTGTCAGTCGCACATGAAGCTCGTCTTGCTCGCGCTCGCCGCCTGCTCCGGCTCGCCGGCCTCGCACACCGGCGCCGGACCCGACGCCGCGCCGTCCTCGCACCCCGATGCGCCCGCCGAGCACGCCGACGCGCCGCCCGCCTCGTTCGCGCGGGTGTTCGCGACCCACACCGTGTACATGGGTGCGTTCGGCGGGCTCGCCGACGGCGATCAGCTGTGCAACTCGGCGGCGGAGACCGCGGGGCTCGGCGGGACCTGGAAGGCGTGGCTGTCCGACTCGACCAGCAACGCGATCGATCGGCTCGCCGACGTCGGGCCGTGGTATCTGGTCGACGAGGCGACCGAGGTGTTCGCGGGCAAGGCCGCGCTGGTCGAATCGCCGCTGGTCGCGATCGACCACGACGAGTACGGCCACGCGATCGCGCAGAGCAATCCGTTCAACGTCGAGGGCGCGTGGACCGGGACGCTGCAGGACGGCACGGCGGGCGCGAGCGATCCATCGATCGGCCAGGGCGCCGACTGCGCCGACTGGAAGACCGCGTTCGGCGAGACCGCGATGTTCGGCAACGTCCTGGACACCTCGACCTGGACCAACGTCGGCGCCGGCCAGCTCGCGCTGTGCGACGAGGAGCAGGAACATCTATATTGCTTCGAACAATGAGGAGCTTCCCCGTGACCCGTACCCTCCCGATCGTCGTGGCGCTCGTCGCGTGCGGCCCGGCGGCGCCGCCGCCGCAAGCGCCCGCGCCGCCGACGCCACCCCCGGCCAGCTCCGCGTGCGCGGCCTCCGGCGACGTGCTGTTCGAGATCGACCACCAGCTCGGCACCAACCCGGTGACGCCGCAGACCGCCACGATGGTGTACGCGACCGGGGCGTGGACGTCGAACGATCCCAAGGCGACGACGCCGACCGGCTGCATGCAGCCGGCGCAGCTCGAGCTGGTCAAGCACGATGTCGACAGCTCGACCTGGCAGGCGGTGCCGAACCAGGGCGCGTCGTGCGGCGCGATCACGCTCGAGCAGACCGTGTACAAGGCGCACGGCAAGCAGGTGTGGATGGACGCCGGCTGCCGCAAGGATCACCTCGACGACGCCAGCGCCAAGAACCTGGCCCAGCTGGTCGACATCCTGACCATGATGACGACCGGCGGCCCGAAGAAGGCGTTCTGATCGTGCGCGCGCTGGTCGCGCTCGCCGTGGCCGCGCACGTCGCGTCCGCGGATCCACTCGATCACGTGCGCCGCGAGCATCCGCGCCTGGTGATCGGTCCGCGCGCCGAGCTCGAGGCCAAGATCAAGCGCGATCCGATCGCGGCGCGCTGGTACCGCGAGCTGGTCGCGCAGGGCGACGCGCTGCTCGCCAGGCCATCGCTCGCCTCGGGGTTTCCACCCAGCGGCAACAAGGGCCGGGTGGTGTGCGATCGGCTGTACCTGCTGGGCGCGCTCTACCAGCTGACCGGCGACAAGAAGTGGGCCGCGCGCGCCAGCGAGGAGATGCTCGCGGTCGCGCGCGCGAGCTGGGCCGACACCGGCTTTCTCGAGCTCGCCGAGACCGCCGCCGGCATGGCGCTCGGCTACGACTGGACCTACGACGGCCTGAGCGACGCCGCGCGCGCGACGATCGTGCGCGCGATCCACGACAAGGCGGTCGCGCCGGGGCTCGACGCCTACGCCAAGAAGCCGGGGGTCGAGAGCTGGTGGCGCGACTCGTCCAGCAACTGGAACCTGGTGTCCAACGGCGGGCTGGTGCTCGCCGCGCTCGCGATCGCGGGCGACGACACCGCGCACCCGGCCGACGCGCGCGCGGTGCTCGAGCACGCGCTCCGCGCGCTCGCGCCCGGCAAGCCGAGCTCGGTGTCGTACGGGCTGGGCGGCTACGGCAGCGACGGCGCCTGGGCGGAGGGGCCCGACTACTGGAACTACGCGACGCGCTACTTCGTGCTCATGCTCGGCGCGCTCGACACCGCGGTCGGGAGCGATCTCGGCCTTTCGCGCGCGAGCAAGGGCTTCGCGATCACCGGCGACTTTCCGAGCTACTTCACCGGGCCGACCGGGCTCACGTTCAACTACGCCGACTGCGACGAGGCCGGCGACGAGAACGGCGCCGAGGCCTCGCCGTTCCTGTTCCGGCTGGGCCAGCCGCGGTGGGCGGCGCGCGAGCAGGCGTACCTCGCGCGCGAGGCCGCGCGCGGCGCGATCACCGATCGGCCGAGCAACCTCGCGCTCGAGCTGGTGTGGATGCAGGCGGTGCCGGCCGCGCGCGACGCGCTGCCGCTCGACGCCCGGTTCGCCGATCAAGATCTCGCGTTCCTGCGCGAGAGCTGGACCGATCCGAAGACGCTGTACTTCGCGATCAAGGGCGGTCGCGACGACGGGCCACACCACGACGCCGATCTCGGCACGTTCGTGCTCGACGCCGACGGCGCCCGCTGGGCGCTCGACCTCGGCAAGGACAGCTACGCGCTGCCCGGCTACGGCAAGTACACCGGCGCCTACTACGTGCAGTCGACCGCCGGCCACAACACGCTGACGCTCGGCGGCGCGAACCAGGCGGCCGGCGCCACCGCGACCGCGCCGATCACGAAGTGGCACGTCGATCCGCGCGGCACGAGCGACGGCGTGATCGATCTGACCCGGGCCTACGCGCCCGAGGCGGCGCGCGCGGCGCGCGGGTTCGCGCTCGACCGCGCGCACCGCCTGGTGATCGTGCGCGACGAGCTGCGCACCGCGCTGCCGGCGAAAAGGCCGATCGCGCTGCGCTGGGCGATGCACACGCGCGCGCGCGCGACGATCGCGCCCGATGGCCGGGTCGCGACGCTCGACCAGACCGAGGCGGGCACGCCACACCGGCTGAAGGTGGTCGTGCTCGCGCCGGCCGGGGCCCGGCTGACGTTCGGTCCGGCGCCGGCGGCGAAGGCCGGGGAGCACAGCCGCGCCGGGATCAACGTGCTCGCGCTCGCGCTCGACGTATCGCGCGGCAACGATCTGATCGTCGCGTTCGTGCCGGAGTCGTCGCCGAGCTTCGCGGCGGCGCCGACCGAGCTCGCCAAGCTCGTGCCCGCGTTCGCGACCGAGCCGCTCGCGCGCTGGCCGTGAGGTGCACGGCTAACCGCCGAACAGCCGGCGCAGGATGCCCGACTTCTCCGGCCGCGGGCCCTGCTCGAGCGCGGCCTTCATCGCCGCCGCCGACTCGAAGCGGTCCTCGCGCGCGTGGGCGAGCGCGCGCGCGACGATCGCGTCGAGCCACGACGGCACGTCGCCGCGTCGGTTCATCGGGTGGCGCTCGAGCTCGCCCTTCATGACCTTGCGCAGGAGGTCGCGCTTGTTCTCCCACGCGTACGGCCAGTCGCCGACCAGCAGCTCGAACATCACGATGCCGAGCGAGAACAGATCGGCGCGCGCGTCGACCGCGTGCGGATCGATGTACTGCTCGGGGCTGATGTAGAACGGCGTGCCGAGGATGTGCTCCTTCGAGGTCAGCTGGAGCTCGTCCTCGATCTTGGCAAAGCCGAGGTCGAGCAGCTTGACCTGCTCGCCGCTGGCGGTCGGCACGACGTAGATGTTCTGCGACTTGATATCGCGGTGGATCACGCCGCGGCCGTGCAGCACGGCGAGCGCGTCGAGCACGTCGATCGCGATGCGCACGACGCGCGCCGGGTCGAGCGGGCCCTGCTCCTTGCGCAGCGAGTACAGCTCGTGGCCCTCGAGCCGGTCCATCTCGATGTACGGGCAGCCGTCGTCGGTCGTGCCGGCGTCGTGCACGCGGACGAACGCGGGGTGGCCGAGCGCGGCGGTCTCGCGCGCCTCGCGCACGAACCTCGTCGCGAGCTCGCGATCCTTGGCGAACCGCTTGTGCAGGATCTTGACCGCGATCTGGCGACCGAGCACCGGATGCTCGGCCGCGTAGACCGCGGCGATCCCGCCGATCCCGATCACCGGCCCGATCGTGTACTTGTCGCCGAGTCGCTGGCCGGTGCGCTGCTGCGGGCACGCCGGCCGATCGTCGGGGTGGGTCGAGCCGCACAGCTGACAGTCCATCGCACGCGATGATACCGCTAGCGATCGGCCACGGTCTCGGCGAGGTGCGCGATCAGCGCGTAGCCGTGCGCGCGGGCGTCGGTGGCCAGCTCGCGCTGCGCGCGCGAGACGTCGTCGCCGGTCGCGGTCGCCGCCTCGAGGTGCGCGAGCCGCGCGGCGAGCACCAGGCCGGGGAAGCCCTGCCGCTCGGCCTCGTCGCGCGCGCTGTCGATCTGCGACATGCCGTCGGGATCGCCGAGCAGGACGTTCACGTGGCCGAGCGCGAGCTGGTGCTCGAGCCGGACCTCGAGCGGCTCGATCGTCTCCGGCTTGACGTGGCCGAGGTCGTCGAGCGCCTGCTGCGACGCGGCCTGTTCGACGTGCACGCGTGCGACCAGCACCCACGCGCGCGCCTCGGGGCTGGTCGCGCCGCGCTCGGCCGCCTGGGCCTCGAGCGCGCCGGCCTCCGCGGCGGCCTGGTCGAGCTTGCCGTCGTGCAGATCGAGCTCGGCGAGCGCGAGCCCGAGGCTGGTCGCGGCCTCGGCGCTGTCCGACTGCTTGGCGAGCTGAAGCCCGCGCTCGTACGCCGCGCGCGCCGCCGCGCCATCGTTCATCGCCGCCGACGCGTCGCCCGACAGCTCGTCGCAGGTCGCGGCGAGCGTGGGGACCGTGGGCGCGAGCGCGCCGGCGCAGCGCTCGGCGCGATCGTGCGCGGCGTGGAGATCGCCGCTCGCCCACGCGATCGCGGCCGCCGCGAGATCGGCATACGCGAGCGCGGTCGGATCGGCGCCGGC
>DATJAE010000103.1:0-20530 GCA_035516595.1 Kofleriaceae bacterium | reverse complement strand
GCGCGCACGCTCGGCGTGTCGGCGGGGAGCAGGTACGACAGCTCGGCGCGCAGCGGCAGGTGGAACGCCACGAGGTACGCCGATGCCGCGACCAGCGCCGCCGCGATCGCGACGATCGCGCGCGTCCGCCGCTCGAGCCATGCCACGTAGCGCGTCACGGCACGATCGCGAGCGCCGCGCTGCGCCGGCCGCTCGGCAGCTCGGCCGGCCCGCGTTGCGCGCGCCAGGTGTCGAGCCGGCTCGCGTGGTGGGCGTACGCGATCGGGCAGGTCGGCGCGCACGGCTTGGGGGCGTCGAACGCGCGGCGGATGTCGGCGATCGTGTAGCTCGCGAGCGGCGTGCCCGGGCTGCCGACCCGCGGCTGGCACAGCTGCACCATGCCGTGCTCGTCGACCAGGAACGTGCGCGCGCCGGCGCGACACTTCCACGCCATCGTGCCGTGCTCGAGCAGGGTCGCGGTGTAGTCGTCGTCGAGCAGCGCCGGCAGCCGGCGCGCGAGCCCGCGGATCTCGCGGTACGCGGCGCGGGTCGCGGGGTCGGCGTCCTTCATCGCGCCCGACGCGTGGCGGACCAGCGAGCAGTTCGCGGCGAACCCGAAACCGACCACGGTGCGCGCGACCTCGACCGCCTCCGCCGGCGGCCCGGCGCCGAGCACGGTGTTGATCCGCACGTGGAACCGCGCGTGGCGCGCGAGCAGGCGCAGCTTGGGCAGCAGCGGGCGCAGCGACTTCTTGGAGATCGCGCTGGGCCGCACGTTATCGATGCTGAGCTGCATCGCGTACAGCCCGGCCGCGTTCAGCTCGTCGATCGTCTCGCGGGTCAGCAGGAACCCGTTGGTGTTGACGAACGGGGTCATGCCGCGTGCGCGGACGTGGCGGACCAGCGCCGGCAGCTCGGGATGGAGCAGCGACTCGCCGCCGGTCAGCGTGACGAACACCGAGCCGAGCCGCGCCAGGTGATCGATGCGCTGCTCGAGCACGGCGCGCGGCACCGGCTGGCTGACCTTGTCCCACTCGACGCAGTACCCGCAGCTCAGGTTGCAGCGCCGGGTGATCACGAGGTGGGTGATCAGCGGGCGGTCGCGATCGATCGCGGCCTTCGCGACGTCGAGCGCGATCTTCGCGGTTGCCAGGAACGACATGCCGCGGGGGGACTTCAAAGGTCGTACCACTTGCAAGTCCGCGACGGCGCTCGCGCACCTGGCAGGTCTCCACCACTGTTGACGGAATCGCGCCGCCGTGTCGCGCGTTATCGCGGCGATGAGGACGCTCGCGCTGGCCGCGGTCGCCGCCGGATGCGTGCCGCCCGACACCGCGCCGCCGCCTCCGCCGGCCGAGGTCGCGATCGTGCGGGTCGCCGAGGGCGACTCGCTGTCGGGGATCGCGCACCGGCTTCACGTTCCGGGCGGCTGGCGCGCGCTCGCCGCGGTCAACCAGCTGCCCGACGATCGCATCCGCGCGGGCGCCGGCCTGCGCGTGCCGGTCGACTATCTGCGCGAGCGCGGCATCGATCCGTACGGCGAGCTCGGGCTCGAGCCGCTGATCCCCGCGCTGCCGGCGCGCCCGCTGGTCGCGTGTCCGAGCGAGCTGGTCGACGGCGGCTGCGCCACGGTCGGCGACGCGACCGCGTGCGTCGACGATGGCGCGGTGACGGTCGAGCGCGGCGGCGTGACCACGAGCGATCCGTTGCCCGAAGACGCCGGCGGAGGCTTCGAGCTGCGCCGGGTCGATCTCGACGGCGATCGCCGCGACGAGCTGGTGATCGTCGTGCCGCTGCAGTCGTGGGGTCACCTGAGCCTCCAGCGCAGCCGCGTGGTGATCGTCGGCGCGGCCGGCACGACCCAGCTCGACGTCGAACAGTGGGGCGAGGGCTCGCTGGTCCAAGGCGATCGCGGCTGCGACCTCCTGGTCACGAGCTGGGACGATCTGCATCATCCGTTCGAGCCGGACGGTACCTACCTGGTCGGGCGGCAGATGCGCTACGCGCACGGCGAGCTCGTGCCGATCGGCGACGAGGTCGTGCGCCGCATGCGCTCGCGGTTCTGGCTCCGCGACGACGACACCTCGCGCCCGGCCGAGTGGCTGAGCGCGCCCGACGCCGAGTGGTGGCCCGAGCTCGGCCCGAGCCAGCGCACGCGCGACCGCCACCACGGCACGATCGCGACCATCGCGAGCGACGCCGACGGCCTGGTGGTCGAGGTCGCGCTCGACGACGGCCGCCGCGTCACGTACCGCGCCGGCGCGACCGGCTGCGCCGACGATCCGTACGAGCTGCTCGACAACGTCGGCTCGACCACGACCGGCATGCTGATGCCGGAGGCCTACGTGCCGGCCGATCCCGCGCGCTGGCTCGGCCGCGAGGTGATCGTCTCCGACGACAGCGACTATGCGGCCGGCGACCCGCCCGGCGACCCGTCCGACGACCCGGGTTCGGTGTGCACCAGTCACGCGATGTGGGTGGCAGGCCAGTAGTGCTAGCCTCCAGGCCGCAAGCCGCGATGCCGGGCCGGACTCCACGACGCGCGAATCGCGAGCTGCCCGGCCGGCAAGCGCGTGGAGCTGCGGCCGAGCCTCGCGTCGTGGCGCCGATCGGCGCCGTGATCGCGTTGCCGCTCGACCGATCGCGCTTCATCGCGTGCCGCGTGCTCGCGCCGGCGCCCGAGCCGGTGACCGACGGAAACGGCCGCCTGCGCCATCGCGGCCCGCTCCCGGTGTGGGCGGTCTCGACCCGGTGGATCGGCACGCGCGGCGAGCTCGCGAGCGCGCTCGGCGATCCGCGGATCCGCCGGCCGTTCCGGCTCACCCACCACGCGTGGGGCGGCTGGCTGTGCGGCGGCTGGGTCGCGGAACGCCCGCCGCGCGCTGCGATCGTGCTCGGCACGCTCGCGCCGCGTGACACCGAGCGCGCGTGGCTGACCGCGCTGTCCAGCGGCGGATGGACGTGGATGGTGAATCACTGGCGAACCCAGCTCGCGTGGAACGCCGATCCTGCGCGCGCCCGGACGGCGTGGCGGGCGGAGCGCGCCGCCGCGCAGCGCGCCCGGGACCAGCCGGCACCCGCTGCCAAGCCGGTCTCGCTCGCGCGGCTCGCGCGACGCGCGCGGTTCGCCGAGTGGAGCGAGCCGCTACGCGGGCGCGCGCGCCGTCGGGTCGACCAGCTGATCGCCAGGCTGAAGGTACACGGCCCCGACCGCGCGCTCGCGACGATCGCCGCGTGTGCGCGCGCGTTCAACCGCGAGCACGTCGAGACGCTCGATCGCGAGGAGCTCGACGACGCGCTGTGCGCGATCGCGCGGGCGGTCGGGATCGACGACGAGGCGTACCGCGGGGCGATCGATGCCGTGCGCGACTGGTGATCCCGATCAGCGCGGGCTGGTCGCGACCAGCCCGCCGGCGCCGGCGATCCACACGGTGGTCGCGTCGACGTAGACCGCGCCGAGGTAGACGTCCTCGCCGAGCGGGCGCGGCGTCCAGGTCGCGCCGCCGTCGGCCGTGACCACCACCGTGCCGCGCCGGCCGACCGCCGCGCCGTGCAGCGCGTCGGCGAAGCTCACCGCGTAGAGGTTCTCGGTGGTGCCGCTGTGCTGCGCGGTCCACGTCATGCCGTCGTCCTGCGACGCGAGGATGCCGCCGTCGTCGCCGACCACCCAGAACGTGCTGCCCGCGACGGCGACCGCGTTCCACCAGTCGCCGGCCGCGGGATGATCGATCGCGGTCGCGGTGGTATCGCTCGCGCCGGCGCGCGCGACGTAGTCGAAGTAGCCGACCAGCACGGTCGTGCCGGAGGTCGAGGTCGCCGCGCCCGCCATCTGCGCGTCGACGCCGTACGGGGTCGGCGCGTGGAGCTGCGTCCAGGCCGCGCCGGCGTTCGCGGTGACCGCGGCCGACCAGTAGCCCGCGACCGCGACGCTGCCGTCGCCGCGGCAGGTCGCGGCGTTGACCCAGCCCTCGCCGAGCATGCCGTAGTCGGGCACGCCGCCGCCGGGCGACCACGCGGTCGCGGTGCCGAACGCCGCGCGGTAGTCGCCGCCGACCAGCGCGGTGGCCGGGCCGAAGCACAGCGCCGTGTAGTCGGCGTCGCCGCGATCGAGATCGAGCGCCCACCCGGCCGCGCCGTGCCGCCAGGTCCGGCCGTGCGCGCCGGCGGCGACCAGCGTCGTGCCATCGAGCGCGAGCGCGTTGACGTCGGCCGGCGAGGGCAGGGTGGTCGCGGTCCACGGCTCCGCGATCGCGCCGCCGCCGCCCGGCGCGACGCCGCCGTCGAGCCACTGCCACAGCTCGGTGAAGTGCCACGGGTAGAGATCGTGGCCGCCGCCGGTGTGCTGGACGAACAGGTGATCGGCGGGCAGGCCGGCGGCGGTCATCGCATCGATCAGATCGCGCGCGGTCGGCCACAGGTAGTCGCGGTAGCCGGTCGACATGTAGATCCGCGGGCCGCTCGCGAGCGGCGGCGGCGTGAACGTCTCCCAGAACCCGCCGGCGATCGGCGCGAGCCCGTGAAACGGCGAGTGCGCGTCGGCGAGGAACTGCGCGGCCATGTTCGAGCCCGACGAGAACCCCGACGCGTACACCCGCTGCGGATCGATCGCGTAGTGCTGCTCGAGGTACGCGACCAGGTTGTCGGCGTAGGTGACGTTGCGGGCGATGTCGCCCGGGTTCTGATCCCAGCGGTAGACCTGCTGGCCGCCCTCGTCGCTCGATCGCGAGCGCGGCCGCACGACGATCGCGCCGACCTGGTCGCCGAGCGCCGTGATCGCCGGGGTCTGGTACGCCTCCTCGGGCGTATCGCTCGCGGTGCCGTGGAAGTCGACGAGCAGCGGCATCGGCGCGCCGCAGTCGTAGCTGTCCGGCACGTGCAGCCAGTAGTAGCGGTTCTCGAGGCCGTCGCCGAGCGGCAGCACCTGATCGTGGAACGTGCCGGTGGGGGCGGTGCAGCGATCGACCGGCGCGTCGATCGACGCGGGCGGGCCGTCGGGGGTCGCGGGCGAGTGGCCGGGCGAGCCGCACGCGGCGAGCGCGGCGAGCGCGGCGAGGGCGAGCGAGGTGCGCATCGCGGTGACTGTCGCGCCGGGCGCGCGCGCACCGCCACTGGCGATCGCTGACGGCGCGCGGCGCGTTCGCCGCAGCGCGACCGTGACGGATGCTCACGGCACCAGGCCGTAATGCCCCGCGCCGAGCGCGGTCTCGACGCCGCGCGGCTCGCCGGCGCTGGGCTTGCCGATCGGCACGGTGACCTCGACGCGATCGCGCCGGCCGTCCATCAGCACGGTGAACTCGAAGCGCGCGCGCGCCGCATCCCCGGCGGTCACCGCGAACCGGACCCGCGCGCGGCCGCCGGCCGGCAGCGCGACCGCACGGGTGTCGCCGGCGAGCTCGGCGCCGCTCGACGCCGCGGTCACGATCGCGGTGCCCGGTCGCGCGGTGTGATTCTCGATCTCGACTCCGATCGACGTGCTGTCGCCGGCCACCAGGAAGCGCGGCACGATCGGCTGCGCGGCGAGCTGCTTGTCGACCACCACGCGGCGCGCGCTCGTGCCGAACCGATCGCCGGCGTCGGCGGCGGTCGCGACCAGCTGCAGCGCGGCGGCCCGGTCCGGTGCGACGAAGCGGAACGCGACCTCGCCGCGGTCGTCGGTGACCAGCGCCGGCGCCCAGTACGCGGGGCTCGCCGCGAGCGCGACCTCGGCGCGCACCGGGGCGCCGCGGTCGGTGACGCGGATCGTGCCGGTGACCAGCTGGCCGGGCTCGACGCGATCGCGATCGAGCGCGAGCGCGACGTCGAGCGGGCGCGGCGCGACCGCGAGCTCGACCGTGCCGCTCGCGATCCGCTCGGGTGACACCAGGATCACGCGCGCGGTCACCCCGGGCGCCCACGCGTCGGCGATCGCGAGCTCGATCGGCTGGCCGGCCGGCACGACGCGGGCGTCGAGCACGCCGTCGCGCTCGATCGTGACCAGCGCGCTCGCCGCGAGGTCGGTCTCGGCGACCAGGCGCGCGGTGTCGCCCGGCGCGTAGCTCGGCCGGCTGGCGACGACCGTCACGCGATCGTCGTCGCTCCCCCACAGCGGATCGCCCGCGCCGGTCACCCACAGCTCGGTCTCGGCCGCGACGTGGCCGGAGGTCTCGGCGCGCAGCACGTAGTCGCCGGGCTCGGTCGGTGCGATCGACTCGATCGTGCCGGCCGTCGCGATCGCGACGTCGCGCTCGAGCATCGTGCGGGTCGCGCCGTCGCAGCGGCGCAGCCGCTCCCGGCCGAGCTCGCGCCAGCTGCACGTGCGCTCGCGGCGGATCAGCGTGAGGTGCGCGGCGGCCGCGGTCGGCGCGCCGTCGGGCGCGACCGCGGCCAGCTCGATCGCGAACGGCACGCCGGCCGGCTCGATCCGCTCGGCCGCGCGCACGGCGAGCTGGAGCGAGCTCGCGCGCGCCGTGACCTGGGCTCGCGCGGTCTGGCTCTCGCCGCTCGCCTCGGTGACGGTCGCGGTGAGCACGTAGTCGACCGGCCCCTGCGCGCTCGCGCTGTCGCGCGCCGCGATCGCGAGATGACCGGCCGCGGTGGTCTCGCCGCTGCCGTCGGCGACCAGCTCGTCGTCGCCGCGCCGCCGCACGTTCCACTCGACGTGCGCGCCCGCGACCGGCGCGCCGTACGCGTAGCGCGCGTCGAGCGCGAACGCGAGGCGATCGCCGACTCGCACCGCGCCGGGCGCGGCGAGCGCGACCGCGAACGTGGCGGGCCGCGCCTCCTCGACCGTGAAGCCGCCGCGCAGCGTATCGCCCGCGATGCCGGCCGCGATCGCGTAGTCGCCGAGCGCGGCATCGCCGGGCAGGTCGAGCTCGAACGCGAAGCCGCCGAACGCGGACAGCGGCGCGCGCGTGACCAGCACGGCCTGGCCGCGGCTGTCGCGCACCTCGATCGCGACGTCGCCGCGCGCCGGCACGCGCGGTCCGTCGGCCGCGAGCCCGCGCGCGAGCCCCCGCACGTGCACCGCGTCGCCGGGGTGGTAGAGCGCGCGATCGGCGTCGAGCGAGCCGCGCAGCGCGCCGGAGCCGGCCGGCGCGGCACCATCGGCGCGCGCGATCGCGAGCTCGCCGGCATGCTCGGCGGTCGCGATCACCGGGCCGGTCGTCCCGGGCAGCTTGACCAGGCCATCGCGGTTGGTGAGGTCGGCGTGGAGCGGCTTGCCCTGCGCGGTGTACAGCGTGACGCGCGCGCCATCGACCGGCGCGCCGGTCGCGCGCGAGGTCACCCACGCGACGCCGGCGGTCGCGCCGGGCACGACCACCACGTCCAGATCGGTCACGTCGGCGATGACGCGCGTGCGCTCGGCCAGCTCGGGCGCGCCGAGCTCGGCGAGGTAGGGGCCGCGCGCGCCGGGCGCGCCGCTGCACGTCGCGCCGAGATCGAGGTCGCTGCGCTGCCACGCGTCGCGCGCGGCGAGCGGCAGGTGCGCGGTGCGCGCGCGCAAGGCCGTCCAGTCGGTCATGACCTCGTCGCTCGCGATCAGCTGGACCGCACGATCGCGGGTGAGCGGCGCGCATCGCACGTCGAGCCCGCTGACCGCGCGCGCCCACACCGGATAGCCGGCGTCGAGCGCGACCAGCCCGCGCGCCATCGCGAGCCGCGGCCGGGCCGGGCCGGTGTGAAACGCCGCGCGATACGGCTGCGCGAGCGCCTGGCCGTAGACGTCACTCAGGCCGGCGACCGCGATCGCGTAGTCGGTGTCGGCCTCGAGGTCGGCCGTGACCTGGTAGGTCATGCCGTCGCCCGACAGCTCGCCGCGATCGAGCCGCGCGATCGGCGGCACGCTCGACACCGCTTTGCGGGCGGCGTCGAGCGTGACCGGCGTGGTGAACGTGACGGTGAGTGAGACCGCGTCGGGCACGATCGCGTTGCCCGCCGGCGCGAGCGCGCGGACCGCGAGCTGGCGGCGCGCCCGCACCGCGAGCGTGTACGGCGCGTCCAGCACCGCGTTGCCGCCCGCGCCGGCCAGGCCGACGCAGGTCAGCGTGTAGGCCGCGCCCGGCGCGAGCGGCACCGCGGGGCGCAGCGCGAGCTCGGCGGCGGGCGCGCCGGCGTGCGCGACCAGCGCGATGTCGGTGCCGCGCTCGCCGGCGAGCTTGCAGTGCGCGGCCGCCTGGTCGGGCGCGACCGGCTGGTTGAACGACACCGGGAGGTCGCCGTCGGTCGGGATCGCGTCGGCAGCGATGCCCCACACGCCGTCGACCGCGAGCGGCGCGTGGACGAACGCGAACGCGAAGCGATGGCTGCGCGCGCCGAGCTCGCCGGCCAGCGTCACCTGGTATCGGGTCGAGCGCGCGAGCGGCTCGGTCGGCTCGACCACCAGGGTCTCGCGGTCCTGCCAGTAGCCGCGCCACGCGATCGGCGGCACGATCGCGACGCTGCCCGGGTCGGCGGCGCGGCTGACCTGGTCGGCGTCGACCGCCGGGCGGTCGAACCGGAGCTCGATCGGCTGCGCCGCGTCGATCGCGCCGCGCGGCGTGAACGACACCACGCGGAGCTCTTCCGGTGCCGGCGCGCGACACGCGACGAGCAGCAGGACGGCGAGCGAGCGGCGCACGAGCGGGCTACGTGCAGCCGCGGTGCCGGCGACAAGGCCAAGGCCGGCGCGGACTTAGTCGCCCGCGTGTCCCGGTCGCCACGCGGCGACACACGGGAATGCCGGCCGATTCCCGCGCGTTATCCCCGAACACGCGATAGATCCGCGGCGCGGGCCGTGCGTGTAATGTGGCCAAGCCATGCTGCGCCCTGCGATCGTCGTGGGCCTGTGCGGCCTCGCGGCTCCCGCGGGAGCCGGCGAGCTGCCGCGCATGATGGGCATGTACCCGACGCAGGGCGGCGCGCCGCTCGCGATGCTCGACAGCGAGATCCACGTCGCGGTGCACGGCGCGATGGTCGAGGCCGATCTCACCCAGACGTTCCGCAACGACGCCGATCACGCGACCGAGGCGACCTACATCTTCCCGCTGCCGGCCGATGCCGCGGTGTCCGCGATGGCGATCGACACCGGCAGCGAGCAGGTGCGCGCGCAGATCGCGAGGCGCGGCGAGGCGCAGCGCCGCTACGAGGAGGCGGTCGCGGCCGGCGTCGCGGCGGGCCTGCTCGATCAGGAGCGGCCCGACGTGTTCACCCAGACGATCTCCGCGATCCCGGCGCACGGCTCGGTCGCGGTCACGCTGCGCTTCGACTGCATCGCGAGCTATCGCGACGGCACCTGGCAGCTCGTGTTGCCCCTGGTGGTCGCGCCGCGCTTCGTGCCGGGGTCGTCGAGCGGCCGCCCGACCACCGGCACCGGCCGCTCGCCGGATACCGAGCGCGCGCCCGACGCGTCGCGCGTGACGCCGGTCGCCGCGCCCGGCGCGGGCGGCCCGACCCGCATCACGCTCGAGCTCGATGGCGCGAGCGACGTGACCAGCCCGAGCCACGAGCTCGCGGCCAGCGGCGACGCCTACACGCTGACCGATCCGCACAGCGACCACGACGCGATCGTGCGCTGGCGCTCGAAGCTGCCCGCCGCCGGCTGGGTCGAGCAGGACGACGACAGCGGCTACGCGGCGGTCGTGCTCGCGGCGCCGCCGGCCGGCAAGCGCAGCGCGCCGGTGCGCGCGCTGCTCGTGGTCGATCGCGCGGCGACCACGCGCGGCGACGCCGACGCGGTCGAGCACCCGCTGGTGCACGCGCTGCTCGGCGCGCTCGACGCCAGCGATCGCGCGGCGATCACCGGCAGCGATCGCATCGACTGGCGCGCGCCGGACCAGGCGCTGCGCGCGATCGACGAGGCGTGGAGCCACCCCGCCGGTCCGCTCGATCTGTCCAGGCTGCTCGGCGGCACCCGCGCCGAGGGCGCCGCGGTCGTGCTGGTGAGCGACGGCCTGGTCGCCGACGACCGCGCGGTGATCGCCGCCGCGCGCGCGGTCGGCGCGCCGATCCACGTGATCGGCGTGGGCCCGGCGCCGAACCGCAGCCTGCTCGCCGCGATCGCGGGCGCGACCGGCGGCACGCTGCGCTTCGCCGGGCCGGGCGACGACCTCGCCGCGCTCGCGCGCGACGTGATCGCGGATCTCGCCGCGCCGCCGGCGCCGCTCGAGGTCACGTGGGGCACGCTGGCGGCGAGCGACGTCGAGCCCGCGACGCTGCCGCGGCTCGGCTCCGGCCAGACCGCGCTCGTGGTCGCGAAGGTCCGGCGCGCGCACACCGCGAACGCGCGGGCCGGCGGCGACGTGTTCGCGCTCGCGACGATCGACACCGCGCGGCGGCCCGAGGGTGCGGTCACGCCGCGCGGCCCGCTCGCGCGCCGGTGGTCGCGGATGCGGCTCGACGACCTGATCGCGGCCGGCAACCCGCGCGCGATCGAGGCCCACGCGCTGCGCTACGGCCTGGTCTCGCCGCTGACCTCGATGGTCGCGATCGGCGACGAGGTCGTGGTGCGCGGCGGCGTCCAGCGCACCGTGCCGGTGCCGGTTTCGGTCCCGGCGGGCATGCGCTGGCAGGCGGTGCACGACCAGCTCGAGGTCGGCAAGCGTCCGGTGCAGCACGAGCCGTTCGAGACCCGCAGCGACGACGAGGATGCCAAGCCGAGCAAGAGGAAGAGCAACGCCGAGGAATCCGAGGGCGAGCGCCCGCGCCTGCGCCGCGACGCCGGCGACGACGACTCGGGCGGCGAGGCCGGTGCCGCCAGCAAGGCCCCGGCCGCCGCGCCGCCGCCGGAGGTCGTGTCGTCGCTCGAGCCGGCCCCCGATGTCGGCGAGGAGCTGGTCGTCGCCGGCCGCGCCGCCGACGAGCGCACGCACCGCTTCGCGCTCGCGCTGTCCGGCGGGCTCGCGATCGAGCACCACGCCAGCGACGGCGTGGTCGCGCTCACCGGCCGCTACGAGCGCGGCGGCGCGACCCTGCTCGGCGTCGAGGGCGGGGCCTGGCTGGTCGGCGGCCTGCACCTGCAGGCCGACCTGCTCGCGACGTTCGTGCGGCGCGGGCTCGGCTGGTTCGAGGCCGGCGGCGGGCTCGGCGTCCACTTCGGCGACGGCGGGGTCGGTCCGGCGCTCGACCTCACGCTGCGCGTCCGCCTCCCTCACCTCAAGCCCTTCCTGCGCTACGACGGCGCGCTGCTGTTCCACGACGGCACGCGCGACGGCCAGAACACGACGTCGATCGGCATCGAAGCCGACTTCTGAGCGAGGGCGCACGCCGCGCGATAGCGCACGCGCGCGCGCGCCGGCATGTCGGCTGCACCGGCGTAGGCCATGGCGCAGACGGTCAGCGACCAGCTCATCCAGCGGCTCTACGCGTGGGGCGTGCGGACCATCTATGGGTATCCCGGCGACGGCATCAACGGCCTCGTCGGGGCGATCGCGCGGGCCGACGGCCGGGTCCGGTTCGTCCAGACTCGCCACGAGGAGATCGCGGCGTTCATGGCGTGCGCGCACGCCAAGTTCACCGGCGAGGTCGGCGTGTGCATGGCGACCTCGGGGCCGGGCGCGATCCACCTGCTCAACGGCCTGTACGACGCGCAGATGGACCACCAGCCGGTGGTCGCGATCGTCGGCCAGTCGGCGCGCACCGCGATCGGCTCCGACTACCAGCAGGAGGTCGACCTGACCTCGCTGTTCAAGGACGTCGCGCACCACTACGTCCACGAGTGCAACCACCCCGCGGCGGCGCGCCACCAGATCGATCGCGCGCTGCGCATCGCTGCGGCCGAGCGCGCGGTGACCTGCGTGATCGTCCCGCACGACGTCCAGGAGCTCGACGCGATCGAGACGCCGCCGCGCGAGCACGACACCGCGCTGTCCGGCATCGGCTACCACCGCGGCGTGGTCGTGCCCGCCGCCTACGACCTGCACGCCGCCGCCGAGATCCTGAACGCGGGCGAGCGCGTCGCGATCCTGGTGGGCGCCGGTGCGCTGCGCGCGCAGGACGAGGTGCGCGCGATCGCCGACATGCTCGGCGCCGGCGTCGCCAAGGCGCTGCTCGGCAAGGCGGTGCTGCCCGACGACCTGCCGTTCGTCACCGGCGCGATCGGCCTGCTCGGCACCGAGCCGAGCGACCAGCTGATGGAGCACTGCGACACGTTGCTGATGATCGGCTCGAGCTTTCCGTACAGCGAGTTCCTGCCCAAGCCGGGCAAGGCGCGCGGCGTGCAGATCGATCTGTCGCCGCGCATGCTGTCGCTGCGCTATCCGATGGATGTCAGCCTGCACGGCGACGCGGCGCAGACGCTGCGCGCGCTCATGCCGCTGCTCGATCGCAAGCCGGATCACCGGTGGCGCGCCAGGATCGCCGAGTGGAACGAGCGCTGGTGGAAGATGATGGAGGAGCGCGCGTTCGCCTCGGCCCGGCCGATCAACCCGCAGCGCGTGTTCTGGGAGCTATCGTCGCGCCTGCCCGACGACGCGATCCTCACCGCCGACTCCGGATCGTGCGCCGGATGGTGGGCGCGCGATCTCAAGATCCGGACCGGCATGATGGCGTCGCTGTCGGGCAACCTCGCGACGATGGGGCCGGCGATGCCGTACGCGGTCGCGGCCAAGCTCGCCTACCCGGGCCGGCCGGTGATCGCGGCGGTCGGCGACGGCGCGATGCAGATGATCGGCAACAGCGTGCTGGTCACGATCGCGGCGCACTACCGCGAGTGGCGCGATCCGCGGCTGGTCGCGATCGTGCTCAACAACGGCGACCTCAACCAGGTGACCTGGGAGCAGCGCGTGATGGTCGGCGATCCGCGGTTTGCGGCGTCGCAGGATCTGCCGCGCTTCCCGTACGCGCGCTATGCGCAGATCCTCGGGCTCGGCGGGCTCGAGGTCGAGCGCCCCGAGCAGATCGCGCCGGCGCTCGACCAGGCGCTCGCGGCCGAGCTCCCGGTCGTCGTCGAGTGCCACGTCGATCCCGAGGTGCCGCCGCTGCCGCCGCACGTGACGTTCAAGCAGGCCCGCAACTTCCTGTCGTCGATCGCGCACGGCGATGCGCATCGCTGGCGGATGGTGGCGCAGTCGGCGCGGCAGGTCTGGGCCGGCATGACGAAGTAGGATCGGCTCGCGGTTTTTCGAGGCCCGCTCGCCGTATGTCATCGAGATGACATGCGCGCGGCCGTGGCGCGTCGCTTGCTCGACGGCGCCGCATGAGATCCGCGACTTGCTTGTGCAGCTTCGTGCTCGCCGCGTGCAGCGGCCACTCGACGACGCCGACGCCGCCGGCGCCCGACACCGGAATGGCCGCGCCGCGCTGCACCTCGACCCCGACCCAGCTCGTCACCGAGGCAGAGATCGCGCCCGCGAGCCTCGGCGTGGTCGGCGTCGAGGTTCCCGACCTCGCGATCGATGCGTCGGGCCTCTACTTCAACATCACGTACACCGGGCAGAACGGCGCACCCGGGCCGACCGGCCACATCATGCGCTTCGCGTTCGATGGCAACCCGGCCAGCGCGCTCGCCGACTCGCCGAACCCCGAGCGGTTCGCGATCGTCGGCGACACCCTCGTGTGGGCGGACGACTCCGCCAGGATCCGCGCGGTGCCGCTCGCCGGCGGCAGCGTGCGCGACGTCGCGACCACGACCGGTCAGCCCGGCTGGATCGCGAGCGACGGTCAGACCGTCTACTTCAACGACAGCGACGGCGACAAGGCGGTCGCGCTCGCCGGTGGCGCGCCGCAGCTGTTGACCGCTACGCCGGCGTTCAGCGCGTCGCTGATCGGCAGCGACCTCGTGCTCGCCGACTTCCAGAACGGCAACCTGGACCGCATGCCGGCCGCGGGCGGCACGATCGTCCAGCTCGCGAGCGGGCAGGAGGGTCCGCTGTACCCGCAGCCGTGCGCGGGCGGCAGCGCGCTGTGCTGGATCGACGGCGGGACGTTGCAGGACACGGTCGGCACGCTGATGCAGCTCGGCAACGCGCCGGGCGCGGCGCCGCGCCAGCTCTCGCAAGACAGCTGGCTATGGCACGCGCACGGGCTGGCCAGCGACGCCGCGGCGTTCTACCTGACGACCGACGCGCTGGCGCTGGTGCGCGTGCCGGCCGCGGGCGGCGCGCCCGAGGTGCTGCAGATGCTGAACGGCGACGGCGATGTCGTCGCGGACGATCAGTGCCTGTACTACTCGACGCTCGACGGCGTGTTCAGCCTCGCGAAGGACGCCGCCGCGATGTGACGAGCCGCGGCGCGCGTTGCGGCACGACCGCACGCCGCGCGCGCGGGCACGGCCGGTGCAGTACCCCGCGGCATGACGGAGCCCGGGAGCGATCACTCCGCGCCGCCACGCGGCGGCGCTGACGGCGGAGGCAAGGCCCCCGCCGTCGAGCGGGTCGAGGTCCGGGTGCTGTCGCTCCCGACCGAGCACGGCCCCGAGTCCGACGGCACCGCGACCTGGCGCGAGACCACGATGATCGTCGTCGAGCCATGCGCCGCCGGCCTGCGCGGGCTCGGCTACTCCTACGTCACCGGCGCGGCCGCCCAGGTCGTGCGCGACCTGCTGGCGCCGGCGATCGCGGGACTCTCGGCGATGGCCGTGCCGACCGCGCACGACGCGATGCTGCGCGCCGTGCGCAATCACGGCCGGCCCGGGCTCGTCGCGTGCGCGATCGCCGCGGTCGATGTCGCGCTGTGGGATCTCAAGGCGCGGCTGTTCGGCGTGCCGCTCGCCGTGCTGCTCGGCTGCGCGCGCACGCGCGTCCCGGTGTACGCGAGCGGCGGGTTCACGTCGTCGGGGCCCGATCGCCTGGCCGACGAGCTCGCCGGCTACGCCGCGGCCGGCCACCGCCGGGTCAAGATCAAGATCGGGCGCGAGCCGGTGCACGACGCCGAGCGCGTGCGGGTCGCGCGCGCCGCGATCGGCCCCGCGGTCGAGCTGATGGTCGACGCCAACGGCGCCTACCAGCGCAAGCAGGCGCTCGGGCTCGCCGAGGCGTTCGCGGCGCACGGCGTCGGCTACTTCGAGGAACCGGTCAGCTCGGACGACCTCGACGGCCTGCGCCTCGTGCGCGATCGCGCGCCGGCCGGCATGGCGATCGCGGCCGGCGAGTACGGCTACGACGGCTGGTACTTCCGGCGCATGCTCGACTCGGTCGACATCCTGCAGGCCGACGCGACGCGGGCGCTCGGCATCACCGGGTTCCTGCAGGCCGACGCGCTGTGCGCGGCGCGCTCGATGCCGCTGTCGGCGCACTGCGCTCCGGCGATCCACGCGCACGCCGGTGCCGCGGCGCGCCAGCTCGTCCACGTCGAGTACTTCCGCGACCACGCGCGCATGGAGGCGATGCTGTTCGACGGCGCGATCGCGCCGGTCGCCGGCGAGCTCGCGTTCGATCCGGCGCGCCCGGGCCTCGGGCTCGCGCTGCGCACCAAGGAAGCCGCGCGCCGTGCCGCCTGATCAGATGGTCCCGCTGCGTCGCGATCGCGCCGACCACGACGGCAGCCCGCTGGCGCGAGCGCTCGCGCGCGAGATCGACGGCGAGGTCCGGTTCGACCGCGGCACGCGCGCGCTGTACGCGACCGACGCCTCGAACTACCGCCAGGTGCCGATCGGCGTGGTCGTGCCGCGCACGATCGACGCGGTGATCGCCGCGGTCGCGCTGTGCCGCGAGCACGGCGCGCCGATCTTCGCGCGCGGCGGCGGCACCAGCCTGGCCGGCCAGACCTGCAACGAGGCGGTGGTGATCGACTGCTCGCGCCATCTGACGCGGCTGGCGATCGATCGCGACGCGGCGACCGCGACGGTCGGGCCCGGCACGATCATGAAGTCGCTGCGCGCCGCCGCGACCGCGCAGGGGCTCGACTTCGGCCCGGATCCGTCGACCAGCGATCGCTGCACGCTCGGCGGCATGCTCGGTAACAACTCGTGCGGCGTGCACTCGGTGTTCTCCGAGTTCTACGGCCCCGGGCCGCGCACGTCGGATCACGTGATCGAGCTCGACGTCCTGACCTACCGCGGCCAGCGCCTGCGCGCGCGCGCGACCGACGCGCTCGAGCTGCGCCGGGTGCACGACCTCGGCGGCGAGCTCGCCACGACCTACCACCGGCTGCTCGCGCTGCGCGAGCGCTACCAGGCGCTGATCCGCGCGCGCTTCCCCGACATGCCGCGCCGGGTCTCGGGCTACAACCTGCCCGACCTGCTCGACGACGCGGGCTGCCACATCGGCCGCGCGCTGGTCGGCAGCGAGTCGACCTGCGTGATCGTGCTCGGCGCGACGCTGTCGCTGATGCCGGCCAAGCCCGCCCGCGCGCTCGCGGTGCTCGGCTTGCCCGACATCTACTCCGCCGCCGAGGCCGCCAACGCCGCGCGCGCGCTGCGTCCGGTCGGCTGCGAGGCGATGGACGACGTGCTGATCCGCCGGATCCGCGCGCAGCACCGCGCCCAGGACGCGCTCGCGCTGCTGCCCGGCGGCCACGCCTGGCTGATGGTCGAGCACGGCGGCCAGACCCTCGCCGAGGCGCGCGCCGCGGCCGAGCGCAGCGCCCGCACGCTCGATCCGCACGCGGCGCGCGTGCTCGACGACCCGCAGCAGCTCGCCGCGCTCGCCGACATGCGCGAGCAGTCGCTCGGGGTCGACGCGTTCGAGCTCGGCAAGCCCGACAACTACGAGGGCTGGGAGGACTCGGCGGTGCCGCCCGATCGGCTCGCGCGCTACCTGCGCGATCTCCACGCGCTGTACGGCCAGTACGGCCTCGAGGGCTCGCTGTACGGCCACTTCGGCCAGGGCTGCGTGCACACCCGGATCGACTTCGGGCTCGATCGCCCCGAGGGCGTCGCGCGCTACGCGGCGTTCACCGCCGACGCCGCGCGGCTGGTCGTCGCGCACGGCGGCTCGATGTCGGGCGAGCACGGCGACGGCCAGTCGCGCGCCGACCTCCACGAGATCATGTTCGGCCCCCAGCTGGTCGAGGCGTTCGAGGACTTCAAGGCGATCTGGGATCCCGACCGCGCGATGAACCCGGGCAAGATGGTGTCGCCGAACCCGCGCACCTCGCACCTGCGCCTGGTCGACTACCACCCGGATCCCGGGCCGATCGAGCTGGTGCACGGCGACGACCAGCTGGACTTCGGCCACGCCGCGGTGCGCTGCGTCGGGATCGGCAAGTGCCGCAAGCGCGACGCCGGCACGATGTGCCCGAGCTACATGGTGACGCTCGACGAGCGCCACTCGACGCGCGGTCGCGCGCACCTGTTGTTCGAGATGCTGCGCGGCGACGTCGTGACCGACGGCTGGCGCAGCGACGAGGTGCGCGAGTCGCTCGATCTGTGCCTGGCATGCAAGGCCTGCAAGAAGGAGTGCCCGACCCACGTCGACATGGCGTCGTACAAGGCCGAGTTCATGGCGCACTACCACCACGGCCGGATCCGGCCGCGCGAGGCCTACGTGTTCGGCTGGCTGAACCGCTGGCTCGCGCTCGGCCGGCCCCTCGCGCCGATCGCGAACTGGCTGACCCACGCGCGCGGGCTGCGCGTGCTCGCCAAGCGGATCGCCGGGATCGCGCCGGAGCGCGAGATCCCGCGGCTCGCGAACCGGTCGTTTCGCCGCACGTTCCGCGCCCCCGCCGCGCCGCCGGGCGCGCCGCGCGTCGTGCTGTGGCCCGACACGTTCAACGACGCGTTCCATCCCGACACGCTGCACGCCGCGGCGCGCGTCCTGGCCGACGCCGGCTACGCGGTCGAGATCCCGGCGCGCCGGCTGTGCTGCGGCCGGCCGATGTACGAGTACGGCTGGCTCGAGCAGGCGCGCGCGCTGTGGCGGCGCACGCTCGACGAGCTCGGCGGCGACGACGGCGTGCCGGTGGTCGGGCTCGAGCCGAGCTGCGTCTCGGCGTTTCGCGACGAGCTGCCGGCGCTGTTTCCCGGCGATCCGCGCGCGGGCTCGCTCGCCGATCGCGCGATGACGCTGGGCGAGCTGCTCGCGCGCGCGGGGTATCAGCCGGCGCACCACGCCCCGGCGCACGTGCTGTGGCATCGCCATTGCCACGCCGCGGCGGTGCTCGAGCCCGAGCACGAGCTGGCGCTGCTGCGCGCGGCCGGGCACCGGGTCGACGAGCTCGACAGCGGCTGCTGCGGCATGGCCGGCGCGTTCGGCTTCCAGCGCGCGAAGTACGAGCTGTCGGTCGCGCTCGCCGAGCGCGTGCTGCTGCCCGCGGTGCGCGCGAACCCGGACGCGATCGTCGTCGCCGACGGGTTCTCGTGCCGCGAGCAGCTGCGCCAGCTCGCCGGGATCCGCGCGCGCCACCTCGCCGAGCTGCTCGCCGCGAAGTAACATCGCGCCGTGCGTCACATCGGGCTGGTCGTCGAGTACGACGGCACGGAGCTGCACGGCTGGCAGCGCCAGGACGGCCAGCCGACCGTGCAGCAGCACCTCGAGGACGCGCTCGCGCGGCTGGTCCAGCACGAGGCCACGGTCACCGGCGCGTCGCGCACCGACGCCGGCGTGCACGCGCGCGGCCAGTTCGCGAGCTTCCGCACCGAGCGCGCGATCCCGCTGCACGGGATCCGCCGCGGCCTCAACACGCTGCTCCCGCCGGCGATCGCGATCCGCGAGGCGACCGAGCTGCCCGACGACTTCCATCCCCGGTTCTCGGCGACCGGCAAGCACTACCGCTACACGATCCTGGCGCGGCCGGATCGCAGCCCGCGGCTGCGCGACCGCGCGTGGCATCACGCCGAGGCCCTCGCGGTCGCGCCGATGCAGGACGCGGCGCGCGCGCTTCTCGGCGAGCACGACTTCTCCGCATTCCGTGCCGCCGGCTGCACCGCGAGGACCACGCTGCGCCGCGTCGATTCGATCGCGATCACCCGGCCGGAGCCCGACGTGATCGAGATCGACGTGCGTGGCAACGCGTTCCTGCGCAACATGGTGCGGATCGTCGTGGGGACACTGTCGGAGGTCGGCGCCGGCAGGCGCACGCCGGCCGAAGTGGCCGAGATCCTTGCGTCGCGCGACCGCACCCGCGCCGGCATCACCGCCCCGGCGCACGGCCTCGAGCTGATCGAGGTCCGCTACGACGGCACGCGTGTAAGCTACCGAGGCGACACGCGTTGAGGGAGCGTCCGTGGCCTCCGAACCCGCCGACGATCGGAACGGCGCCGAGCTCCTCGCGGAGCAGCGCCTGGTCGAGGAGGCCCAAGCCGGCCACCTCGACGCCATGCGCCCTCTGCTCGAACGCTACGCCCAGCCGCTCTACGCCACGGTGATCCTGCCGCGGCTCGGCGACACCGCGTCGGCCGAGGACGTGCTGCGCGACACGCTCGCGACCGCGGTCGAGAAGATCCAGCGCTTCACCTGGCAGGGCAAGTCGATCTATCCGTGGCTGCGCCAGATCGCGATCAACAAGGTCTACGACGTCCATCGCCAGGCCAAGCGCTCGCGCAAGCTCGCCGACGCGATGGTCCACGAGGTCCCGCTCGAGAGCGATCCCGACAGCCACGCCGACGCGCAGCTGATCGCCGACCAGGAGCGCCGCGCCCACCGCGCCCGGATCGACGGCGCGCTCGGCCAGCTCGCCGAGCGCTATCGCACCGCGATCGAGCTGCGCCTGATCGAGGAGCTGCCGCGCGAGGAGTGCGCGCGCCGGCTGTCCGTCTCGATCGGCACGTTCGACGTCCTGTTGTTTCGCGCCGTGCGCGCATTTCGCAAGCAGTTCGGCGACCGCGCCGAGGCCGGAGGTCCCGATGGCGACTGATCGCGACGACGACATGCTCGATGGACCCGTGCCCGCGCCGGACGCGCCGCCGAGCGCGGCCGAGCGCGCGCACGCCAAGACGTTCGCCGACCTGGTCGACAAGACGCTGGCCGGACGCACGCCGCCGGCGATGAGCGCCGACGACCGCGCGCTGCTCGAGGTCGCGACCGTGATCCGCGCGGCCGCCGGCAACGTCGAGCTGCCCGCGGCGCGCCAGCGCAGCGCGGTCGAGGACGCGCTCCGGCTCGGCGCGGGCGGCGCCGGCACCAGCGGCTCGGTCGCGCCGATCGCGCGCGGCCGGACCCGGCGGTGGGCGCCCTGGCTGGTCGCGTCCGGCACGAGCGCGCTCGCCGCGGCCGCGGTGCTCGTGCTGTGGCTGCGCCCGGTCCAGCGCGTGACGGTGACCGCGCCGGCCGAGCTGCCGACCGCGTGGCGGTCGCGCCCGGCCGACCCGCTGGTCGGCAGGATCGCGCGCGGCGACGACGCCGACGCGGCAACCCGGATCGACGCGATCTTCGCGGACCGGCTCGATGGCTATCGCGATCGCGAGCTCGGTGGAGGCAAGCCATGAAGTACATCGTGTTGTGCTGCGCGCTGCTCGCGGCGGGGTGCTCGGCGTGCTCGTCGTCGTCCGACCACGAGCCGCCGCCGGGCACGCGGCTGACCGAGCCGAGCGATGCGATCGATCAGGACCTGATGATCGCGCTGTCGCAGGCGAAGAATTTTCACCACAAGGCGAAGGTCTACATGAGCGATGGCAACGTGCCCGCCGCGATCGCCTCGGTGCGCGAGATCCTGTCGCTCAAGTTTCCGCCCGGCGCGCCCGAGGCCGACGACGTGCGCGCCGACGCGCGCGCGCTGCTCG
>DATJAE010000102.1:0-7801 GCA_035516595.1 Kofleriaceae bacterium | reverse complement strand
TCGGCGACTACTACGCGTCGTGCATGGACACCCAGGCGATCGAGCGCGCGGGGCTCGCCAGCATCAAGCCGTTGCTCGACAAGGCGCAGCACGTCAAGGACGCGCGGTCGTGGATGACCGCGTTGGTCGAGCTCCACAAGGTCGGCATCCCGGTGGTGTGGAACGAGGCCGCCGACGCCGACTTCAAGGACTCGGCGACGGCCGTCACCGAGCTCGACGCGGGCGGGCTCGGCCTGCCCGATCGCGACTACTACGTCAAGCCGATGTTCAAGGACAAGCTCGACGCGTATCGCGCGCACGTCGCCAGGATGCTCGCGCTCGCCGGCACGCCGCCGGCCAAGGTCGACGCCGCGGCGGGCGATGTCGTCGCGATCGAGAGCGAGCTCGCGAAGCTCACCAAGACGTCGGTCGAGCAGCGCGATCCGCAGGCCGCCTACAACGCGATGGACGCCAAGGGGCTGGCCAAGCTCACCCGCTCGATCGACTGGAAGGCGTACTTCAAGGCGCTCGGGGTCGCGCCGAGCGCGAAGATCGTGGTCGGTACGCCGAAGTACTTCGCCGCGCTCGACGGGCTGCGCACCCGGTTCAAGCCCGCGCAGTGGGCGAGCTACTTCACCTACCAGCTGCTCGAGCATCAGGCGATCGCGTTGCCGCAGGCGTTCGACGACGAGGCGTTCGCGCTGGACAAGGCGATCACCGGTCAGCCCGAGAAGGCCGATCGCGCCAAGCGCTGCGTCGCCGCGACCGCGAGCGCGCTCGGCGAGCTGCTCGGCCAGCAATATGTCGCGAAGTACTTCCCGGCCCAGGCCAAGCAGGCGGCGAGCAACCTGGTCGAGGCGATCGACCAGGCGATGAGCGGCGAGATCGCTCAGCTCGACTGGATGAGCGACGCGACCAAGCAGGTCGCCGAGCACAAGCTCGCGACGGTGTCGCGCATGGTCGGTTACCCCGAGCGCTGGCGCAGCTACGACTTCGACGTCAGGCGCGACGACTTCGGCGGAGACCTGTTGCGCGCGCAGGCGTTCGAGCATCACCACGTGATGGCGCGCGCCGGCAAGCCGGTCGATCGCGGCGAGTGGCGCGCCAACGTGTTCGAGGTCGACGCCTACTACGAGCCGACCGCGAACTCGACCGCGATCCTGGCGGGCGGGCTCCAGCCGCCGTTCTTCGGGCTCGATCGCGCGGTCGCCGCGAACCTCGGCGGCACCGGGATGATCATCGGCCACGAGCTGACCCACGGATTCGACGACCAGGGGGCGCAGTTCGACGCGAGCGGCAACCTCGCGAGCTGGTGGCAGCCGGCCGACAAGGCGGCGTTCGACGCCAAGGCCAGGTGCGTCGCCGACCAGTACCAGACGTTCGAGGCGGCGCCCGGCCAGTTCGTGAACGGCCGGCTCACGCTCGGCGAGGACATCGCCGACCTCGGCGGCGTGAAGATGGCGTTCCTGGCCTATCGCGCGCTGCGCAAGGGCGCGGCCAAGACCTACGTCGCCGACGGCTTCACCGAGGACCAGCAGTTCTTCCTCGCGGTCGGCCAGGCGTGGTGCGCCAAGTACCGTCCCGAGGAGCTGCTGCGCTTCCTCACCAGCGATCCGCACGCGCCGGCCAAGTTCCGCGTCTACGGCATGCTCCGCAACTTCCCGGCGTTCGCGCAGGCGTGGAGCTGCGCGCCGGGCACGCCGATGCATCCGGCGAAGACCTGCGCGGTGTGGTAACGCCGCCGACGGAAGATCTTGCCCCGACGAGTCGACCCCCGCCGGGCCGCGACCGTCTACTGGCCGTAGTTGGTGTCGTCGAGGAACGCCCGGGTGTCCCGGTCGGCGTCGGCCGCGTAGGTCTTGATCAGGCCCAGGTACCTCTCCGAGAACGTGGTGACGTTCGGGTGCGGCGCGGGCGAGGTGCCGCCGAGCGGGTTGCCATCGCTCGAGGCCAGACGGTAGGTCGGGTTCGCGCCGTTACGCGCCGCGAACACGTTGAGCTCCTTGTCGATGAAGTCGGTGCCGTCGGCGCCGTCCTGGATCCAGAAGATCGCCCCGACCTGGTCGGCGTTCCACACCACGAACGCGTAGAACGTGGCGTTGCCGTTGGCATCGGGTTGCCCGGCGCGCGTCACGACGTGGCAGCTCAAGATCGAAGGATCGGCCGGCCAGATGTCGGCGCCGGTCATCTTGCTGGTCCACTGGACCGCGGTGGTGACGTCGGGGGGCGGCTGGGTGCCGGCCGGCTCGTTGACGCCGATCGCGAGCTCGTTCTGGTCGTTCGACGTGGCGGGTGGAGAGACGCAAGCAGCAGTCGTGGCGATGGCGAACAGGGCGAGAGTCTTCACGGATGGCTCCTGGAAAAGGGGACTACTCGAAGACGATGACGTCGCGGACCCAGTCGCCGCGGCCGGCGGCGAGCCAGTCGCGGCGCACGTCGCGCACCGCGATCGCGACCGCGGCGCCGGCGCGCACGCGCGCGCGGACCGCGTCGAAGAACGGCGCCGCGTCGGCGTCGGGGATCGGCGCGGCCGACGCGATCACCGCGCGCGCACCGGCGTAGACGAACGCGGCGGGCAGGCTCCACGTGTCGTGGAACACCGGCGCGGCCTGCGACGCGCGGCACGCGGCGAGCACGACCAGCGGGCTGGTCGCGAAGCGCGCCCGGCGCACGTCGCCGGTGGTCAGCGCGAACTTGCCGGCCGGGTCGGGCGACAGCGCGAGGTACGACGCGTCGGGCTGCGCGACGTCGACCAGGCCGTGCGCGTGGATCGTGACCTCGCCGGCGCCGCCGATCGCGGCGAGCACGCGGCTCGGCGTGGCCTCGGGCCCGCTCAGCACGTCGCCATCGCTCGGCCAGCTCTGGAGGTGCGGCAGGTCGAGCGCTGCGGGCGGCGCGACATCGGCGATCACCAGCCGCCGCGTGCCTGGCGGGCCGACCGGGCCCGCGCGGCGCGACAGGTAGCGCCACGCGACGGCCTCGCCGAACAGCCGCGCCATGCCGTGGATCGGCGGGCGTGCGATCACGTCGACCGCGGGGCAGCCCGCGAGCGCGGCGGAGATGTCGGCCGGCACGAGCGTCGCACCGTCGATCGCCGGGGTGGTGCGCTCCTCGTCGTAGCGGACCACCGGCTTGCCGGCGGCGTCGCGGGCCGCGAACGCGCGGCGCTGGTCGTCGACCGCGAGCCCGAGCACGCAGCTGTGCGGCACCGCGAGGCCCTGCTCCTCGCCGAGCAGACCGAGCGTCGCGTCGCCGTCGCCGTGCCGGGCGGCGGAGATCGCGAGCACCGCGTAGCTCCAGGCCGCGGTCCGGTGCGCCTCGATCGCCGACGACGGCAGCGCGCGTGCCTCGGTGATCGCGCGGCGGAGCAGCGCCTCGCCGGTCGCCGGGTCGCGATCGATCAGCGCGCGCCCCTCGGCGTGGTCGAGCAGGATGCGCTCGCTCGGGCGCAGCCCCGGCGACGCGCGCAGCGCGGCGATGTCGGCGCGCAGCGCGGCGATGTCGGCGGGCGTCGCGCTCGCCTCGGCCAGCACGGCGCGGACGTACAGCGCGGTCGCGGCCTGGGTGGGATCGTCGATCGACTTGCACGCCGGCCCGGCGAGCTCGCGGCGCGCCGCGGTCATCTGGAGCTGATCGACCAGGTCGAGCGCCTGCATCGTGCGGCTCCATGCCGCGGTCTGGCAGCGCCAGTCGTCGAGCCCCGCGCCCTTCGGAAAGCGCAGCACGACCTCGTCGGTGTAGGCGCGCAGCAGTGGCAGCGTCGAGCCGGCCGAGTCATCGCCGACCAGCGCGAGCTGGGCGAGCAGCTGGAGCACGTCGCCCTGCAGGAACCACTCGCCCGAGCGCCGCGCGAGCAGCCAGGTGTCGGCGACCGCGGCACGCGCCTCGGGCAAGCGCAGCAAGCGCAGGTAGAGGTTGCCGATCAGCTTGCCGATCGTGATGCAGCGGAACGCCGGCGCGCCCTGCGCGCAGCGCTGGCGCGCGCGCAGCAGGATCGCCTCGGCGCCGATCAGGTCGTCGCGATCGAGCGCGACCTGTGCCTGCTCCTGGAGGCCGAGCATCTGCATCCACGGATCGGGCGAGGCCTGGGCCAGCCGCGCGAACTCGGCGAGCTCGTCGGGGTTGACCGTGCGCCGGTTGTCGCCGAGCTTCATCAGCACGCCGAGCAGCAGATCGTCGGCGTGCGCCGCGCGCAGCTCGCCGAGCAGCGCCGGGCGCGCCGCGCCGGTCGGCAGCGGCCGCTCGTCGCCGGTCGGCGCGGTCAAGCGCGCCTCGACCGACAGCGCGCGGACCAGCTCGCCATAGCGGGTCGCGAGCTCGGGGTGCAGCCCCGCCGCGGCGCGATCGAGCGCGTCGGCGAGCGCGGTGTCGCCGTCGGCCGCGTCGATCGCGTCGGCGAGCGGGCGCAGCTTGGCGAGGCGCTCGCGGCTGGGCGCGGAGCGGATCGCGTCGTACAGGATGCCGCGCGCGTAGCCGGGCTCGGCGCGCGCGTCGTCGATCGTCAGCTCGAGCGCGCCGCCGGCGAGCGAGACCGACGCGCGGTTGAGCCGGTCGAAGCGCTGCTCGAGCGCGTCGGTCTCGGCGTCGAGCGCGGCGGCGCGCCGGCTCGCCTCGTCGGCCCAGCCCGGCTCGCGATGCGCCGCGACCGCGCGGAACGCCGCCGCCGCGCCGCGGCCCAGGCCCAGATCGCGCAGCGCGAGCCCGCGGTTCCACAGCGCGGCGGTGTGATCCGGCTGCTGTGCGAGCACCGCGTCGGCGAGCGCGAGCGCGCGCTCGGGCTGACCATCGGCGAGCGCGAGCGCGGCACGATCGGCCAGCACGTCGGGCGTCGCGCCGGCGCGATCGAGGTAGCTCGCGGCCTGCGCGCGCTCGCCGTCGAGCAGCGCGAGCACTCCGACGCCGTGCGCGTCGCCCGCACGCTCGGCCTCGGCGAGCGCGGTCAGCGGGATCGCCTCGTGCGCCGGCTCGCCGGCGCGCGGCACGTCGTAGGCGCGCCACGCGGCGGCGTCGCCCCAGCTGATCCGCGCCTCGAGCTGTCGGGTCGTTCCGAGCGCGATCGCGGGGCCGCGCGGCGCCGGCTCGGGCGCGCGGCGGCCGAGCACGAGCAGCGCGCACGCCGCCGCGGCGACGATCGCGGTGGCCAGCGCCAGCTGCGGCGCGCGCCGGCGGTACCACGCCAGCGGAATGATCGCGGGCTCCACGCGGGCGAGTCGCGCCGCCGGCAGCGCCGCGAGCTGGAGCACGTCGGCGAGCTCGGCCTGGCAGGTCGCGCAGCTCGCCACGTGATCGCGGGCCGCTTCGGCCGCGAGGCCGGCGAGCTCGCCGTCGGCGAGGGCGTGAACGTCGGGCTGTCGCGCGCAGTCCATCATGACCGCTCCTGTTCGAGCTCGCGCACCAGCGCGTCCTTGAGCTTCTTGCGCGCGCGCAACAGGCGCGTGCCCACCGTCGCCTTCGCGATCGACAGCTCGGCCGCGATCTCGTCGTACGACCGGCCGGCGGCATGGAGCTCGTAGACCTCGCGGAAGTCGCGCCCGATCGCGGCGAGCGCGCGCGCGACGTGCTCGCCCGTGACGCTGGCCCACGCCGGCGCCGGCGCGGGCTCGGGCGTCGCGACCTCGCACAGCTCGACCGGCGTGGTGCGCGGATCGCGCCGCGCGCGCCGGCAGCGATCGATGAACAGGTTGTGCAGGATCGCCATGAGCCAGCTCTTGACGTTGCCGCGCTCGTCGTAGCGGTCCCAGGAGCGCAGGGCGCGCTCGTAGGTGTCGTGCACCAGGTCATCGGCGTCGGCCGCGTTGCGGCACAGCTTGCGCGCGGTCGCGAGCAGCAGCGCGTCGTGCGCGCGCACCGCCTCCGCGATCGCGCGCGTGCTCGCCGCGCGTTGCGGCTCCGGCAGGGGCAGGGCCAGGGAATCCATGCGCTGTCCCGGCAGAGACAGCTCCAGGCGATTTGTGACCGCCATCCGCCAGCCCAACGCGGGGCGGGCGAAATCTTCCCGGGATCAGTACTGAAAACCGGCCAGCATCGTGACCTCGAGCACCTTGTCGGTCGCGCCGCTCGCCTCGTACGTATCGTTCTGGCTGTCGTAGTGGAACGTCCAGTTGTAGTGCAGGTCGGAGGCCTCGGCGCGCAGGTAGATCGGCCCGATCTTGCCCGCGAAGCCGACCGCACCGCGCACCGCGGTCGCGCTCGCGGTGTCGAACCGCGACGGCAGCGTGCCGCCCGACAGCACGATGCGGGTCTCGCCCGCGACGTAGGGCTCGAACGTCCCGAACACCAGGCCGAGCCGCACGCCGGCGCGCAGCGACTGGTAATCGGCGTCGGGCAGCATGTCGACGTACGACTGATCGCCCTTGAAGCCGAGCTGGTCCTGCACGTAGCCGCCGCTGACCTCGAGCATGAAGCTGTCGCCGAAGATCCACTTCTCGCGCAGGCTCGCCTCCATGCTCAGCCAGTTGGTCTGGGCGCCGACCGGGTTGTTCATCGTGTCGGTCACCGCCTGGCTGTTCACCGGGAACTCGATGCGCGCGTAGATCGACAGCCCGCGCAGCACGTGGGCGTGGAGCATCTCGGCCGGCCACAGCTCGATCGCGGGGCCGACGATGGTCTGGCCGTCCTCGCGCTCCGGCGACAGCGGGCCGAGCACCGGATCTTGATAGGTGAAGCGCCGGAACCCGATGTCGGCGACCGCGTCGATCGAGATGAACCGGTCGCGCGGCGCCTGGGCCTCGGTATGCTTGACCACGACCGGCTTGGCGCTGCCCTCGCCCTCGCCCTCCTCGCCGCCGGGCGGATCCGGCGGCGCCTGCCGGGCGACCTCCTTGGGCGGCGCGCGCACCGGCACCTCGGTCTCCTTGCCGGCATCGACGTCGACGAAGTCGTCGAACAGGTTCTTGCCCCGGAGCGAGACCACGACCTGATGGCCGCCGGGTTCGATGTCGAAGTGCGCCGGCGCCTTGCCGCGCTCCTTCTGATCGATGGTGATCGTCGCGCCCGTCGCGATCGGGTCGTCGACCACCAGCGTGCCGACCACGATCTCGAGGTCCCAGTGGCGCACCGGCGGCTTGCGGTCGCGCGTTCGCTTCGGCGGATCGAGCATGTCGATCACCGGCCCGTACTTGTCGAGCTCGATGATGATCGCGGTGGGCTCGCTCGGCGCTTCGACCTCGCACGGCGTCGGGGCGCAGGCGATTCCGGACTCCTTGTCGTTGAGGTAGACCGTCGCGCCCTCGGGCTTGGTGTCGATCATCACCTTCGGCCGGGTCCCGGCCCGGGCCACGCCGCACAAGGCGACGCACGACGCCGCGAGCAGGAGCTCCCGTCCCATAGAATAATGATAACCCGCTCCCCGACATGCGCACATCTGGCTATCGTGAGGTCTTGCGGCTCGCGGGGTTGCTCGCGAGCGTGGCGCTCGCCACGAGCCGGTTCGGCCTGGTCGCGCACGAGCTCGTCGGCCATGGCGGCGTGGCGCTGGCGGTCGGGGCGCGGGTCACCCAGGTCCAGCTGTTCTGGTTCGCCGGCGGTTGGATCCGGTACGAGCTTCCCGACGCGCAGCTCGCCGCGCAGCTCGCGATCGCGATGGCCGGGATCGCGATCGAGACGATCGCGGGCCTGGCGCTGCGCCTGGCGGTGCGGGGCGACGGCCTCGGCCGCCGGATCGCGCGCGCGATCGGGCTGGCGCTGGTCGTCCACGCGGCGTGGTACCTCGCGAACGGCGCGTTCAGCGGGTTCGGCGACGGCGTGCTGCTCTACCGCGTGCTCGGCGGGTGGCGCATCCCGGTCGCGATCGCGGCCGGCGCGGTCGCGTGCGCAGCGGGCT
>DATJAE010000101.1:0-2996 GCA_035516595.1 Kofleriaceae bacterium | reverse complement strand
GGCGGCTACCTCGGCTCGCGGCTCGGCGGCTGGATCGGCGGCAAGTTCGATTGACCCTGGCGCGGTCGGTTCGGCCGCGCGATGCTTGCCCCGTGCTGACCCCGACCGAGCGCGATCTGCTGTTCGGCCTGTCGCTCGCGGTGATCGTGGCGTGCAGCCTGATCATGTGGCTGCGCCGCGCCGCGAGCGTGCCGCCGCGCATCCCGCGCGCGGTCGTCGGGCGGCGCTGGCTGGCGCGGGCGGTCGCGCGCTGGCTGCCCCCGGTCGCGATCGCGGCCGGCGTCGCGCTCGGCTACTGGGCGATGCGCCACAACCAGCCGCTGTTGGTCGTGAGCGACCGCGGCGGCGAGATCCGGGTCGATCGCTTGCTCGCGATCGACGTCGATCCGGCGATCGAGGCGCGTGCGGTCGAGACCGGCGGCGACGAGCTGGCCGTGATCTGGGTCGTCAACGACTCGTCGCGCGCGGTGTGGCTCGCGAACATCCAGGGCGAGGTGCGATCGCTCGCGCGCACCGGCCCGGTGGTCGTGCCACCCGGCGCCACCGCGTCGTTCCAGCACGTCGAGACGATCGGGCCGGATGCGCCGCCGACCTCGCCGAACTGGCTGACCTGGTAGATCGCCGTTGAACCGCCCGGGCTCTCGATCGATAACCGCGGCGTGCCTGCTGGTCGGCCCTCGCGCTGGGTGATCGCCCCGGCCGCGCTCGCGCTCGCCTACGCGATCGCGGTGGTGGTCGCGGCGTGGCGCGCGCCCGACAAGGGCTTCCAGGCGTTCGTCGGGCGGCGGGTCGCCGACGTCGTGCCGGGCGGGCTGGCCGACCGCGCCGGCCTGCGCGAGGGCGACGTGATCGAGACGATCGACGGCGCGCCGGTCGCCGGCACGTTCGACTACGCCGCGCGCGTGCTCGGCCGCGCCCCCGGCGAGGCGGTCGTGCTCGGCACGTCGCGCGGCAACGTGCGGATCGTGCTCGGCGCCTCGCCGCCGCCGTGGTCGGCGCTGGTGGCGGGCGCGCTGGCCGCGGTGCTGCTCGGCCTGGGACTCGTCGCCCGGATCGGGCGGCCCGACGACGTGGTCGCGCGCCGGTTCTATCGCACCGCGGTGATCTACACGATCGTCTACGTCGGCGCCCTGTCGTGGACCCGGCTGCTCGTCCATCCCGGGCTCGGCGTGGCGTTCCTGCTCGCGCTGTTCGCCGGGCCGAAGATCGCGCTCGACCTCGCGCTCGACCTGCCGCACCGCGCGGCGTGGCAGCCGGCCGCGCGGCGCCTGCGGCGCGCCGCGACCGCCCTCGCGCTGGTGCTCGGCGGCGGCTGCATGGCCGCGCTGGCGGTCGCGATCGCCGACTACGCGCGCGGCGGCGGCGATCGCGCGCTGCCGTGGATGGTCGGCTGCATCGCCGCGCAGATCGCGGTGATCCCGCTGCACGTCGTGGCGGGGCTGTGGGTGCAGGTCCGCGCCCATCGCGTCGCACAGGGCGAGCTGCGCGCGCAGCTGCGCTGGTCGATGTTCGGCCAGGCGGTGTGCGCGCTGCCGGCGATCGCGGCGGTGCCGGTCGCGTACCTCGATCTCGATCGCTTCCTGCTCGTCCGCTACCAGCCGTTCGTGGTCGCGGTCGCGATCCTGTGGTTCCTCGCGTACGGCTTCGCGGTGCTGCGCGTGCGGCTGGCCGACGTCGACGCGCTGATCGCCAGCTCGCTGGGCTACGCGGTGACGACCGGCGCGGCGGCGCTGGTCTACCTCGCGATCGTGCTCGCGACCGGCTGGCTCACCGGCCGGCTGGTCGGCGACGCCGGGCCGTGGCCGCACCTCGCCGCGGGCCTGGCCGCGGCGGCGCTGTTCGGGCCGCTGCGCGCGCGCGTGCTGCGCTGGCTCGACCACCGCTTCTTCCGCGATCGCCGCCACTACGTCGAGGCGCTGCGCGAGGTCGGCGAGAGCCTGGCGCGGCTGCGCGAGCCGGGCGAGCTGGCGCGCGAGGCGGTCGAGCAGGTCGTCCGCGCGGTGCGGGCCGAGCGCGGCGCGCTGTACGTGCGCGACGGCGAGGCGTGGCGGATCGCGCACGCGGTCGGCGACATGCCGGCCGAGCCGGTCGCGCCCGGCGGCGGGCTCGCGGTCGACGTCGCCGGCGCCGGTGCGCGGCTCGTGCTCGGCCCGCGCCGGAGCGGCGATCTGTACTCGTCGCAGGATCGCGACCTGCTCGGCGCGCTCGCCAGCCAGCTCGCGGTCGCGCTCGGCAACGCGCGCGCCTACGGCACGATCGCCGAGCTGTCGCGCGCGCTCGAGGCGCAGAACGTCGAGATCCGCGAGCTGCACGGCCGGCTCGAGGACGAGAACCGCTTCCTGCGCGGGCGGGTCGAGGCGGCGAGCGACGGCGCGAGCCTGGTCGGCGAGTCGCGCGCGATCCGCGAGCTGCGCGACACGATCGCGCGGGTCGCGCGCTCGCACGCCAGCGCGCTCGTGCTCGGCGAGAGCGGCACCGGCAAGGGGCTGGTCGCGCGCACGTTGCACGCCGCGTCGCCGCGCGCCGGCGGGCCGTTCCTGCACGTCGACTGCGGCGCGATCGCGGCGAGCGTGTTCGAGAGCGAGCTGTTCGGCCACGAGCGCGGCGCGTTCACCGGCGCGCACGCGACGCGCGTCGGGGCCTTCGAAGCGGCGCACGGCGGGACGCTGTTTCTCGACGAGATCGGCGATCTGCCGCTCGAGCTCCAGCCCAAGCTGTTGCGCGTGCTCGAGGATCGCGCGGTGGTGCGGGTCGGCGCGAGCCAGCCGGTCGCGGTCGACGTCCGGATCGTCGCGGCCACCCACCGCAAGCTCGCCGACATGGTCGCGCGCGGCGAGTTCCGCGAGGACCTGTACTTCCGGCTGCGCGTCGTCGAGATCGTCGTGCCGCCGCTGCGCGCGCGCACCGCCGATCTCGCGGCGCTGTGCGCGTCGATCGTGCCGCGCGTCGCGCGCCGCTGCGGCCGCGAGGTGCGCCCGCTCGCGCCCGACGCGCTC
>DATJAE010000100.1:0-5766 GCA_035516595.1 Kofleriaceae bacterium | reverse complement strand
CGCGCTCAGCCGATCGTCGTCGGGCCAGCGCGCGATCGCCCCGATCAGGTTGGCGGTCGCGCCGCGGCGCAGCGCCGGATCGGCCTCGCGCGTCAGCTGGAGCACCGCACCGAGCGCGCGCGGATCGCCGAGCGCGAGCAGGCAGCCGGCGCCGCGGATCGCGGCGTCGCCGGCGCGACACGCGAGCGCGGCGAACACCGGCTCGAGCTCGTCGTCGTCGAGCGTCACGCCCGGATCGGGCGGCAGCGCGAGCGGCGTGCCGAGCTGGCCGGCGACCTGCGCGAACGCCTGCTTGAGGCTCGGCACGACGGCGTCGAGCCGCGCGGCCAGGCGCGGCCGCTGCATCACGGCGGCGAGGAACGCCGAGGTGCGCACGCCCGGATCGGCGTCGTCGAGCGCGCTCGCGGCGAGCGCGCGGGCCGGCGGGTCGGCGGCGCGCACCACGAAGCCGAGGTGGAGCAGCGCCTCGGCGCGCACGTCGGGCGTGCCGCGCGCGAGCGCGGTCCGGATCGCGTCGATCGGATCGGTCGAGACCTGGCGCAACGCCTGGAACGCGCGGCGCCGCACCGCGGGATGGTTGTCGCGCAGCGCGTCGGCGATCATGCCCGCCGCGATCACCGAGGTCTTCGCGAGCGGCGCGAGCGCGTCGACCGCGCGCGCGCGCACGTCCTCGGACGCGACCTTGAGCGCGGGGCGCAGCGCGGCGAGCGGCTGGTCGCGCTCGAGCTCGAGCAGCGCGGAGAACGCGGCGGCGCGCAGCTCGGGTTGCGCCGCGGACAGCGCGGCGCGCACCGCCGGCCGGCTCTGCCGGCGCTCCGAGCGCACCATCGCGCGCGTCGCGGCGATCTGCACCTCGGGCGGCGCGGTCGCGAGCGCGAGATCGAGCAGCACGCGCGCCTCGTCCTCGGCGATCCCGGCGAGCCGTTCGACCGCGTCGAGCTTGACCTTGACCGCGGCGCGCGGATCGCGCAGCTCGGCCTCGATCTGATCGAGCGCGCTGCCCAGCTTCTGCGGCTCGCCGAGCTCGGCGTCGGGGCCGAGCGGCAGCGCGACCACGACGCGCGCCGCGCTCGCGATCCACAGCCGGCCGATCGCCGTCGTCTTCGCGACCGCGCCGTGCTGGTAGGCGATCGCGGCGAGCGGGCCGGCGCCCGGCTCGAGCGTGCGCGGCCGGCGCGCGCCATCGATCAGCCACGACTTGATCGCGCCGTCGTCGCCGACCGAAACCAGCCGGCGCGGCTGCTCGCGGCCGGCGTCGTCGACGATCACCGGGCCGAGCGCGAGCCCGCGCACCGCACCGGCGTGGCCGTGATCGCCCGAGCGATCGATCGCCTCGACATCGCCGACCACGAAGCACAGCCGGATCGATCCATCGCCGCAGCCGATCGCGGCGCGGCCGTCGCCCAGGCACGCGATCGCGCGGATCCCGCCATCGCCGCCGGGCGACACCGCGCGCGCCGCCGCGAGCTCGCCGGGCGGCGCGATCCACAGCTGGCCATCGGCCGCGCCGGCGACGACCAGCCCCGCCGGATCGAACGCGACCGCGGCGATCGCGCCGTCGCTCAGCGGCCGCCGCGCGCCGGCGGCGAGCCGCGGCGTACCGCCGGCGATCGCGAAGCCGATCACGTGCAGCGCGCCGTCGGCGGTGCCGACCGCGATCGCGCCTGGCTCGCTGCGCTGGGCGGCCCCGTCGATCGCCAGCGCGCGCACCGGCGCACCGAGCTCGATCGTCGCGAGCGCGCGCTGGCCGGTGAGGTCCCACGCGATCACGCGGCCGTCGTCGCCGCCGGTCACCAGCAGCTCGTCGCCCGCGAAGCCGAGCGCGCGCACCGCGGCACCGGCGTCGAGCGACCACCCCGCGGCCTTGCCGTCGAGCAGCGCGACCGGCAGGACGTGGACGCGCGAGCCGGTCACGCCCGGTGCATCGCGCCAGCCGGCGACCGCGACGACCTCGCGGCCGGCCGCGATCGCCTCGAGCCGCTCGAGCCACCCGCCGTTCACGGCGCGAGCTCCCGGTGGCGCGAGCGCAGCGCGACCAGCGCCTGGACGCTGGCCTGCCACTCGCCCTTGGCGTTGGACTCGGCGAACTCGCGGAACAGCGGCGCGACCGCGCGCGCGAGCTCGACGTCCTCGAGCGCGACGTCGCGCAGCGCCTCGATCATCCGGCGCTTCGCGATCGCCGCGGGCAGCGGCCGCTCCGGCGCGGGCGCGCCCGGCGCGATCGGATCGCGCTCGCCGATCCGGCCCGGCGGCAGGCCGAACAGCACGACGCGCGCGAACTCGCGCAGCGCCGCGAGGTCGGCAAAGCGCTGGAAGGCGATCGGCGCGCCGATCGCCTTGCGCGGCGCGAAGTCGTCGGGCCACGGCCTGGGCCGGTGGCGCTCCCAGAACAGCCGCACCGCGAACAGCCGGACGTCGCGATCCGCGCTGTCCATCAGCCACGCCAGGCGCTCGGCGCCGCCCACTCGATCGTAGAGCTTGCGGATCAGGGTCAGCGCGACCTCGCGCGCCGGCTTGTGCGGGCTCTCGGCGAGCGCGAACAGCCGGCGGCCGTCGAGCCACGCCGCCGGTACGCGCCGCGCATCGCCGTCGATGCCGAGCAGCAGCTCGGCGCCGAGCACGCGCGGCTCGCGATACGGCGAGCCGGCCAGCTCGTAGAGCACGTCGGGCACGTTCCAGCGCGCGAGCTCCTCGCCGGCGATCGCGACCGCGAGCCGCCGCACGTCGGCGCGATCGTCCGACAGCAGCGGCCGCACGATCGCGAGCGCGTAGGCGTCGTGGCCCAGGCGCGGCTTGATCCCGAGCGCCTTGGCCTCGGGCAGGCGCGGCCCGAGGTCGGGGTGATGCGCCTGGAGGTAGGTCGCGGCGAACGCGCGCACCGCCTCGGGCTGCTTCTTGCCGGTCGCGAGCTCCCACACCTTCGCGACGCCGGGATGGCCGGCGGCCGTCGCGTCCGAGCTGGCGAAATCATCCGGCTCGAAGCTCTCGAGCAGCATGCGCTGCGCGAACTCGGCGAGCGGGCGATCCGACGAGCGCGCGAGCTCGAGCAGCCACGCGAGGCCCACGCTCGACGGCGCGACCCGCCGGCGATCGCCGAGCAGGCGCAGCGCGAGCGGGCGCAGCCGCGGCTTGGCGACCAGGCCCTTCAGCCAGTCGACGTCGAGGTCCGGCCCGCTCAGCATGCCGGCGTCGAGCCAGCGCGCCACGACGTCGGTGCGGTCGCGGCGCTCGAACGAGCGCTGGATCCACGCGATGCCGATGTCGCGCGCCGCTCGCTTGGCCAGCTCGGCGAAGACCGTCGTCATCACGCCGCGCTGGTTCGGCGCTGCCATGCGCGGATCGTCGACCAGCGCGGTGAAATGTCCGGCCGGGATCGTCGCGTGCGCGTCGTTGTAGAACTTGACCAGCGCGTTGTAGGCCGCCGCGCCGCGCACCGCGGTGTCGACGAACGTCGCGACGTCGAGCTGGCCGGGCGCATAGCCCTGCGCCAGCTTGAGCGCCGCCCACGGCGCCTCGGCGACGACGAGCAGCCGGCACAGCACCGCGATGCCGAGCTCGCCGGGCGGCCGCGCCTCGAGCCGCGCCGCCGCGAACTTGCCGACCGCGCCGCCCTGCAGGACGAGCTCGACCAGCTCGGCGATCGTCAGATCCGGCGCGTGCGCCGCGGCGTACTCGAGCGCGAACGCGCGGGCGGCCTCGGACGGCGAGCGCAGGAAGCCGATCACGGTGTCGTGCAAGCCCAGGCCGCGCAGCTTGGACTGGTGGAGCTCGGGGCTGTCCTTCATCAGCTGGACGACGAACGCGTGGATCGCCGCGATCGGCCGGCGGCCGAGCCGCGCCAGCCAGGCCGGCTCGACCGCGCGCAGCGCGAGCGGGTGATCGGTGCGCAGCGCGGCGATCGCGAAGTCGCACACCTGCTCGTTGAGCGCGCTCTCGAGCAGGCCGAGCAGCGGCGCCGGCGACAGCTGCCACGCCGGCGGGTACGCGCGCTGCGCGAGCTGGCCGGGCGGCGCGAACGACCACGACGCGCGCGCGTGCCGCATCTGGCCGTGCGCCCAGATGTGGGCCGCGACCCACGAGCCGCCGCGATACGACGCCGGATAGTGCCGCAGCACCTCGCACGCGAACACGACGTAGGCCTCCGGCACCGCGCGGCCGAGCTGGCGCAGGTAGCGCCACGCGCGCCGGCGCAGGTAGGTCAGCGTGCCGCCGCCGAGCTCGGCGTGCGGTGTCGTCGCCATCGCGTCGAAGCGATACGCGAGCACGCCGAACAGCGCGGCGTCGTGGCGCTGCTCGGCGCGCTTGTAGATCGTCTTGGCGGCCTGCCACACGCCCCAGCGCAGGTTGGCCTGCGCGAACGCGTGGATCAGCGCGGCGCGGCCGTGCGGCTCGCCCCGCTCGTAGAGCTCGATCAGGACCTGGCCGATGCGCAGGCGCGGCGGCGCGAACGGCGAGCCGGCCGCCGCGGCGAACGCCTCGCGGCGCGCCAGCTTGCGCTCGGTCGGCGTCTTGCCGGCGAGCCCGCGCGGCGAGATCGCGACCTGGAGCCGCGCGAGCGTGAACGCGCCGGCCGGGACATCGGGCGTCGGCGCGTCGGGATCGCCGTCGTCGAGCTCGGGCCGGCCCGGCTCGGGATCGCCCTGCGCGAGATAGCGCACGAGCAATTCACCGAGCTGCGGATCGCGAGCCGCGATCGCGCGCTCGACGTCACCCAGCGTCAGCGCCGTGGTTCCACCCACCGGAGCGCCAGCGTACCCAGAACGCGCGGCCGCGCGCCTCCGGAGTGCGTGACAACTTTACTTGATGACCGGCAGGCGCGGCGTCCGCTTGGGCCTGGACAGCACGTTCTTGGCGATCTCGAGCGCGGCCCGGGTCGCCAGGTCCATGAAGCGCTGCGCGTTCTCCGAGTCCGGGCTCGCCACCACGATCGGCACGCCGGCGTCGCCGCCGAACCGGATCCGGGTGTCGATCGGGATCTCGCCGAAGAACTGCGTGCCCACCTCCTGCGCGAGCCGCTTGCCGCCGCCGTGGCTGAAGATCTCGTCGGTGTGGCCGCACGCGGGGCACTTGTAGTAGCTCATGTTCTCGAGGATCCCGAGGATCGGGATCTCGACTTTCTCGAACATCGCGATGCCCTTGACCACGTCGATGATCGACACCTCCTGCGGCGTCGTCACCATCACCGCGCCCGCGATCGGGATGAGCTGCGACAGCGACAGCTGGACGTCGCCGGTGCCGGGCGGCAGGTCGCACACCAGGTAGTCGAGCTCGCCCCAGTCGACGTCGCCGAGGAACTGCTGGAGCAGGCGGTGCACCATCGGGCCGCGCCACACCACCGCCTCGTCCTTGTCGACGAAGAACCCGACCGAGATCACGCGCAGGCCGTGATGGATCGCCGGCACGATCCGCGAGTCCTTGCTGGCCTGCGGCGGCACCTCCGGCGCGCCGAGCATGGTCGGGATCGACGGGCCGAACACGTCGGCGTCGAGCAGCCCGACCTTCGCGCCGTGGCGCGCGAGCGCGAGCGCGAGGTTGACCGCGACGGTGGACTTGCCGACCCCGCCCTTGCCGGCGGCGACCGCGAGCACGTTCTTGGGGCCCTTGAGCACCGCCTTGTCGCTCGGCGCGGGGAGGTACGCGGTCACCACCTCGGGGATGACGGTCACGCGCGCGGCGCCGAGCGGCCGGAGCGCCGCCTCGATCCGCGTCTTCAGCTCGGCGCGCTGCGCGAGCGGATAGGCGTGGCTCGGGATGTCGAGCCGGACC